>JANXVW010000137.1 GCA_025351455.1 Betaproteobacteria bacterium | reverse complement strand
CACGAAATAGGAGTTTTGACCCATGCAGTTGAATCCGTCCGAAATCAGCGAGCTGATCAAGAGCAAGATCCAGAATCTCGCGTCGTCTTCCGAGGTGCGCACCCAAGGCACCGTCGTTTCCGTTACCGATGGCATCTGCCGCATTCACGGCCTCGCCGATGTGATGCAGGGGGAAATGCTGGAATTTCCGGGCAACACGTTCGGCCTCGCACTAAACCTCGAGCGCGACTCGGTGGGTGCGGTGGTGCTGGGTGAATACGAACACATTTCCGAAGGCGATCCGGTCAAGAGCACGGGCCGCATTCTGGAAGTGCCGATCGGTCCCGAACTGCTCGGTCGCGTGGTAAATGCGCTGGGACAGCCGATCGACGGCAAGGGCCCGATCAACGCCAAGGAAACAGACGTCATCGAAAAAGTTGCGCCGGGTGTGATCTGGCGCAAATCGGTTTCGCAGCCGGTCCAGACCGGTCTGAAGGCAATCGATGCAATGGTGCCGATCGGACGCGGACAGCGCGAACTGATCATCGGCGACCGCCAGACCGGCAAGACCGCGGTGGCGGTGGACACCATCATCAACCAGAAGGGCAAGGATATATTCTGCGTTTACGTCGCCATCGGCCAGAAGGCATCGACCGTCGCAAACGTAGTGCGCAAGCTCGAAGAGCACGGTGCGATGGCCTATACCATCATCGTTGCCGCAACGGCGTCCGAATCCGCGGCCTTGCAATACATCGCACCTTATTCCGGTTGCACGATGGGGGAGTACTTCCGTGATCGCGGCCAGGACGCGCTGATTATTTATGATGACTTGACCAAGCAAGCCTGGGCCTATCGCCAGGTATCGCTGCTGTTGCGTCGTCCGCCGGGCCGTGAGGCGTATCCCGGCGACGTGTTCTATTTGCACTCACGCTTGCTGGAGCGCGCTGCACGCGTAAGCGAAGCCTGGGTCGAGCGCTTTACCAAAGGCGCGGTCAAAGGCAAGACCGGATCGCTGACCGCATTGCCGATCATCGAAACACAGGCCGGCGACGTGTCCGCATTCGTGCCGACGAACGTGATTTCAATTACCGACGGTCAGATCTTCCTGGAGACCGACTTGTTCAACGCCGGCATCCGGCCCGCAATAAATGCTGGTGTATCGGTGTCCCGGGTAGGGGGCGCTGCGCAGACCAAGATCATGAAGCGCAAGGATACGGGTGGTGGTGCACGTCTGGCGTTGGCCCAATATCGCGAACTCGCCGCCTTTGCGCAGTTTGCCTCTGACCTCGACGAATCCACACGCAAACAACTCGAACGCGGCCGCATGGTCACCGAACTGATGAAACAGCAGCAGTACCAGCCGCTGCAGGTTTGGGAAATGGCGTTGACCTTGTTCGCGGTGAACAATGGCTATTTCGATGATATCGACGTGAAGAAGGCGCTTTCCGCAGAAAAGTCCCTGCGTGACTACACGAAAACGAAGTACGCGGCGCTTGCCGGTCGCATGGACAAGGAATTGACTGGCGACGATGAGAAGGCACTGAACGAAGCGATTAAGGACTGGAAGAAAAACGGCAGCTATTGACGGGCAGCGAGCGGCAACGCTGCAACGACAACCCTGTAATCCGGACTGAGAATCGATGGCGGGCACAAAAGAAATACGCACCAAGATCAAGAGTGTGCAGAACACTCGCAAGATCACCAAGGCGATGGAAATGGTCGCTGCTTCGAAAATGCGCAGGGCGCAGGAGCGCATGCGTGCGGCGCGTCCGTATGCCGAGAAAATCCGCAACGTCGCGGCGCATATTTCGCACGCCAATCCCGAGTATCGCCATCCGTTCCTTGTCGAGCGCGATACGGTAAAGCGCGTCGGCATCATCGTCGTGACCACAGACAAAGGCCTGTGCGGCGCACTGAACACCAACATCCTGCGCATGGCGCTGAACCAGTACAAGCAATGGCAGGCTGAGGGCGAAGAGATCGATGTCTGTTGCATCGGCGGCAAGGGCCTCGGTTTCATGCAGCGTCTCGGCGCGAACATCATTTCGCAGTCGATTGCCCTGGGTGACCGGCCGAAGCTTGAAGATCTGATCGGAGCCGTCAAGATCATGCTCGATGGTTACACGAAAGACCGTTTCGACCGCGTGATCATTTTCTATACCCGCTTCATCAACACCATGAAGCAGGAAGCGGTGATGGAACAATTGCTGCCACTTACCGGTGAGCGGATTGGCACGCCGGAAGGCAACTGGGATTACATCTACGAGCCGGAAGCCAAGGTTGTTTTGGACCAGGTGCTCACGCGATACATTGAGGCCGTGGTTTATCAGGGCGTGTCGGAAAACATGGCGTCGGAACAATCGGCGCGCATGGTGGCGATGAAATCCGCGTCCGACAATGCCGCGACGCTGATCGACGAGCTGACCCTGGTTTACAACAAGAGCCGCCAGGCAGCCATCACGAAAGAATTGTCAGAGATCGTCGGCGGAGCGGCGGCAGTATGAAGACGCCGCGCCGGGCTACGATGGGCGACACTCATGCTCGCTGTGCGAGCGTGATGGGGAGACCAAATCTTCCAGGTGCGGCGGCAGTATGAATGCGCTGCGCCGGGCAACGATGGGCGACACCCTTGTTCACTGTGCGAATGTGATGGGGAGACCAAATCGTCCAGGTGCCCAGGCGGTCTGATTAAACACCCTCAACGAATTCGAATTACGTTTTAGGAAAACATCATGAACCAAGGAACAATCGTCCAGTGCATCGGCGCCGTGACCGACATCCAGTTCCCGCGCGAAGCCATGCCAAAGGTGTATGACGCGCTGGTGCTCGAAGAGTCCAACGACGCTTCGTTTGCTGAAAAAGGACTGACCTTCGAAGTCGAGCAGCAGCTTGGCGATGGGGTGGTCCGTTGCATCGCGCTGGGCTCCTCCGATGGCTTGCGCCGCGGCATGAAAGTAAAGAACACCGGTGCCGCCATCTCCGTGCCGGTCGGAATCGGCACGCTGGGCCGCATCATGGACGTGCTTGGCCGGCCAATCGACGAAGCCGGTCCGATCAAGTCCGATGAGCGCCGTTCAATTCACCAGCAGGCGCCGAAGTTTGCCGACTTGTCGCCTTCCGTCGATCTGCTCGAAACCGGCATCAAGGTGATCGACCTGGTCTGCCCGTTCGCCAAGGGCGGTAAAGTCGGCCTGTTCGGGGGCGCCGGCGTGGGCAAGACCGTGAACATGCTCGAGCTGATCAACAACATCGCGAAGCAGCACTCCGGCTTGTCGGTATTTGCCGGCGTCGGCGAGCGCACCCGCGAAGGCAACGACTTCTATCACGAAATGTCCGAAGCGGGCGTCATCAAGCTCGACAACCTGACCGAATCCAAAGTGGCCATGGTGTTCGGCCAGATGAATGAACCACCGGGCAACCGCCTGCGCGTCGCGCTTTCCGGCTTGACGATGGCGGAAAAATTCCGGGACGAGGGACGCGACATCCTGTTCTTCGTCGATAACATTTACCGCTTTACGCTGGCCGGTACCGAAGTGTCTGCACTGCTGGGCCGCATGCCCTCCGCAGTGGGCTATCAACCGACCCTGGCGGAAGAAATGGGCCGCCTGCAGGAACGCATCACGTCGACCAAGACCGGTTCGATCACGTCTATCCAGGCCGTGTATGTGCCGGCGGATGATTTGACCGATCCGTCGCCCGCGACCACTTTCGGCCACCTGGATGCCACGGTGGTGTTGTCGCGTGACATCGCTTCGCTCGGGATTTATCCCGCAGTGGACCCGCTCGATTCGACCTCGCGCCAGATCGACCCGAACGTCATCGGCGAAGACCACTACAACACGACGCGCGCGGTCCAGGCCACGCTGCAACGCTACAAGGAGTTGCGCGACATCATCGCGATTCTGGGCATGGACGAGCTTTCGCCCGAAGACAAACTGGCGGTCTCGCGGGCGCGCAAGATCCAGCGTTTCCTGTCGCAACCGTTCCACGTTGCCGAAGTGTTCACGGGTTCCCCGGGCAAGTTCGTGCCGCTCAAGGAAACCATCAAGGGCTTCAAGATGATCGTCAACGGCGAATGCGACAGCCTTCCCGAGCAGGCGTTCTACATGGTCGGCGGCATCGAGGAAGCATTCGAGAAGGCGAAGACGCTGCAGTAAGGCGAAAGTCAATAATGGCCAACACCATTCACGTAGACGTCGTCAGCGCCGAACAGCAGATTTTCTCCGGCGAAGCGGAATTCGTCGTCCTGCCGGGAGAAGCCGGCAAACTCGGCATCTATCCCCGGCATACGCCACTGATCACGCGAATCAAGCCGGGCGCGGTGAGGATCAAGCCCGCGGGCGGCGGTGAAGAGAACCTGATTTTCGTAGCGGGCGGCATTCTCGAAGTCCAGCCCTCCATGGTCACCGTACTGGCCGATACAGCAATTCGCGGGCATGACCTCGACGAGGCCAAGGCGCTCGAAGCCCAAGAACGCGCCGAGGAAGCCCTGAGGAATGCGACAGACAAACAGGAAATCGCCACGTTACAAGCGGAATTCTCGATGATGGCGGCGCAACTGGCTGCCATCCGCCGATTGCGCAAGAAGTAGAAAATCGCGTTTTGAAAAAAGAGCGGCCGCGTGCCGCTCTTTTTTTGCCCTGGTCCGGCGCGTTACCTATGCCGGATGCGCTCAATACCCTCCTTTCTCTATCCGGAGGCCGCGAAGTCTTTCCGAGAATGACCGTGCGGGAAAACCTGCTGATAAGCGCCTGCGCAAATGCCACCGCCGATACCACCACCACGCGTGCCGGGGTATTCGACACTTTGCCGCGGCTCAAAGAGCGCCTCCGCCCGCTTGCGGGTACCATGTCTGGCAAAATGAAACTGGCGTCACAATATTGCTGGTCGAACAGAATTTGAAACAGCCACTGGCCATTGCGCATCACGCCTATGTGCTGACGCAAGGCAAGGTGGTTGCCGAGGCCGATGCTGCGGCATTGCGTGAAAACGCCGAAGTGCGGGCCGCGTACTTCGAAAGGAACTGAGGAGACAGAGAACATGGCGGCCTATCCCGACGCGATTGAACTCACCAAACAGATCGTGCGCATGAATACCATTAATCCCCCGGGCCAGGAAACGCAATGCGCCCGTCACCTTGGCATCTTGCTGGAGAAAGCCGGTTTTTCGATCAAGTATCACGAACTGTCACCGCAACGCGCGAGCCTGGTGGCGACCATCGGCGGTTCCGCTGACAAGGCGCCACTGTGCTTCACCGGGCACATCGACACCGTGCCGCTCGGCGCGGCGCAGTGGAAGATGGATCCGTTCGCCGCAGACACGGAGGGCGGCAAGCTCTACGGGCGGGGATCCAGCGACATGAAAGGCGGTGTAGCGGCTTTCGTCGTCGCTTCGCTGAACCTCGCTGACAAATTGGCGCGATCCCCCGGCCTGGAACTGGTGATCACCGCAGGCGAGGAAACAGGTTGTGAAGGCGCCTTCCATCTCACGCATAAGACCGGCGCGCTTGGCCGCGCCGGCGCGGTCGTGGTCGGCGAGCCATCATCGAATTATCCCTTCGTTGGCCATCGTGGCGCGTTCTGGCTGAATGCACGCACCCGCGGCGTCACCGCGCACGGGTCGATGCCGGAAAAAGGCGTGAACGCGGTGTTCAAGGCGGCGCGCGCCGTTTCGATCCTGGAGAACTTCCGCTTCACCAATCCGCCGCACCCCCTTATGGGCCAGGCAACACTGAATGTTGGCACGATCCGCGGCGGGCTCAACATCAACTCCGTGCCCGACGAGGCGGTGATCGGCATTGATATCCGAACGATCCCCGGCATCAAGCATTCGGAGTTGAAAGCCGAACTGATGCGCCAGCTTGGTCCGGAAGTCGAGCTCGAGGCTTTCCTCGACCTGGAGAGCGTGTACACGGCGCCAGCTCATCCGTGGGTCCAGGAAGTTTTCGAAGTCATGCAACCATTTCTGGGCAATCGTCCGGAGCCGCGGGTGGCAACTTACTTCACTGACGCCGCGGCGCTGAACGTTGCCTACAACACGCCTCCTACGGTCATTCTCGGGCCGGGCGAAGCGCAGATGGCGCACCAGACCAATGAGTATTGCGTCGTCGATCGCGTAACGGAATCGGTAGCCGCGTACGAGGAAATCGCGCGGCGCTGGTGCGGCGTCTGATGCCGGGAGATCTATTTTCGGCAAGTCCGCCGGCGCAGCGTATTACGGCGCTGCTCGACAGCGGCACGCCGGAGCGCGGCCAGGCGCAGGCGCATGGCTCGATGATCGCCCGCATCGGCATGATCGGCGGCTGCGAAGTAACGCTGATCGCGACCGACAGGCACGTCGCCGGCGGATCGCTCGGTGTTGCCGAGGCCCAGGCGTTGTCCACTTTGCTGGAGCAAAGCCATGCCGCGGGCCGGGCGTTTATTTTTTGCCTGGATTCCGCGGGCGCGCGGCTCGACGAGGGGTTGGCCGCCTTGGGTGCGTTTCGCCAGCTCTACCGGCATGTGCTCGACCTGCGGCTGGCCGGATTGCAAATGCTCGGCCTGATCGGGCGCGACTGCTTCGGCGGCGCGAGCATGCTTGCCGCCACCTGCGCGCAACGTGTCTACAGCGAGTCTTCGCGCTTGGCGATGTCGGGTCCGGCCGTCATCCAGGCATTGGGCGGCATCGCCGAACTCGATGCAACCGATGCGGGCGCAGTGACCGCGTTGATGGGCGGCGCGGCGCGTTCGCAACTGCTGCCGGCAGATCGCTTGTGCGAAGACTCGTTGGATGCTTATCGCAACGCGGCGCGCGACTGGATTGCAGGTTGCGCGACAGCCGTGCCACCCAACCTGCGCGAGCAGCACACTCGGCTCGGCACGCGTCTGCTCGCACAGGGGATGGCGCCCTCACCGCCGCGCAGTGCGTCGGGCAACCTGCCGGCGATGCTCCACGAGATCATTCCCGAGGGCGTAGAACTGCACCGGATGGATGGGGTGTTGTTCGGCCGCAGCAGTAAAACCTCGTCGAACGCGTTTTTCGGATTTATCGACGGTAATCCGGTGGGAGCGCTGGCGGCGTGGACGCTGGCCGGCGAATGCCTGGCCATGGCCGGGGAACGACCCGGCGAGCCTGTGACGGTTTTCCTCGATTCTCCCGGGCAGGCACCGACCGTGCGCGACGAACGAGTCATGCTTTCTGAATATATCGCGCACCTCGCCCTGGTGCTGTCGTCGTTGCGCCTGAACGGACACCGGGTAACCTTGCAAGTCCTCGGCGATGCAGCCGGCGGGATTTATGTCGCACTGGCTGCGCCGGCTGCACGCGTCGTCGCTTTGCCAGGCGCAAACGTGCAAGTGCTGCCGCCCGCCGCCATGGCGCGCGTCCTGCGCCGGCGCAGCGAGCCGGGCGGCGTGGAAGATTACATGCGCGCCGGCGTAATCGACACGCTGATTTGAATCGTCGATGACGGCAAATTTCTATTCAGCGGTTGCGGCCTCGATTGATGCCGGCCCGGAGCGGGTGTTCCTCGAAACAGACGACGGGAAAACGCATCTGCGCGCCGACCTCGCGCGTGAATCCGCGCGGTTTGCCCGCCTGTTAATCGAAGCGGGTGCAGTGCGCGGCGATCGCGTCGCCGTGCAGGTCGAAAAATCACCCGCCAGCCTGTTTCTCTATCTCGGCTGCCTGCGGGCAGGACTGGTTTACCTTCCCCTCAACACAGCCTATCAGCGCAGCGAACTGACGTATTTCCTGCAGGATGCGCAGCCCCGTATTGTCGTATGCAAGCCCGAGTCACTCGACCTGATGCGCGAACTCTCGGCTGTCGCTACGCGGGTCCTGACATTGGATGGGGAAGGTCGCGGTTCGCTGGCAGACGCCGCCGCTGCCTTGCCCAGTGAGTTCGTGACAGTCGACTCCGCACCGGACGATGTCGCCGTGATCCTGTATACGTCGGGGACAACCGGGCGCTCCAAAGGCGCGATGGTGACGCATCGCAATCTGCTGTCCAATGCACGCGCACTGATCGATTGCTGGGGATTCAGCGAGCGCGATGTGCTCCTGCATGCGCTGCCGGTATTCCACATCCACGGTCTGTTCGTCGCCAATCATTGCGCGTTGTTGTCCGGCGCGCGGGTGCTCTGGCACAGGAAGTTCGATCCGGCGCTCGTGTTGCGCGATCTTCCGCGTGCGACTGTGATGATGGGTGTGCCGACGTTCTATACGAGATTGCTGGCCCAGCCGCAGTTCGATCGCGAAGTGTGTCGCAACATGCGCCTCTTCATTTCTGGATCTGCGCCGCTGCTGCTCGAGACATTCGAGGATTTCCGGGCGCGCAGCGGGCAAACCATCCTCGAGCGATACGGCATGTCGGAAGCGGGCATGATCTGCTCGAACCCGCTCGATGCGCAACGCCGTGGCGGCAGTGTCGGCTTTCCGCTTACAGGCGTATCGGTCAGAGTGGCGAACGAACAGGACCGGCCCCTGCCCCGCGGTGACGTCGGCGGCATTCAGATCAAGGGTGAAAACGTGTTTGCCGGATACTGGCACATGCCCGAGAAGACCCGCGAGGAGTTCACCGCGGACGGTTATTTCCGGACCGGCGACGTCGGTACGATCGATGCCGACGGATATGTTTCCATCGTAGGTCGCGCCAAGGATCTGATTATCAGCGGCGGCTACAACGTCTATCCGAAAGAAATCGAATTGGCGCTCGATGCACTGCCCGGGGTGGCGGAGTCCGCGGTCATCGGCGTCCCGCATCCGGATTTTGGCGAAACCGTCGCCGCGGTGGTGGTCGCGAGAAAAGACGCCAAGCTCGATCCGGCTGCCATGATTGCCGAACTGAAAAAGAACTTTGCCAACTACAAGGTGCCGAAGCAGGTGCATGTTGTCGAAGATTTGCCGCGCAACGCAATGGGCAAGGTGCAAAAAGCGTTATTGCGTGAGCGCTATGGCAAGTAACCGCGTTGCACATCCTGGAGGGGCCAATGCTTTGGGAAAACGGCAGGCGTAGCGAGAACGTCGAAGACCGGCGCGGAATAGGGATCGGCGGAATCGCCGGTGGGGGCGTGGGGGTCGTGGTCATGGCCCTCATCGCCATGTTCTTTGGTGTCGATCCGCGCGTAATCTTGCAGGATGCCGGCCAGGGGCCGGCGCCCTCCGGTCAACAGCAGGCTGTTCCGGTCGATCCGGTGCAGGACAAACTCAAGGATTTTGTGTCAGTCGTCCTGGCGGATACCGAAGATACCTGGGGGGAAATATTCCAGCGCGGCGGGTCCACTTACGAAAAGCCGAAACTGGTGTTGTTTACGGGTGCCGTGCGTTCTGCCTGCGGCCTCGCCCAATCCGCGGTCGGGCCGTTCTACTGTCCCGGAGACCGCAAGGTCTACATCGATCTCGATTTCTACAAAATGCTGGAGAAACGCTTTGGCGCGCCGGGTGAATTCGCCAAGGCCTATGTCGTGGCCCACGAGATTGGCCACCATGTGCAAAACCTGCTCGGCATTTCCGGCAAAGTGCATGCGGCAATGGAACGAGCGAGCGGGGAGCGCGCAAACCAATTGTCTGTGCGCCAGGAGTTGCAGGCCGACTGTTATGCGGGCATCTGGGCGAACCATGCCAACCGCTCGCGGCATATCCTTGAGGCTGGTGACGTGGAATCCGGATTGAATGCTGCTGCCGCCATCGGGGATGATCGCCTGCAGAAGCAGGCGCAGGGTTATGTCGCCCCGGAAAGCTTCACCCACGGCAGCTCAGCACAACGCGTTCAATGGTTCCGGCGCGGTCTGGAATCCGGCGAGTTGCCGGCGTGCGATACCTTCAAGGCAGGGCGCGTCTAGACGCCGCCGCACATTGGCCGGATTCACCGAACGGGAGAATCTCGACCGGATCGCCGACAGCCTCGCACTGCAGGGTTGGATGGTGGTCGATGATTTTATCGAGCCGGCGTTGACCGCCGCGCTCATCGGCGAATGCCGGGCATCGAAGAAGCGCGGGGATTTCCATCATGCTGCGGTCGGACGCGGCAAAGGCCGCCGCACGCTTCCGCAGATCCGTAGCGACGAAATCCTGTGGATGCAGCCACCCGGATCGGGCGATGCGCAGCGCGACTGCCTCGAGCGCTTCGAAAAGCTGCGGCTCTTGCTGAACCGAACATTGCAACTGGGCTTGCTCGACTTCGAATGTCATTTCGCCTGTTATCCGCGGGGTGCGTTTTATACCCGGCATGTCGATCAGCTTCGTGGCGACGACCACCGCAAGTTGTCTTGCGTGCTTTATCTGAACGAAAACTGGCTCGCGGAAGAGGGCGGTGCGCTGCGCGTTTACCTCAACGGAGACTGCGCGGAATTCGCAGACGTGTTGCCGCAGGGCGGCAGGCTGGTGGCTTTTCTGAGCGCGCAATTCGCCCACGAAGTGCTGCCGGCGACGCGCGAACGCATGAGCATCGCCGGTTGGTTCAGGACGCGCTGATCAGAACAGCGACCAGAGCATTTTGGTCGCGAGGATGAACAGGATCACCGCGAAAATCTTTTTTAACGTCGTCACCGGCAGGGTATGGGCCGCCTTGGCTCCCCACGGCACCGTGACGAAAGTGCCGATCACGATCCCGACCAGCGCCGGCAGATAGACGTAACCAACGGTGAGCGGCGGCAGATGGTCCTTGCCCAGGCCGGTAACAATGAAGCCGACCGTACCGGCGAGGGCAATCGGCAGGCCTAGCGCGGCCGAGGTGCCTATGGTCTGGCGCATGGGCACGTTGCACAGACTCATCAGCGGGATGGTCATCACACCGCCTCCGACGCCCACTAGACTCGAGACTATGCCGACGATTATCGCCACCGCCGTCATGCCGGTTTTTCCGGGGAGCTGCCGCGTCGGCTTCGGCTTCACATTGGCGAACATCTGCACCGCCGAGTAATAGACGAAGACGACGAAAAAAATCGCCAGGTACTTCGATTTCATCTGGTCGGCAACGAACGTGCCGAACAAGGTGCCTGCGATCAGTCCCGGCACCGCAATACGCAGGATGTCCCAGCGCACGGCACCGTGTTTGTGATGAGCGCGCAAACTGGAAATCGAGGTGAAGACAATACTGGCAATGGAAGTGCCGAGTGCGAGGTGCAGCAGGCGATCGGCCGGGAATTCCTGTACGGTGAACATGTACACCATCAGGGTCACGAGAATCAATCCGCCGCCGATGCCGAGCAGTCCGGCAAAGAAACCGACGAACAAACCCATCAACAGATAAACGATCCACCATTCCATGAGCAAAGCCCGGCTATAGCAGTTTCAGAATGAACTCTGCTTCATGCGGTTCCACCGGGGTAATCGACAGCCGGTTGCCGCGCTGGAGCACGCGCATCGAGGCGAGTTCCGCATGCTTGTGCATTTCCGGCAGGCTCAGCAGGCGGGTTTTCCTGACCAGGGTGACGTCGACATTGAACCAACGCGGGGCGTCGCGCGAAGCCTTGGGGTCGAAATATTCGCTCTTGTGATCGAACTGCGTTTCGTCCGGATAGGCGAGCTTCGACACCTTGGCGATTCCCGCGATGCCAGGTTCCGGGCAACTCGAGTGGTAGAAGAAAACGCGATCGCCAACCAGCATCTGGTCGCGCATGAAATTGCGTGCCTGATAGTTGCGGACTCCCCACCAGGCGGCGGTCTTCCCGGGCGATTTCGCCAGATCGTCGACACCGAACACGCCCGGTTCGGACTTCATCAGCCAGTAATTCATGATTCTGCCGCGCAAAAAAAAGAGTTCCGGAATACCGGAACTCTATCGGATGCCGGACTTTAGCAAAAGCAAAGCCGCCCGCATCCCGCTTTTCTCGCTATGGAAAAGGGTGCCCCCCGCGATTCCCGTCAGGCCGGCATCTTGAACCTAGGGTTCAAGGCGGTCGCTTTCCGAGCACATCAGGCGCTTCCCGATGGGACGCGCACAACAGCGCTACTTTAGGCAGCAACCAAGGTGATTAACATTGGTTCAAAGAATTACAGCCTGACGAACGCCGCAGGGGACATTGACTGGTGTCAGAACAACTCATCCTGACCGTTCAGGGCCTGGTCGATGGCTGCCTGCATGCTGGAGATTCTACGCTTAAACTCGCCGACATCAAATCCGCCTTCCACCCGCGTGGAAAGGAATTCGTGCGTGATGTTCAGCGCCGCCATGATGGCAATGCGCTCGACGCCGATGACCTTTCCGGCATCGCGTATTTCGCGCATCTTGTTGTTGAGGTATTCGGTTGCCTTGAGCAGGTCCCTCTGTTCTTCCTCGGCGCAGGCGATGCGGAATTCGCGGCCCATGATGCTTACATCGAGGCCGCCTTTGGTCTGGGTGCTCATTCCGCGCCGTCCGGAATCTGCGCAAGCAGGGTTTCGAGTCTAACCGCGGCCGTATTCACTTTCTCCGCAAGACGCTTGTTCTCGCCTTGTGCGGATGCCAGATTCTGCCGCAGTTGGGAATTGTCCTGGCGGAGTTTCAGCGTCAGCTGCACGAGTTGACTTATCTTGTCGTCGAGGGCGGTAAGCTCGGCTTCCATGGGTTCCACTATAGTTATGAAAAGCGTGACAAGTCAACTGCTAACGGATTTTTTTGAATGTGCTTTGGCATATGTAGTGACGCCCCTTCTCGACCACCTTGGAGCGGCTCAACAACCGACCACTTGCCCCAACGAGGCAAACCCGTTTGCCGGCCACACATGCCAATAGGTTAGAATCGCCGCACGTTCTCGGGTGCCCCGCCCAATTTTCTTTGGAGGGGTCAAACGGGAAACAGGTGCGCGTTTGCCGGGGCTGTATGCTCCCAGCGGCGCTATTCCTGTGCTGCCCCCGCAACGGTAGGCGACTATTGGGGCGTGTCACGATGCCACTGTGAAGGCTGGCCGGAACAACGGTGAACCCTCATGGGAAGGCGGCACGCCCGAAGCGCAAGCCCGGATACCGGCCCATTGGACGCGAACGGAGATTCCGCGCGGGGCGGGCATCCGGTGTGGGTATCCCCTTCACCAGCCTTGTTCCTTGCTGAACTCCCTTTCTAACATTCGCGCATGCGGCGGGCTTGTGCATCAGGGGAGCTGTAATGAACAAAAATCAGATGTACGTCCTGCTGGCCGGTTGTCTGGCCAGCATCAGCGCCCATGCGCAAAAAAATCCGGATCTGGTTGCGGATGAAGTCGTGGTTACGGCTTCGCGTTTCGAGGAAAAGCCCGGCGACCAGCCAATCGGCGTGACCGTTATCACCGGCGAAGAAATTCGCAATAGCGGGGAAACTTCGCTGCCCAGGTTGCTTTCCCGCCAGCCCGGTGTGTTCGTGCGCGATAACAGCGGCAGCCCGGACATGCAGGTGGATTTGCGGGGATTTGGCGTTACCGGCGATCAGAACACGCTGGTCCTCCTAGATGGCCGGCGCTTGAGCGAGTACGAACTTACTACCGCACGCTGGTCCTCCATCCCCCTCGAATCCATCGACCGCATCGAAATAGTTCGCGGCAGCGGCGCTGTCCTCTATGGCGGGGGTGCGACCGGCGGCGTGATCAATGTCATCACCAAAGGCCCTGTTTCCGCGAGCAAATCATTCGACACCTACGCCGGCGGCGGCAGCTACAACACCCGGGACTACCGAGTGGGCGGACAGATCGCAAGCGAGACGGTCGGACTTGGATTGAATGGGGGTCACTACACTTCGGATAATTTCCGGGAAAATAATCGTGTCGTGCAGGATAACTTTGTCGCCGACCTGCGCAATTTCGATCCCAATCACACTCTCAACCTCAAGCTCGGCTACGACAAGCAGGACCTGCGTTTGCCCGGTACCCGCACCGAGGCGGAATTGGATACCGATCGCCGCGGCACGAGAACGCCCGAGGACTTTTCCAATCGCAGTGGCGGTTTCGCCAATCTTTCCGGAAAATTCAGGCTGGGCGATGCCGAGCTGATCGCAGACCTGGGTTATCGCGAAAAGAAAAACGACTTTCATGCAGCGTTCTCGGGATTGACCCTGGACGGCAACACTAAAGTGGAGACATGGAGTTTTTCGCCGAGAGCCAAGCTTCCCTACGCTGCATTCGGCGTGAACAACAGCCTTGTTTTCGGAGCGGATTGGGAAGATTGGGATTACACCTCGGTGCGCAACAATCCCGCCTCTGCTACCGCGAAGCAAAAAAATTCCGCGGTGTATCTCCAAAATGTCTCTACCCTGCTGCCAGGAACAACGATGTCGCTCGGCGGGCGATTGCAAAGAATCGAGTTCGATGCAAGCGACTCCACCGTTCCCGCGGGTGGCGCGTCGGGAGAACAGACGCGCAATCTTTCCGCTTATGAAATCGGCGCACGCCACCAGTTCAATGGCAGCGCGGCAATCTACGGAAAATACGGATACAGTTTCCGCATTGCGACCCTGGACGAAATATATTCTCCCGGCCTTGGTGCCTTTTTTATTCCACCGACGGTGACATTCATCGAGCCGCAGACTTCGCACGACGCGGAACTCGGCCTCGAGACGCAATTTGGCCCGGGCCGATACCGGATAGCCGTCTATCGTTCCGACCTCAAAAACGAGATCCATTTCGATTCCAACGCGTTTGCAAACGTCAATCTGCCGCCGACCAAACGGTCGGGCGTGACACTGGAGGGCAAATGGACGCTGACCATAAGTGCACTGCTGTTCGCGAATTACACGTACACCGAGGCGAAATTCCGTTCGGCCTCCCTCGGAGGAATAGATGTATCCGGCAATCGCATTCCCTTAGTCCCGCGCCACATGGCCAACGTCGGGATCGACTGGTCCATATGGGAACGCACGCGGTTGAATGCCGCCGCAAACTATGTCGGAAGCCAGCTCTACGACGGCGATGAATTGAATACCTTTGGAAGGGAAATGCCGTCCTATTGGACGGCAGACCTGGGCGTTTTCCACACGATCGACGCCTGGACTTTCGGCGCGTCGGTAAGAAACCTGTTCGACGAAAAGTATTCCACCTATGCACTGGCGATTACCTTCCCCACCAACACGTTCATCGCCTATCCGTCCCCCGAGCGTAATTTCCTTGTCTCGGTGCAGTATCGTTTCGGCAAATAAGCGCTGAACCTCACTGTTCACGGCCCGGCCCTGCCGGGCCTTTTTGTCCCTGTCGTGTCCGCTACCCCTGTAGTTTTGCTATTGTGCGGCCATGCTACAGATGACCAGTACCCAGCTCTATTTCCGCCTGCTCCGCTACGTCAAGCCGTACTGGGGCGTATTCGCGCTGTCGATCGTCGGCATGCTGATCACGGCGGCCACCGAAGTTGCATTGCCGGTTGCGGTGAAGCCTTTCCTCGACGGCACCTTTGTCAACAAGGATCCTTTCCTGATCACCTGGGTGCCGGTGTTCATGGTGCTCCTCTACATCGTGCGCGGTGCGGGCGCGTACCTCGGAACTTATGCCAGTGCATGGGTCGGCAACAAGGTGGTGATGGACCTGCGCGACATGATGTTCCGCCGGATGCTCGCCCTGCCGCTCGGCTATTTTCATGACAACACCACGGGCAATCTGATTTCACGATTTACTTTCGATGCAGCCCAGGTTACCGGCGCGGCCACCAACGTGGTTACGGTGCTGATCAAGGATTCCGTGACGCTGATCGGCCTGCTGGCTTACCTGCTCTATCTAGACTGGAAACTGACCCTGTTGTCGCTGATCATGGTTCCGCCGATCGCGGTGGTGGTGCGCTACTTCAATGTTCGGTTGCGCAACGTGAGCCGCAAAACCCAGGATGCGATGGGCGACATCACCCAGGTCCTGCAGGAAACGGTCGAGTGCAACAAAGTGGTGAAGATTTTCGGCGGACAGGAATACGAAGCGCAGCGTTTCGCCGCGACCAGCAACCGGCTGCGCAGCTTCAGCATGAAACAGACGGCGGCCGCTGCCGGCAACGTGCCGATCGTGCAATTGCTTGCGGCGATAGCCGTCGCCGTCGTTGTCTATTATGCAACCAAGCAGGCACAGTCCGATGCGACGACAGTCGGTGGATTCGTTTCCTTCCTCGCTGCCATGCTGTTGTTGACCTCGCCCTTGAAACGGCTGACCGGCGTAGCCGAGCATTTGCAGCGGGGCCTTGCAGCAGCGGAGAGTGTGTTCGCCCTGTTGGACGAGAAGCCGGAGAAGGACGAAGGAACCACATCGCTCGAACGCGCGCATGGGGACATCAGTTTTAACAATGTCGGCTTCCGTTATCCGCGTGCCGACGTGCCGGCACTGAAAAATGTCACGCTGTCGATCCGGTCCGGGGAGACCATCGCCCTGGTCGGTTCGTCGGGCGGCGGGAAAACGACGTTCGCGAATCTGGTGCCGCGCTTCTACCACCCCGATGCGGGAACCATCACGATAGACGGCCATGACATCGAAGCACTTTCGCTGGCGAGCTTGCGCAGGAATATCGCGCTGGTGAGCCAGGAAGTCGCGCTGTTCAACGATACCGTGGCGGCGAACATCGCGTATGGCCAGGCCGCGGGAGCAAGTCGGGAGGCGATCGAAAGTGCAGCCGAAGGAGCGCATGCACTGGAATTCATTCGTGCCATGCCGCAGGGTTTCAACACGCTGATCGGTGAAAACGGCGTCCGCCTGTCAGGCGGCCAGCGTCAGCGCCTGGCGATTGCGCGCACGATTTTGAAAGACGCCCCGATCCTGATCCTGGACGAGGCGACCTCGGCCCTGGATTCGGAATCGGAGAAGCATGTCCAGGCGGCGCTCGAAGAGCTCATGCAGGGTCGAACGACGATCGTCATCGCACACAGGCTGTCCACCATCGAGAATGCGGATCGTATCGTCGTGCTCGACCAGGGCGAGATCGCGGAAATCGGGACACACAGGGAGTTGCTGGCCAAGGGCGGCATTTACGCCAATCTTCACGGCATCCAGTATTCGCTTGGCGGCAGCGAACCGGTTCGCGCACTTCAGCCGGCCGGCTGATGCGGCCTTACTGAAGGAACGGCGCCAATGGACAGCGAGCAAAAGGACTGCAAACAGCCGCCCGGCGTTTTCCACCCGGTCATCGATCGCAATCGCTGCGAAGGCGCGAAGGAATGCGTCGCGGTCTGTCCTTATGACGTATTCACGATGGGAACCGTCGAAGCCGAATTGCGCCGCGGGTTAAGCCTGCGCGGAAAACTTAAAGGCTTCGCTCACCGTTGGCAACAGGCATTCGCCTCGAACGCCGACGCCTGCCATGCCTGTGGACTCTGCGTCGTCGCCTGTCCGGAAAAAGCCATCACGCTGAGCCGCTCCTGATTCGCGCGTTCAAAAACTTCTGTCACCGCGAAGGAGATCGGTCAAGAAGTAAGGTGTTTAGCGACATGGCCTCGTATTTTGAAACCGAGCCCTCGTGTCGGGAACGAATGCCACGCCGCCCGCGCAAGTCCGGCGCAACAGTCCGGATTCGCACTGACAATTACAGAAATGTTCACCAGTAAAAATTGCACCCGGACTGTAAGCCATACAGTCGCGCCAGCGTTTTCCGCCAGCGACAGGCAGGAGCACGAATGGCTAACTCGTTGGCGCGTCAGCATGTAAATTTGCGATGACGCGGAGATGGCGCGGTGGCACATCGATTGCAATGGTTGACCCGAATGCGGGATGATTTTCTACAAACATCACCAGGCTTCGAGGAGGACCACAATGCAAACCAATCAAACCCCTTACCCGCCGTCATATCGCATCGTTCGCGGCGCGTCGGGCCTTTGGGAAGTCGTGGAAGAAGGCATCCGCGGTGTGCTGGCGCTGTTTAAGGCACCGCAAGCCGCCCTTTCCTACGCATGCGACCTCGCAGCTATGCGTAAAGGATCGGTTGTGTTTGTTTTCCATAAATTGCCGCTGGGCGCGCGCAACGTGATGCCAACCATGGGGCCAGGTTCGGCCAGCCTGCAATGACTCCTCCCGGGTGGCTGATGGTCGCCGGCATTTGCCGGTCAGTGCGCCTTTTCCCAATTCGGGCCCACGCCGAGATCCACCGCGAGCGGCACGTCCAGCGTCGCGACGCTGTTCATCAGTCTCGGTAGCTCGGTTTTTACGGAATCGATCTCCGACTCCGGTACTTCCAGAACAAGTTCGTCATGCACCTGCATGATCAGCCGGCTCTTCATGCGCGATTTCGCAATCCAGCCCTGCACGGCAATCATCGCCAGCTTGATCAGGTCGGCCGCGGTTCCCTGCATCGGCGCATTGATGGCGGCGCGCTCCGAGCCCTGGCGTCGCGCGGGATTGCTCGCTTTGATCTCCGGCAGGTAGAGCCTGCGCCCGAACACGGTTTCCACGTAACCGAGGTTGCGCGCGCTCTCGCGGGTGCGCTCCATGTAATCTTTCACGCCGGGATACCGCAGGAAATAACGCTCCATGTATTGCTGCGCCGCTGAGCGCTCGATGCCGAGTTGCGACGCCAGTCCAAAGGCGGACATGCCGTATATCAGCCCGAAATTGATGACTTTGGCGTAGCGTCGCTGCTCGCTGGTCACCGCCGCCGATTCGGCGCCGAAGATTTCCGATGCGGTATGCCGGTGGACGTCTTCGCCGGCGGCGAACGCCTTGAGCAGTCCCTTGTCCTGCGACAGGTGCGCCATGATGCGCAACTCGATCTGCGAATAGTCCGCGGAAATGATGACCGAACCCGGCGGCGCGATGAATGCCTCACGAATACGGCGGCCTTCCGCGGTGCGCACCGGGATGTTCTGCAGGTTCGGATCGTTGCTCGACAGCCGGCCGGTGATCGCGACCGCCTGCGCATAATTCGTATGCACGCGCCCCGTTCGCGCGTTCACCATGCGCGGGAGCTTGTCGGTATAAGTCGACTTCAGCTTGGACAGGCTTCTGTACTCGAGAATGAGCTTGGGAAGCGGATGATCGAGGGCAAGTTCCTGCAGCACGTCCTCGTCCGTCGAAGGCAGGCCGCCGGGCGTTTTCTTCTTCACCGGAAGCTTATGGCGCTCAAACAGGATTTCCTGCAGTTGCTTCGGCGAATTCAGGTTGAAGGGCTGCCCCGCCTGCATGTGCACCGCCTGCTCGAGCCCCAGCATCTTGATGCCGAGCTCCCGGCTTTGCTGCTCGAGGAGCTGGATGTCGAGCAGTACGCCATTGCGCTCCATGGTGAACAGCACTTCCATCACCGGTATTTCTATGGTGCGGTAAATGTTCAGCAGCTTCGCATCCTGTTCGATCTGCGGATACAGCGCCTGGTGCAGTTGCAACGTCACATCGGCATCCTCCGCGGCATATTCGGTGGCGCGGCCGACCTCGACCTGCTCGAAGGGTATGCGGCCTGCTCCCTTGCCGGTCACGTCGTCGTAAGTGATGGTGGTGATGTCGAGATGGCGCTCGGCGAGGCTGTCCATGTCGTGCGGGCGATGGCTTTCCAGCACGTAGGACTGCAGAAGGGTGTCGTGCTCAATTCCGCCCAGCAGGATTCCGCAATTGGCGAATACGTGCTTGTCGTATTTGAGGTTCTGCCCGACTTTGCGGAAGTGTGGGTGTTCCAGCCAGTCCTTCAGCGCTGCCAGGACATGGTCGCGGGACAGTTGCGCGGGCGCGCTGTTGTAGTTGTGGCCGACCGGAATGTAGGCAGCCTGATTGGCTTCTACGCAAAGCGAGATGCCGACCAGTTGTGCGGTCAGCGGATCCAGGCTGGTCGTTTCGGTGTCGATGGATACCAGCCCGGCTGATTTAATTTTCTCGATCCAGACGTTCAGCCGATCATCCGCGATGACGGCTTCGTACTGGGTCGGGGCACGAGGCGTGCGCTCGTATTGGCTTTCGCCCTCCGGAGATGAAGGGCGCGCATCCGCCGTTGGCGCGCTGCCTTGTCCCTCGAGTTCCCGCAGCCAGGTTTTGAACTCGAACCTCTCGAACAACCGCGTGAGTTCGCCGATGTTGCGCGGCTGCGGCTCGAGTCCGCCGACCCCCACGGGCAAAGGTACGTCGCATTTGATGCTCAGCAGTTTCTTTGCGGTCGGCAGCCATGGCAGCGCCTTGCGCAGGTTCTCGCCGACCGCGCCGGTGATTTCCCCGGCATGGGCAACGACTTCGTCGAGCGTGCCATATTGCGACAGCCATTTCACCGCGGTCTTCGGGCCTACCTTGGCGACACCGGGAACGTTGTCCACGGAATCTCCGATCAAGGTCAGGTAGTCGACGATCTGCGCCGGTTCGACG
The DNA here is from genome assembly GCA_025351455.1 of Betaproteobacteria bacterium. GTDB lineage: Bacteria > Pseudomonadota > Gammaproteobacteria > Burkholderiales > JACQAP01 > JACQAP01. The sequence continues at coordinate 42,821 of JANXVW010000137.1, read as the reverse complement.
CCGAATTTCTCTTTCACGCCTTTTTCGTCGAGGGATTCGTTGGACATGGTATTCACCAGCCTCACCATCGGGTTGACGAGCTGGGTGATGTCCTTGTCGCCGGTGGAAATAATGGTCTGCACGCCCGCGGCTTCGGCCTGTTTCGCCAGGGTGCCGATGACGTCGTCGGCTTCGACACCCTCGACCATCAGCAACGGCCAGCCCATCGCCCGGACGCTCTCGTGCAGGGGCTCGATCTGCTTCATCAGGTCATCCGGCATCGGCGAGCGGGTGGCCTTGTACTGCGGATACCAGTCGTCGCGGAAGGTCTTTCCTTTTGCGTCGAATACACAGGCTATATAATCCGCGGACGTTTCCCTGCGCAGCTTTTCCAGCATGCTCAGCACGCCCTTGATGGCGCCGGTCGGTTCGCCGTGCCGGTTGCGCAGGTCGGGCAGCGCGTGGAATGCGCGATATAGGTAGGAAGAACCATCCACCAGCACGAGCGTTTTCATTGACGATCAGCGTCGAAAATCCAATATGAACGAAAAGCAGAAGCTCCCTGTTCCGCTTGCTCCCGAACTGGTCGAGAAGACATGGGCGGCGCGGGAATCCTGGCGGGTATTCGGAATTATGTCAGAGTTCGTAGAAGCAACCGAACGCCTGGCTCACATACAGCCCGCGGTAAGCATCTTCGGTAGCGCTCGCATTGCGCGCGGACATCCGTATTATCAGCTGACCGAAGACGTGTCGCGGCGGTTGTCCGACGCGGGATTCAGCGTGATCTCAGGTGGCGGCCCTGGCGCAATGGAAGCCGCAAACAAGGGCGCCTTTGCCGGCCGATCGCCCTCGGTAGGACTGAACATCCAACTGCCGCACGAGCAGTCATCCAACCAGTATCAGGACATTAGCCAGACCTTCTCGCGGTTTTTCGTGCGCAAGGTCATGTTCGTCAAGTTTGCCTGTGCGTACGTCGTGGTGCCGGGCGGCTTCGGCACCATGGATGAATTGATGGAGGCGCTGACCCTGGTGCAGACCGGGAAGATTCGCCGGTTCCCCATCATCCTCATGCAATCTTCGTATTGGCGTGGGCTAATCGACTGGATCCAGGATCGGATGGTGAGTGAGGGCATGATCGGTGACACCGACATGGACCTGATCAAATTGATCGACGACCCGGAGAAAGTGGTCGCTGCAATATTCGACCACTACGAAAAACGCGGTTTCGAGCCCACCGCCGCCGAGCGCGAAGCACAATTGAATCTCTAGAAACCGCCCGATGTCCGTTTTTACCACCGTTACCCGCGAGCAGCTTTCGGCCTGGCTCAGGAACTACTCGATTGGCGTACCGAATGCGCTGGACGGGATCCTCTCCGGAATCGAGAACACCAATTATTTTGTCACGACCACGCACGGCCGCTATGTGCTGACGCTGTTCGAGAAGCTGACCAGCAAAGAGCTTCCGTTCTACCTGAACCTCATGGCCCATCTGTCGAGCCACGGCCTGCCCTGCCCGAAGCCGATCGCCAATCTGCAGAATGAATTGCTTGGCGAGCTCAACGGCAAGCCGGCGGCCATCGTCTCGTGCCTGGAAGGCCAGCCGGTCACCGCGCCGGGACCCGAGCACTGCGCGCGCGTCGGCGAAATCCTCGCGGAAATGCACCTGGCCGGCCGTACTTATCCCGGGCAGCTGGAGAACCTGCGCGGTGCAAAATGGTGGACGGCCTGCGCGCCGGAGATCTATCCATTCCTGAAAGCCGACGATGCCGCTTTGCTCGAATCGGAAATTCGCTTCCAGGCCCGACAGCATCGCGAAGGATTGCCGCGCGGCGTGGTGCACGCGGACTTGTTCCGCGACAACGTGCTGTTCGACGGCGACCGGGTGGGCGGTTTCATCGATTTCTATTTCGCCTGCGTCGATTGTTTTGTCTACGATGTGGCCATCACCGTGAACGACTGGTGCATGGATGCCGACGCCAGGCTCGACCGCGAGCGCGCGGACGCATTGCTGAATGCCTACATGTCGGTGCGGCCGTTCACCGGCCAGGAACAGGCGGCGTGGCCGTGGATGGTGCGCGCTGGCGCACTGCGCTTCTGGGTTTCGCGCCTGTACGATTTCCATCTTCCACGTCCGGGAGAACTCACCCACAAGCACGACCCGGAGCGCTTTCGCCGGATCCTTTTCAATTACCGCGCCGCCGCTCCCGTGCTCCAGGGCAGGGCCTGACGCCCGAAGGAAACACCGACATGAATATCGAAAAAGCGCCGGCCTCCCATGGCCTGAAGTGGCTGATGCAGGGGCTGGTCCTGTTGCGCAGGAATTTTTTCGTCTGGGTGTTGTTCGTGCTGATGCTGTGGGTCCTGGTGTTTGTCGCCGCGTGGATACCGTTCGCCGGATTGCTGCTGGCCCTGTGCACCCCGGTGCTCATCGGCGGGCTCATGGTCGGCTGCCGGGCGCTGGAGAAAGGCGACCAACTCCAGATCGCACATTTTTTTGTCGGCTTCCGCACCAATACCCTCAACCTGATCACGCTTGGCGGCTTCTACCTGATCGGCAACATCATCATCGCGGTCCTGATGTACGGGATCGGCGGCGAAGCGATTCAGCAGGTGGTTTCGGGCCAGGCGCAGAACGTCGATCCGGAGGTCCTGATCCAGGCATTGGGACCGGCCGTGATGGCCTTGCTGCTCGGATTGGCGCTTTCGCTGCCGCTGACCATGGCGCTGTGGTTTGCGCCGTTGCTCGTGGTGTTCAGAAACGAGAAGCCGGCACTCGCGCTGCGTTCCAGTTTCATTGCCTGCCAGAGGAACATGCTGGCCTTCCTGGTCTACGGATTGATCATCCTGGTCCCGCTCGTCCTGCTCATGCTGCCCTTCGACCTGACCCGCATCGAGCGCAATCCCGGCCTGTGGATCGTCATGCTGCTGATCCTGCCGTCGATTTACACGAGCTACCGCGACCTGTTCCGCGACGAGCCGGCGCCGCCTGCCGCGCAATAGGGACTCAGGCGGGCACCAGTTTGGCGTATTCGAGCGCGAGCCACTTCATGCCGGCTTCGCGAAAATTGACCTGGACGCGCGCATCCGCGCCGCGCCCTTCGGCGCTGACGATGACACCGGTGCCGAATTTCGCATGCACCACGTTTTGCCCGATGCGCCAGCCTGATACCGTGGTTTGCATTTTCGGCGCCTTTGCCTCGTAGGCCGGATCGAAGCCCTTGGCGCTGACGAATGCAGAGTACTTGGTCGTGTTGACCCGCTTGATCAGTTCCTCCGGGATTTCCTCGAGGAAGCGCGACGCGATGTTGTAGCGCGTCTGCCCGTGCAGCATGCGAGTCTGCGTGTGGGTGAGGTAGAGCCGCCGGCGCGCGCGCGTCAGCGCCACGTACATCAGCCGCCTTTCTTCCTCCAGCCCGTCCTGTTCGGAAATGCTGTTCTCGTGCGGGAACAGGCCTTCTTCCAGGCCCGTTATGAACACGGCATGGAATTCCAAACCCTTGGCGGAATGTACGGTCATCAACTGCAACGCATCGGATCCCGCCGCCGCTTGGTGTTCCCCTGCTTCCAGCGACGCGTGCGCCAGGAAAGTCGCCAGCGCGGGGAAGCCCTGTGCCTGGATTTCGCCTTCCTCGGTGACTTGCGCGATCGGTCCGTCGGCGGAGGCGAAGGACGCCGCGGCATTGGTCAGTTCGCCCAGGTTCTCGAGGCGGTCTTCGCCTTCGCGTTCACTCTGGTAGTGCGTGATCAATCCGCTCAATTCGACGACGTGGTCGATGATTTCCGGCAGCGGCAGGTTTTCACATGCCGAGCGCATCGATTCGATCAGCCTGACGAAGCCGGCGATGCTGGTGCCGGCCTTGCCGCCCAGGGTATTGGCGCATGCCGACTGCCACAGCGAGATGCCGCGTCCGGCGGAAACTTCCTGCAGTTGTTCGATGCTGCGGTTGCCGATGCCGCGCGTCGGGAAATTGACGACGCGCAGGAACGCGCCGTCATCGTCGGCGTTCGCCACGAGGCGCAGGTAAGCCAGCGCATGTTTGATTTCCTGGCGCTCAAAAAAACGCAACCCACCGTAGACGCGATAGGAAATTCCCGCATTGAACAGCGCGTGCTCGAGTACCCGCGACTGGGCATTGGAGCGATACAGCAGCGCGATTTCCGAAAGCGCGGTGCCCTCGTTCTTCAATTGCTTCACTTCTTCGAGGATATAACCGGCCTCCTCGAAGTCGGTCATCGCTTCGTATAAACGCAGGGGCTCGCCGCTGCCCTGCGCCGTCCACAGGTTCTTGCCCAGCCGCGTGTGGTTGTGGCGGATCAGCGCGTTGGCCGCATCCAGGATGCTGCCCTGGCTGCGATAATTCTGTTCGAGCTTGATGACCTTCTCGACATGGAAGTCCTTCTCGAAATCGAGCATGTTGCCGGCGCGCGCGCCGCGGAAGGCATAAATCGACTGGTCGTCGTCGCCGACGGCAAAAATGGTGTTCTTCGGGCCCGCCAGCAGTTTGAGCCAGAAGTATTGCAGGCGGTTGGTATCCTGGAACTCGTCAACCAGGATATGTTTGAAACGCGCGCGATAGTGCTCGCGCAGGATCTCGTTCTTCGACAGCAGTTCGAAGCAGCGCAGCAGGAGCTCGGCGAAATCCACCACGCCTTCGCGGTTGCACTGCGCATCGTAAGTTTCGTAAACGCTCACCAGCTTGCGAGAAAAATCATCTAAGGCTTCGACCTTCGCCGCGCGCAGGCCCTGTTCCTTGGCGTTGTTGATGAAATACTGCGCCTGCTTCGGCGGATATTTCTCGTCGTCGATGTTCATCGACTTCATGACGCGCTTGACCATGGCCAGCTGGTCGGCCGAATCCAGGATCTGGAAGGTCTGCGGTAATCCGGCATCGCGGAAGTGCGCGCGCAGGATGCGGTTGCACAGTCCGTGGAAAGTGCCCACCCACATGCCACGCGTGTTGATCGGCAGCATGGCGGAGATGCGCAGCAGCATTTCGCGCGAAGCCTTGTTGGTGAATGTTACGGCCAGCAGGCCTTGCGGACTGATCTGCCCGGTCTGGATCAGCCAGGCGATGCGCGTGGTGAGCACGCGGGTCTTGCCGGAGCCGGCGCCGGCGAGGATCAGCGCCGACTGGTGCGGAAGCGTGACGGCTTCGAGTTGCTGCGGATTGAGGCCTTCAAGAAGCGACATTCGGGATACGGAGCGGATTGCGGTTGCGATCCCGGATTATAAGTTAACGACAGGACAAAACCTTGAACCACGGAGGACACGGAGAAGAACAATAACCGGGGAAGTGAGAAACTTGGCGCGTATTTGAAGGACCACAATGGATGGTGGTTACCGGCCGGCGCCATGAGTGAACCGCGGCCATTTTTTCCATCTTTTTTCTTCCGGTTCTCCTCCGTGCCCTCCGTGGTTCAAGACCTGGTTTCGCGCGCCTTTCTGCTTTCATTGACCAGATCGCGGATCATCGGCGTCAGGATGAGCTGCATCGCATATTCCATTTTCGTTCCGGGCACGACGATGGTGTCCGGCCGCGACAGGAAGGAATCCTCGATCATGGCCAGCAGATAAGGCACGTTCAGGTACTCCGCATTCGATAGCCTGATGACGACGAAACTTTCCTCCGGCCGCGGCACCTCGCGCACGACGAAGGGATTGGACGTATCGACCGTCGGCACGCGCTGGAAATTGACATGGGTGCGTGAGAACTGCGGCGTGATGTAGTGCACATAGTCGTACATGCGCCGCAGGATGGTCTGCGTCACCACGTCTATCGAGTAACCGCGCGCCTGCATGTCGCGGTTGATCTTCTGGATCCACTCCAGATTGACCGTCGGAGTCACGCCGATCAGCAGGTCGACGTGGCGGGCCACGTCGACCTTGTCGGTGACGATGCCGCCATGCAGGCCTTCATAGAACAGCAGGTCGGTGTTCGCCGCCAGCTTCTCCCATGGCGTGAAGGTGCCGGCTTTGCGGCCATAACGGGCAGCGCGTTCCTCGTTGTGCAGATAGATCCGCGCATTGCCACCGCCATGCTGGCTGTATTCTCCGAACAAGGCCTCGAGTTCCTCGAACAGGTTTGCTTCCGGCCCGAAGTGACTGATGGCCTGGCCGCCGATCTGTTCATAGGCGTCGATCAGCCGGCGCATGTCATCGCGTTCATAACGATGGAAACTGTCGCCTTCGATCAGCGCCGCGTCGATCTGTTCGAGGTGGAAGATGTTCTCGAAGGTCTTGCGCACCGACGTGGTCCCGGCGCCGGAGGAACCGGTAACGGCGATGATGGGATGCTTGCGCGACATGATGGGCCGGGTGGAGGGACACGATTTTCGAATAGCTCGGCTGCCCGGCGATGGTACAACGAAAACTGCTTTCGGCGACAACGCGCCGAAAGCAGGGAAGCGTGGGGACTATTGCAGCGAGGCCATCGGTTCGAGCCGGGGGTTGCCCTGCTTCAGGCGCGCGCCCAGCGCGTTGGCTTCCTGTTCGCTGGAAAAGCCGGCGAGACGCAGACGATAAATCTGGCCGCCGTCCGCTTGTCCGGGCTGGATGCGCACCGGGTAACCTTCACGGCGCAGGCGATCGTAAAGGGACAAGGCTTCGAGCTGCTGCTGGTAGCTGCCGAGATAGAGTTTCCAGTGACCGCCTTTGCGCAGCGCGCCTGCGCCGTCACTTATCTCGGTTTCCGCTGCCCAGGCCTTCAGTTGTTCCATGGGAACCGCCTCGACCGTCGCGGCGCCCGTCTTCGGCGCCTGCAGGTAAGTCAGCGGGTCTTTCATCTCCACGGGCTGGTCGCCTGTGCGGGCCACGATTATCTTGCCTTCGATCAGCACGACGACTTCCTTGTCGCCGAGATTCTTTCCCCAGATGTCGGTGCCGCGGATGCCGGCGGTGATCGTCGGAAAGTGCACTTTGATATCGCGGCTGCCACGAGCCTTCACCGCCACGTCAGTGGTGAAACGGAATGCGCCTTCGAGCACTTTCAGTGTGGCGGCGAGGAATCCTTGCTTGCGCTTTTGCACGAGATCGGATAGTTGCAGCCTGCCGTTTTCGCCGAGCTTGACCACGCTGCCGTCGCCCAGGCGCAGGAGAAGGCGCGAATTGCCGCCGGTCGACACTTCGTCGCTGTTCTGCAATTCGGTGCCGATGGCGAGCGGTTGGCGTTTTCCGTCGCGGGTGACCCAGGCCGGGAGCTGGATGCCTTCGACCACGGCATCGGGCGCAGCGAGCAAAAGATCGGCCGCAAAAAGTAAAAGGACGAAAAGTCCGGTGCGCAACAACATGGTGTGATCCCTTTCATTGGTGTCTGCGATCGAAGATACGTCAGCAAGTGCTGAACGGATGCAGGGGCACGACGGTATAATCGGTTACTTTACAACGCTTTGTCAGATTCCTCATGCAGCCGCACTATCAACCCGCCGGCATCGAACAGCAACTGCAAAAAGAGTGGGAGGACAAGAAGACCTTCCGTGCGATCGATGTTTCGAGCAAGCCGAAGTATTACTGCCTGTCCATGTTCCCGTATCCGTCGGGCAAGTTGCACATGGGCCATGTTCGCAACTACACCATCGGCGACGTGCTCTCCCGCTATCACCGCATGCGCGGCTTCAATGTCCTGCAACCGATGGGATGGGACGCTTTCGGTCTGCCCGCTGAAAACGCCGCGATGGCCAACAACGTGCCGCCAGCGAAATGGACCTACGACAACATCGCGTACATGAAAAAGCAGCTCAAGTCGCTGGGCTTCGCCATCGACTGGGAGCGTGAACTGGCGACCTGCACGCCGCAATACTATCGATGGAACCAGTGGCTGTTCCTGCGCATGCTGGAAAAGGGCATCGCATACAAGAAGACCGGCACGGTGAACTGGGACCCGGTCGATCAGACGGTGCTTGCCAATGAGCAGGTGATCGACGGGCGCGGCTGGCGCACCGGCGCGCTCGTGGAAAAGCGCGAGATTCCGATGTACTACCTCGCCATCACGAAGTACTCCGAAGAGCTGCTGTCCTCGCTGGATTCGCTGCCTGGCTGGCCGGAACGCGTGAAGACCATGCAGGTGAACTGGATCGGCAAAAGTTTCGGCGTGCGCCTGGCTTTTCCTTACGAGTTAAACGGCAAGGCCGACAAGCTCTGGGTATTCACCACCCGCGCCGATACGGTCATGGGCGTCACGTTTTGCGCGGTGGCTGCGGAACATCCGCTTGCCACGCAAGCCGCGAAGCGCGATCCGAAACTGGCCGCCTTCGTCGAGGAGTGCAAGCGCGGCAGCGTCATGGAAGCCGACATCGCGACGATGGAAAAGAAGGGCATGCCCACCGGCCTGTTCGTCAGTCATCCTTTGACCGGCGAGAAAATCGAAGTCTGGATCGGCAACTACGTGCTGATGAGCTACGGCGAAGGCGCAGTCATGGGCGTGCCAGGCCACGACGAACGGGATTTTGCGTTCGCCAAGAAGTACGGCCTGCGCATCGCGCAGGTCATCGACGTCGAAGGCGAGGAATATTCCCTTGATGCCTGGCAACCCTGGTATGCCGACCACGGCATTTGTGTCCACTCCGGCCAGTACGACGGCCTGGATTTCAAGAAATCGGTCGAGGCCATCGCGGTGGATCTGAAAGCGAAGGGGCTCGGAGACAAGCAGGTCACCTGGCGATTGCGCGACTGGGGCGTCTCGCGTCAGCGCTACTGGGGTTGCCCGATCCCGATCGTGCATTGCGCAAGCTGTGGCGACGTGCCGGTACCCGAAGACCAGTTGCCGGTCGTTCTGCCCGAGGATTGCGTGCCGGACGGCAGCGGCAATCCGCTGAACAAGCGCGCCGATTTCCTGAATACCAGTTGTCCGAAATGTGGCAAACCAGCCGAGCGCGAGACCGATACCATGGATACCTTCGTCGATTCGTCCTGGTATTTCCTGCGCTATGCCTGCGCGGACCAGAACGAAAAGATGGTCGACGAACGGGTGAACTACTGGCTGCCGGTGGACCAGTACATCGGTGGCATCGAGCACGCCATCCTGCACCTGCTCTATTCGCGTTTCTGGACCAAGGTCATGCGCGACTTCGGCCTGGCGAAACTCGACGAACCATTCACGCGATTGCTGACGCAGGGCATGGTGCTCAACGAGATATTCTCGCGCAAGTCCGACGGCGCCCGCGTGCAGTACTTCAATCCGGCCGATGTCGAACTCGAATTTGACGAGCAGGGCAAGCGCACAGGCGCGAAATTGAAGTCAGACGGCAAACCCGTGGAGTCCGGCGGCATCCGCACCATGTCGAAGTCGAAGAACAACGGCGTGGATCCGCAGTCGCTGATCGACCAGTATGGCGCGGACACCGCGCGCTTTTTCATGATGTTCACCAGTCCGCCGGAAGATACGCTGGCGTGGAACGACGACGGCGTGGAAGGTGCATACCGTTATTTGCGCCGGTTGTGGAAATTCGCGCACGATCATCACGCGACCATCTCCTCCGCCACGGCCACGGCTGCAACGACTCCCGCCGCGCAACAGGGCGCGCGCCGCGAGTTGCACCTGTTGCTGCAGCAGGCGAATTTCGACTACGAGCGCAAACAGTTCAATACGGTCGCTTCAGCCGCTATGAAGATCCTCAATCTGCTGGAGGACCATGCGGGACCGGCCCAGGGCGCGCTGATGCGCGAAGGCATGAGCATCCTGCTCAGGTTGTTATCCCCGATCGCGCCGCATATCGCCCAGACCCTGTGGCGCGAGTTCGGCTTCGGAGCCGACATCCTGGAAGGCGTTTGGCCGAAAGTCGACGAAGCGGCGCTGCTGCAAGACGAGATCGAACTGGTCGTGCAAGTCAATGGCAAGCATCGGGGATCGGTTCGTATTCCGAGTGACGCGTCGCGCGATGATATCGAGCGCCTGGTACTTGAGAACCCGAACGTGCAAAAGTACATTGCTGGTCAGGCAGTCAAAAAGGTGATTGTCGTGCCGGGACGGCTGGTTAATATCGTTGCCTGAAAAACAGGACTCGGGACTTAGGACTCGGGACTCAGGTAAAAGTTTGGAGGTCGAACAAGTGAACCGGAAAGCTGGATCAGCGGGTCTTTCGACGCTTCGCGTGCATTTGCCCGCTTTTCACTTAGTCCTGAGTCCGGCGCGCGGACTCGTTACCGACGAAGTCGGCCGTCTGCGGGAAGCGCGCCCTAATCCCGCTTCCCGCCCCGGATCGCTCCGCGAACGCCTTGTCAGCGGGATGTCCTCAGTCCTGCTCATCGCGCTCTTTCTTGTCGCAATGAGCCTCTCCTCCTGCGGCTTCCAGCTGCGTGGCCAGGCGGCGATTCCTTACAAGACCATATTCATCGAAACCGCCGGTTATTCACAGTTCGCCAGCGACCTGGAGCGGGCGATCCGTTCCGGCAGCCAGACCAAAGTCGTGTCCAGACGGGATGAGGCGGAGGCGGTGCTCAAGATAACGGGCGAGCTGCAGGAGAACCGTATTCTTTCCCTGTCTTCGGGCGGCAAGGTGCGTGAATTCGATCTTCGCTACCGGGTGACCTATCGGCTGACGGATCGCGCGGGGGTCGATCTGGCGCAACCCGGCACGATCGACCTGCACCGCGACATGACCTACGACGATACCGAGGTGCTCGCCAAGGAATCGGAACAACTCCTGTTGTTTCGGGACATGAAAGCGGACGCGGTGCAGCAGATGCTGCGCCGGCTTTCGGTGGCCAAACCGCTCGCGTAACACCATCCCGTAAACCGGCGGCGCGGACGATATAATCCGCGCAACGATAATCCGGATTTACCCATGCCACCCGAAGGTTCAGTCGGCGTCGTCAACGCCAAACTCGCCCGTTTCGAGGATCCGATCGCGCTCAAAAGCGGCGCCCGGCTCGATGCGTACGAACTCGCCTATGAAACCTATGGGACCCTGAATGCGGCACGCAGCAACGCGGTGCTGGTCTGCCACGCGCTCAACGCTTCGCACCATGTAGCCGGGGTCTATGCCGATGATCCCGAAAATATCGGCTGGTGGGACAACCTGATCGGGCCGGGAAAACCGCTCGACACTAATCGTTTCTTCGTGGTCGGCGTCAACAACATCGGCGGCTGCCACGGGTCGACCGGACCTGCCAGCATCAATCCCGCGACCGGCCGGCAGTGGGGCGCCGATTTTCCCGTGGTCACCGTCGAGGATTGGGTGGAAGCCCAGTCGCGCCTGGCGACTTTTCTCGGGATCGTCCGGTTCGCCGCCATCATGGGGGGGAGCTTGGGCGCGATGCAGGCGATGCAATGGGCGATCAGTCAGCCGCAGCGCGTGGCGCACTCCATCGTGATCGCGGCGGCGCCGAAACTGTCGGCGCAGAACATCGCCTTCAACGAGGTCGCGCGCCAGGCGATCACCACTGATCCGGATTTTCACGGCGGCAATTACTATTCGCAGGGTGTCGTACCGAAGCGCGGTTTGCGCATCGCGCGCATGATCGGCCACATCACTTATCTTTCCGATGACGCGATGGCCGAAAAATTCGGCCGCGAACGGCGCGGCGTCGAACTGAAGTTCAATTTCGACGTCGAGTTCCAGATCGAATCCTACCTGCGCTATCAGGCCGACAAGTTCGCGGAGCGCTTCGACGCCAATACGTACCTGCGCATCACCAAGGCGCTCGATTATTTCGATCCGGCCGCGGCCAGCGGCGGCCATTTGTCCGCGGCGCTCGCATCGGCGGAGGCGAGGTTCCTGGTGGTTTCGTTTACGTCCGACTGGCGGTTTTCGCCGGCGCGCTCGCACGAAATCGTCAAGGCGTTGCTCGACAACCGCCTGAGCGTGAGTTATGCGGAAATCGATGCGCCGCATGGCCACGATGCCTTCCTGATGGAAGATCCGCGTTACCACAAGCTGATTCGCGCGTACTTCGACAACATTGCCCGGGAAGTGTCCGCCTCATGATGCCCTCCGCTACCCCCGCCTCCCTGTCGGCGCGCCCGGACTTCGTCGCGATCGCGAAATGGATCAGGCCCGAAGCAAAGGTGCTCGACCTCGGTTGCGGCGACGGTTCCCTGTTGCGCCACCTGCAGGAGGCGCGCGGCGTAACGGGTTACGGCATGGAAATCGATGACGCCAATGTACTCGCCTGCGTCAAAAGCGGCGTGAACGTCCTGCAGTACGACCTGGAATCCGGACTGTCCGGGTTCGAGGACGGCTCATTCGACTACGTGATCCTGTCGCAGACGCTGCAGGCGATCCGCCATACCGAACGCATCGTCAACGAAATGCTGCGCGTGGGGCGCGAAGGCATCGTCACGTTTCCGAATTTCGGCTACTGGCGTCCGCGCCTGCAGGTCTTCGCCGGAAACATGCCGGTGTCGAAGGCGCTTCCCTACGAGTGGTACGACACGCCCAATATCCATCTTTTCACCATTGACGATTTCGAGAATTTCTGCGCCGGACACGGCATCCGCATCCTGGAAAGAAACGTCATGGTCGACGGTCGTCCGGTCAACTGGATGCCCAACCTGCGCGGCTCGCTGGCGGTGTATCGTTTCGATCGGGCCTGATTGGGCGGCATGACGCAACCGTCCATGGTTTCGGCGCTGTTCACGCGCCGCATGCTGATCTGCGTATTCACCGGCTTCAGTTCGGGCTTGCCGCTTTACCTGCTGCTCAATCTGCTGCCGGCCTGGCTGCGCACCGAGGGCATCAACCTCAAGGTCATCGGCGCCTTCGCGCTGATTCAGTTTCCCTACACCTGGAAATTCCTCTGGTCACCCTTCCTGGACCGTTACGTGGTGCCGATGTTCGGCCGCCGCCGCGGCTGGATGCTGGTCACCCAACTCGCGCTGATGGCAACCATCGCCTGGATGGGCACGCTTTCGCCGCGCGATGAACTGTCCTGGGTGATTTATGCAGCCACTGCCGTCGCTTTTCTCAGCGCAACGCAGGACATTGCGATCGACGCCTACCGCCGGGAATTGCTGTCGAACGCCGAGCTTGGCCTGGGGAATGCGGTGCACGTCAATGCCTACCGGATCGCGGGCCTTGTGCCGGGTTCGCTGTCGCTGATCATGGCGGACCACTTTGCCTGGCCGGTCGTATTCGCCGTTACAGCGCTATTCATGATTCCGGGCATGGCGATGACGCTGCTGGTGGCGGAACCCGTGATAACGGGAACCCGCCCGAAAACATTGCGCGACGCTGTGGTCGAACCGTTCCATGAATTTATCGGCCGCGCCGGCGTGCGCAGCGCGTTGCTGGTGCTCGGTTTCATTTTCCTCTACAAACTCGGCGACAGCATGTGCACCGCGCTTGCCACGCCCTTCTACCTGGACATGGGTTTTTCGAAATCCGATATCGGCCTCATCGCGAAAAACGCCGGCCTGTGGCCCAGCGTGATCGGCGGATTACTGGGCGGGTTGTGGATGCTGAAGCTCGGCATCAACCGCGGCCTGTGGCTGTTCGGCGTGGTCCAGGTCGTATCGATTCTCGGCTTCGCGTGGCTGTCCCGCATCGGACCGTTTTTGCAGATCGGTGCCCCGGAACGGGCTGCGCTCGCGCTGGTGATCGGCTTCGAAGCGCTCGGCGTGGGCCTCGGCGCCGCCGCGTTCGTGGCTTACATCGCGCGCGCCACGCATCCGGCCTATACCGCCACGCAATTTGCGTTGTTCACCAGCCTCGCCGCCGTGCCGCGGACCTTTCTTAATGCGACGACCGGATGGCTGGTCGAGCAACTCGGCTGGTTCGGCTTCTTCATGCTGTGCGTGTTGCTCGCGCTTCCCGGGATGCTGCTGCTGTTCAAGGTTGCGCCGTGGAGCGAAATGAATCCCCTGCCCGGTGCGCGCACGACCAACGCCGGCCGTCCTTAATCTTTCATGCACTCTCACCGCAAAGGACGCGGAGGAAATCACCTCATCCCCGCCTTCTCCCCTGAGCGGAGAAGGAGCTGAAAAGCAGGAGAGCGACGAATGATCGCCGGCTTTTCCCTCTCCCTCTCCACCCGTTGCGGGGGAGAGGGCTGGGGTGATGGGGCGTCCTCTCGCGCCTCTGCGGTGAGAATTGAATTGCGCGTGAGACGATCAAAGAGCGTAGTCGTAGTCGATGCTAAGCGGAGCGTGGTCGGAAAAGCGTGCGGTTTTGTAAATCGCCACTGCGGTCGCCTTAGCCGCGATCCCCGGCGTGGCGATCTGGTAGTCGATGCGCCAGCCCACGTTTTTTGCCCAGGCCTGGCCGCGATTCGACCACCAGGTATATTGCTCGGCGCGATCGTCGAGCGTGCGGAACACGTCCACGTAACCGAGGTGGTCGATCATCCCGGAAAACCACTGGCGTTCCTGGGGAAGGAAGCCGGAGTTCTTCTGGTTCGAGCGCCAGTTCTTGAGGTCGATCTCCTTGTGCGCGACATTCCAGTCGCCACAGATGATGATTTCGCGGCCGCTGCTGCCGAGCTTGTGGAACGGATCGATGCAGCGCTCCATGAAGCTGAACTTGATTGCCAGCCTTTCCGCAGAACTCGAGCCCGAAGGGACATAGAGCGATACGATGCTCAGGTTGCCGAACCGGGCTTCGAGATAGCGGCCTTCGGCATCGATGTCGGGGATGCCGATGCCGGAAATCACGCTGTCGGGGTTTTTCCGGCAGTAGATGCCCACGCCGCTGTAGCCGGGCCGGTCGGCGCAGTGGAAATAGCCGTGGAAGCCGTCTGGATTGCGGATTGCGTCGGTGAGGTCCTTGTCCTGGGCCTTGAGTTCCTGCACGCAGACGACGTCCGCGTCTTGTTGGGCCAGCCAGCCGAGGAAGCCTTTATTGACCGCCGAACGTATGCCGTTTAGATTGAGGGTGACGATGCGCACGATAAGTAATGAGTGATTTCAGGCAGGAGTTCATCGAATTCGCCCTGGCCAGCGGCGTTTTATGCTTCGGTGAATTCAAAACCAAGGCAGGGCGCCTGTCGCCGTACTTCTTCAACGCCGGCCTGTTCAACGACGGCAATACGTTGCGGCAGCTCGCGCAATTCTACGCGAAAGCCATTCTGGCAGCGGATCCCGGCTTCGACCTGCTGTTCGGCCCGGCCTATAAAGGCATTCCGCTGGTGGCGGCGACGGCGGTCGCGCTCGCCGACTTTGGGCGGAATCTGCCGTTCTGCTTCAATCGCAAGGAAGCCAAGGACCACGGGGAAGGCGGGATGACTGTCGGTGCGCCGCTCAAGGGGCGGGTCCTGATCGTTGACGATGTCATATCCGCCGGCACGTCGGTGCGTGAGTCGGTGCAGATCATCCTGACCGCCGGCGCTCGGCCCGCCGGGGTATTGATCGCCCTGGATCGCATGGAGCGCGGAACCGGCGCCCTGTCCGCGGTACAGGAAGTCCGCAGCCATTTCGGTATTCCGGTCATCAGCATTGCCACGCTGGATGATCTGGTGGCCTTTCTGCGCGCACGCGCAGACATGGCACAGCAGTTGCGCTTGGTAGAGCGATACCGCAAGGAATATGGAGTAAATGCATGAGGCCCCTGATCGTTCTCGCCTGCCTGATCGCCGCTGCGCTGTGCCTTCCTGCCCAGGCCCAGAACCGCATGTACAAGTGCGTCGATGCCGCCGGAAAGGCGTACTACTCCGACAAGCTGAACCCGGATTGCGGCCAGGGCAAGGAACTCAACAAGCAGGGCGTGGAGATGAAGAAGAAGGAAGTCACCAAGCCCGGGGTGCCGGCTAAAGGCGATCCGGCGGAGCCGTCCAAGACTGCAAAGGAACAGGAACGCCGCGACCGCGCGTTGATGGCGACCTATACCAGCGAGGAAGAAATCGATGCGGCACGCGACCGCAGCCTGGCCATTCCCGCGCAGGGGACAAAGAACAGTGAGGCGAAACTCGAGAAGATCAACCAGCAGCTGACCGAGTTCAAGAAGCAGGCCGACACCCTGGCGACACAGAAAAAGCCCCTGCCGACGCGCCTGCTGGACGATGTCGCCGCGGCCCAGAAGAATATTGCCGCGCTGGAGGCCGACCTCGTGCAGCGCAAGGCCCAGTCGGAAGCGATCCGCGCCAAATATGAGGCGGAAAAGCAGCGCTTCCGCGAATTAAAGGGCGCCGCCCCTCAGGCGAGCAAGTAACGCTCAGCCGAGCTTCTTTTTCAGTATTTCGTTGACCTGGCCCGGGTTCGCCTTGCCCTGACTGGCCTTCATGACCTGACCGACCAGGGAATTGAAGGCCTTCTCTTTTCCGGCCTTGTAGTCGGCGACCTGCTGGGCGTTGGCGGCGATCACTGTGTCAACTATTTTGCCGATCGCGCCGGCGTCGGAAATCTGTTTCAGTCCCTTGCGCTCGATGATTTCGTCGGCGCTGCCTTCGCCGGCCCACATGACATCGAAGACTTCCTTGGCCATCTTGCCCGAGATGGTGCCGTCAGCGATGCGCTCCGCTAAACCCCGCAACTGAACCGCGCTAATTCGGCTTTGCGAAATGTCCAGATCTTCTTCATTCAGTTGCGCGCTCAAATTTCCACTGATCCAGTTCGCGCATAGCTGAGCCACCTTACTATCGGAATCACGCGCTGCACTTTCAAAATATTCGGCGAGTTCGCGGGAAGATGTCAGGGTTCGAGCCTGATATGGCGTTAAATCATATTCGTTCATGAACTTGCCGCTTACCTCTTCCTGAAGTAAGGGCATGTGGGCCTGCACTTCTTCCAGCCACTCGTCAGAAAGTTCCAGCGGCAACAGATCAGGGTCAGGAAAATAGCGATAGTCGTGCGCATCTTCCTTCAGGCGCATGACGCGCGTCTGCCCTGAATCCGGATCGAACAGCACGGTGGCCTGCTGGATCTTGCCACCGTCTTCCAGGGTCTCGATCTGCCATTTGATCTCGTATTCGATGGCTTGCTGCAGGAAGCGGAACGAGTTCAGGTTCTTGATCTCGCGGCGCGTGCCGAGCGGGGCGCCGGGCCGGCGCACGGACACATTGGCGTCGCAGCGAAACGACCCTTCCTGCATGTTGCCGTCGCAGATGTCGATCCAGCGCACCAGTGAATGCAACGCCTTCGCATAGGCGACCGCCTCGTCGGCCGAACTCATTTCAGGTTCCGACACGATTTCCAGCAGCGGCGTGCCGGCCCGGTTCAGGTCGATGCCGCTCATGCCGTGAAAATCTTCGTGCAAGGACTTGCCCGCATCTTCTTCCAGGTGCGCGCGCGTGAGTTGTATTGCGATTTCGCCGCGTGTCGGCGACACGATGGCGATTTTGCCGCCCTGCACGACGGGAATCTCGAACTGGCTGATCTGGTAGCCCTTGGGAAGGTCCGGATAGAAATAATTCTTGCGCGCGAAGATCGAACGGCGGTTGATGGTCGCGCCGATGGCCAACCCGAAGCGGATCGCGCGTTCCACCGCCCCCTTGTTCAACACGGGCAGCGAGCCGGGTAACGCGACATCGATGACGCTGGCTTGCGTGTTCGGCGCGGCGCCGAATGCGGTCGAAGCGCCCGAAAAGATCTTCGACTGCGTCGATAGCTGCGCGTGCGTTTCCAGCCCGATGACGACTTCCCAGTTCATAAGCTATCGCTTTGGCGAGGAGTGAGGGGTGAGGGGTGAGCGGTGAGCGGTGAGGGTAAAGCAGGCAGAACGGCCTTTAACCGGCAAGACATAGGCGCGCCTCACTCCTGACCCCTTACGCATTTCTTCCTCACGATTTTGCTCCCGGCGGCAGCCGCATGTGCCAGTCCGTTGCCTGTTGGTACTGGTGCGCGACGCCGAGCAACTTTGCTTCCTCGAAATAATTCGACATGAGCTGCAGCCCGACCGGACGGTTTTTTGCGCCGAAGCCGCAGGGAATGCTCATGCCGGGAATGCCGGCCAGGCTGCCGGGAATCGTGTAGAGGTCCGAGAGATACATGGCTACCGGATCTGCCGCCTTCTCGCCAAAACCGAAGGCGACGCTCGTGGTCACCGGGCCGGCGATGATGTCGCACTGGCGGAAGGCCTGCTGGAATTCATCGGCGATGATTCGACGCACTTTCTGCGCCTGGATATAGTAGGCATCGTAGTAGCCGTGCGACAGCACGTACGCGCCGATCAGGATGCGGCGTCGCGGTTCCGGCCCGAAGCCTTCGGCGCGCGATTTCTTGATCATGTCGTCCAGGTCGCCGTAGTGCGCGGCGCGGTGGCCGTAGCGCACGCCATCGAAGCGGCTCAGGTTGGAGGAACACTCGGCCGGCGCAATGACGTAATAAACCGGAATGCCAAGCGCCGCGTTCGGCAGCGAAATGTCCACCAGCACGGCGCCCTGCCTCACGTACTCGGCCAATGCCTCGCGCACCGCCTTCTCGACGTCCGGCTGCAGGCCTTCGCCGAAAAATTCCTTCGGCACGCCGATGCGCAATCCCTTCACGCTGTGGTTCAGGCTGCGCGTGTAGTCCTCGCCGGCACGATCAACGCTGGTTGAATCCTTCGGATCGAAGCCGAGCATGCCGTTGAAGATCAGCGCCGCATCCTCCGCCGAGGCGGTCATGATGCCGGCCTGGTCCAGGCTGGAAGCGAAGGCGATCATGCCCCACCGCGACGCCCGTCCATAGGTAGGCTTGATGCCCGTGATGCCGGAAAATGCCGCGGGCTCGCGGATCGACCCCCCGGTATCGGTGGCGGTGGCGGCCGGGGCGATGCGCGCGGCGACGGCTGCCGCCGACCCGCCGGAACTCCCGCCGGGGACGGCGGTTTTGTCCCACGGGTTGAGCACATTGCCGTAGTAGCTGTTTTCGTTGGAGGAGCCCATGGCGAATTCGTCGCAATTGAGCTTGCCCAGCGTGACCATGCCGGCAAGCCCGAGTTTCTCCACGACCGTCGCGTCGAACGGGCTCATATAGCCTTTGAGCATGCGCGACGAGGCAGTGGAGGCGAAATCGCGTGTCACGAAAATGTCCTTGTGCGCGACCGGGACGCCGGTCAGCGGCGTGGCGTCGCCACGGGCAATGCGGGCATCGGCATCGCGCGCCTGCGCGAGCGTGACGTCCGGGCGCACGTCCAGGAAGGCGTTCAATTGCTTGTGGCGTTCGATGCGCTCGAGGTAGAGCTTCGCCAGTTCGACTGCCGAAACCTGCTTTGCAGCCAGGGCGCGGCCCAGGTCGGCCACTGATTTCTCGAACATCCGGCGCCCCTACTCGATGACGCGCGGCACGAGGAACAACCCGTCCTGGCTGGCCGGGGCGTTCTTCATGATGGCATCGCGGTCGGGATGGTCGATTGCGACGTCTTCGCGCAGGCGCTGGCCGCCGCCGAGTGGATGCGACATGGGTTCGATGCCGGTGGTGTCCACCGACTGCAGTTGCTCGATCAGCTTGAAAATGCCGTTCAGCTGCCCGAGCGTGTGTTCGGTTTCGGCTTCGGTGATCTCGATGCGCGCGAGGTGGGCAATGCGTTTGACGTCGCTGGAAGTAAGGGGCATGTACGGATAGCTCTCAGTCAGTCGCCGCGGATTCCGGGTCGGGATTGCGGACACTGTCGTCGATACCGGACACCCGTGGTATTCCCCCGCTTTTTGTTAACCGCAGCAGGGCGATAGGGTATCATACGGCATTAATTTTTCCGCCCCGCGGCAATACTTCGGATCAAGTCATGTTCGGATTTCTCAACGGCTACTTTTCCAACGACCTGGCGATCGACCTCGGCACCGCCAATACGTTGATCTATGTCCGCGGCAAGGGCATTGTCCTCAACGAACCCTCCGTGGTGGCGATTCGCCAGGAGGGTGGCCCGAACGGCAAGAAGGTCATCCAGGAAGTCGGCCTGGCGGCAAAGCAGATGCTTGGACGCACCCCTGGCAATATCACGGCGATCCGACCGATGAAGGATGGGGTGATCGCCGACTTCACCGTTACCGAGCAGATGCTCAAGCAGTTCATCAAGAAGGTTCACGACTCCCGCCTGTTCTCGCCCAGCCCGCGCATTGTCATCTGTGTGCCTTGCGGGTCGACCCAGGTCGAGCGCCGCGCGATCCGCGAATCGGCGTACGGCGCCGGGGCGCGCAAGGTCGAACTGATCGAGGAACCGATGGCAGCGGCGATCGGCGCCGGGCTGCCCGTGGAGGAAGCGACCGGTTCGATGGTGGTCGACATCGGCGGCGGTACCACGGAAGTCGGCGTCATTTCGCTCGGCGGAATTGTCTATTCCGGGTCGGTTCGGGTTGGGGGCGACAAGTTCGACGAAGCGATCATCAATTACATCCGCCGCAACTACGGCATGCTGATCGGCGAAACCACCGCCGAGGAAATCAAGAAGGAAATCGGCTCCGCCTTCCCCGGTTCGGAAGTGCGCGAGAAGGAAGTCAAAGGCCGCAACCTGGCGGAAGGCATTCCGCGCAGCTTCACCATCTCCAGCAATGAGATCCTCGAGGCGCTGACCGACCCGCTCAACAGCATCGTCAGCGCAGTGAAATCCGCGCTCGAACAGACGCCCCCTGAACTCGGCGCGGACATCGCGGAAAAGGGCATGGTCTTGACCGGTGGCGGCGCGCTGCTGCGCGACATCGACCGCCTGCTGATGGAAGAAACCGGGTTGCCGGTCATCGTGGCCGACGATCCGCTGACCTGCGTGGTACGCGGTTCCGGCCGCGCGCTGGAAAAGGTCGACAAACTGGCGACCATCTTTACGAACGACTGAGTTGAAGTGAGGGGTCAGGAGTGAGGAGTAAGGGGTGACCGGAGGAACGACCGATAGCCAGCGACGCCTCACCTGGCTTCGCATTAAGGGTTACCCCTTGCCCCTCCCCCCTCGCTCCTTGCGGTTTTCGCTCCATCCCTGAATGGAATACACGCCGCCACCATTCTTCAGACGGGGCCCAAGTCTCCTCGCCCGCCTCGGGTTTTTCGCCATCCTATCCCTGATCCTGCTTTATGCCGACGCCCGCTTCCACTACATGGAGGCGATACGCAAGGCTATCGCAGTCGTCCTGTATCCCTTCCAGGAACTGGCCGATACCCCTGGCCAGGCCGCGTCGCGCATCGGCAGTTTCTTCGTCTCGCAGTCCTACCTGCAGCGCGAGAATGACCGCCTGTCGCATGAGAATTTCCTGCATGCCGGGCAGTTGCAATCGCAGCAGGCGCTGATCGCCGAGAACCAGCACTTGCGGCAACTGCTGGAAATGCAGGAGCGCATGGAGCAGACCTCGACGGTGGCGGAAATCCTCTACGTCGGGCGCGATGCCTTCAGCCGCAAAGTCATCATCGACCGGGGGTCCTCGCAGGGCATCGAGGAAGGCGCCGCGGTGATCGACGATACCGGGCTCATCGGGCAGGTTACGCGGACGTTTCCGTGGACAGCCGAGGTGGCACTGATCAGCGATCGAGAGCAGGTGGTTCCGGCGCAGGTCGTGCGAAACGGATTGCGTGCCGTCGTGTTCGGCATCGGTTACGACGGCGCGCTCGACCTGCGCTTCATGCCAGTCAATGCCGACATCGAGAACGGCGACGTGCTGGTGACGTCCGGCATTGACGGCGTCTATCCGCCCGGCCTGCCGGTCGCGGTCGTGTCAAACATCGAGCGCAATGCCGCCTACCCGTTCGCCAAAATCACCTGCACGCCTTCCGCGGGCCCCAACCGCAACCGTCAGGTACTGGTGATGTCCAGGCTGGCACCGCTGCCCGACTATCCGGTCCCGCTCGAGGCCAAGAAGGGGAAGGCGAAAAAACCGAGGAAAGGCGGATGATGCGCGCGCCGATATTCGGCAGGCTCACAGGCAGCGAAGAAATCCTGCTGCCGGTCAGGCCCCTCTATATTGCGATCACGCTGTTCGTGGCGATGATGATCAATCTCCTGCCGGTGACCGGCTGGGTGTTGGCACTGCGCCCCGACTTCGTCGCGCTCGTGCTGCTCTACTGGGGCATCTATCAGCCGCGCAAAGTCGGCTTTCTGCCGGCCTTCCTGCTGGGGCTGGCGATGGACGTAGCAGACGGCAGCCTGCTGGGCCAGCACGCACTCGCCTATTCGGTGATGATGTACGCCGCGATCTTCCTGCACCGGCGCGTGTCGATGTTCGACATGCGCCACCAGATCCTGCACGTGCTTCCGATCCTGTTGATGATGCAATTGATCGTGCTCGGCGTGCGCCATGCGGCCGGCGGGGAATTCCCCGGGTGGGGATATTTCCTGACCAGCATCACCGGCGCGCTGCTGTGGCCGGCGACCGACCTGCTGCTGAAGATGCCCCTTCGCCAGCGGATCGATCCGGACGAGGCGTGAGCCGCCGCCCAACCATGCCGGTCCTGCCCGCCGTGCGGAGATGAGCCGCACCGTCGAGTTACGCGATCACCAGCGCGAGCTGTACTACTTCCAGTTGCGGCTGGCGATAGTGGGCGGCGCCGTACTGTTCGCGTTCTTCATCCTGCTGGTGCGTTTCTTCTACGTCCAGGTCATTCAGCACGAGTACTATCACACGCTCGCGGAGCAGAATCGCATTTTCATCGTGCCGGTGGTCCCCAACCGCGGGCTGATACTTGACCGCAACGGGGTCGTGCTCGCGCACAACTTCGCGGCGTATACCCTGGAAATCACGCCATCGCTGGTCGGCGACCTCGAACGGACCATCACCGACTTGTCCACCCTGGTGGAGATTACGCCGAAGGACCGCAAGCGTTTCCAGAAGCTTCTGGAGGAAGGCCACGATTTCGCCAGCATCCCGATCCGCACGCGCCTGAACGACGAGGAAGTCGCGCGCTTCGCGGTGAACAACTACCGCTTTCCCGGGGTGGAAATCAACGCCCGCCTGTTTCGCCACTATCCGAGCGGCGAGATTGCCTCGCATGTCGTCGGCTACATCGGCCGCATCAGCGACAAGGACGTCGACGACCTGCGCAACCTGGGCACGAACGCTAACTACAGCGCATCCGACTACATCGGCAAGGTGGGGCTCGAGCAGCGCTACGAAAGGGAATTGCGCGGGGTCACCGGTTACGAGCACGTGGAAACCGATGCCAACGGAAAATCCGTGCGTACCCTGCGCAGCATTCTCCCGGTGTCGGGCAATAACCTCACGCTGGCGCTCGATGCAAAACTGCAGCATGTCGCCGAGCAGGCATTCGGCGAGCATCGCGGTTCGCTGGTCGCCATCGAACCCTCCACCGGTGGCGTCCTGGCACTGGTATCCAGGCCCGGCTTCGATCCGAACCTTTTCGTCGAAGGCATCGATCCGCAGAACTGGGATGCACTGAACAACTCACCCGACCATCCGCTGAACAACCGCGCATTGCAGGGCATGTATCCGCCGGGATCGACGTTCAAGCCTTTCATGGCACTGGCCGGGCTCGAACTGGGCAAACGCAAGCCCGGCTTCACCATCAGCGATCCGGGTTACTTTGTCCTGAGCGGCGGCGGCGGCCACGTTTACCGCGACTGGAAAGCCGGAGGCCATGGCATGGTGGACCTGCACCGGGCCATCGTGCAGTCCTGCGATACCTATTTCTACGGACTGGCGCAGGATCTGGGCATCGACGCCATCCACCAGTTCATCGGCCAGTTTGGATTCGGCCAGAAAGCCGTCATCGACATCGAAGGCGAAGTCGCCGGCCTGCTGCCTTCGCAGGAATGGAAGCAGCGACGCTTCCAGCAGAAGTGGTTCGTGGGCGACACCATTTCGATCGGCGTCGGGCAGGGCTACATGCTCACTACGCCGCTGCAACTTGCCTTTGCCACGGCGATTCTCGCCAACGACGGCCGCGTGTTCCGGCCGCACGTGGTCAAGCAGATCCAGGACAGCCAGACGGACGCCATTACCGTCATCGAGCCGCAGCCACGCGCGGAAATTCCGCTGTCAAAGGAAAACGTCAAGCATGTGCGCGACGCCATGATCGACGTCACCCGTCCCGGTGGCACCGCGGCGTGGGCCGGCATGAATGCGAAGTACCTGTTTGCCGGCAAGACCGGAACGGCGCAGGTCATCGGCATGAAGGGCCAGAAGTACGACGAGAAGAACATCAACGAACGCCACCGCGATCATGCCTTGTTCATCGCCTACGCGCCGGCCGACGATCCGAAGATCGCGCTGGCAATCCTGGTGGAGAATGGCGGCCACGGCGGCACGACGGCGGCGCCGATAGCACGCCAGGTGCTGGATTATTATCTGCTCGGCAAGGAGCCGCCGCCGCCCAAGCCGGTGCCGCCGGTAAAGGAGGAAGAGGAGAATGATTAACCGGCTGCTCGTCTACCTCGTCAAACACATTGACCGTTATTTGATGGGACTGGTCGCGGCCTTGCTGATCATGGGCCTGATCACCCTGTTCAGCGCGTCGGGGGAGAGCGTCGAGCGCGTGACCGGACAGATCATCAATATCTGCGCGGCGCTGACCGTCATGTGGATTGCGGCCAACGTCCCGCTGCATTACCTGTCGCGAATCGCGCTGCCACTCTACATCGTGGGATTGGTCCTGCTGGTCGGCGTTGCGGTTGCGGGAGAAGTGGTCAACGGCGCGCGCCGCTGGCTTAATCTCGGCTTCACGCGCATCCAGCCCTCGGAGCTCATGAAAATCGCCGTGCCGCTGCTGCTGGCCTGGTATTTCGACCGCTATGAAGCGATCCTGAAACCGCGCAATTTCGTCTTCGGCGCGGTACTCGTCATCGTGCCTGTGCTGCTGATCGCGCGGCAGCCCGATCTGGGCACCGCGCTGCTGGTCACCGCCGCCGGTTTTTATGTGCTGTTCCTCGCCGGACTGTCCTGGAAGATCCTGGTTGGCGTTGGCATGCTCGGCGGCGCCAGCCTGCCTTTCCTGTGGTCCATGCTGCACGATTACCAGCGCCAGCGCGTGCTGACCCTGCTCGATCCGTCGCAGGATCCGCTCGGGGCGGGCTATCACACGATC
This sequence comes from Betaproteobacteria bacterium, assembly GCA_025351455.1. GTDB lineage: Bacteria > Pseudomonadota > Gammaproteobacteria > Burkholderiales > JACQAP01 > JACQAP01. Next base: position 18,039 of record JANXVW010000137.1, on the reverse strand, counting down.
CAGTCGACGATCGCGCTCGGCTCGGGCGGATTTTTCGGCAAAGGATGGTTGAACGGCACCCAGGCGCACCTCGACTTTCTGCCCGAGCGCACCACCGACTTCATTTTCGCGGTGTACTCCGAGGAATTCGGCATGGTCGGCAACATGGTGCTGATGGTGCTGTTCCTGCTCGTCATCGGGCGCGGCCTGGTCATCGCCGCTAATGCGCCGACCTTGTTTACGCGTCTGCTCGCCGGCGCGATCACGCTGACTTTCTTCACCTATGCGTTCGTCAACATGGGCATGGTGAGCGGCATTCTGCCGGTGGTCGGCGTGCCTTTGCCGCTGATCAGCTACGGCGGCACTTCGCTGGTGACGATCCTTTTCGGCATCGGGTTGCTGATGAGCATTCACACGCATCGACGTCTGGTTCAGACGTAGGACTCAGAACGTAGGACGTAGGGCTTAGGACTCAGTGAAAAGCGAATAGCAAATCCCGTGGCGCAGCCATTCTCGAATGATAATTTTCAGCGATATGTATCGATGGGCAACATCTACTTAGTCCTGAGTCCCGCGCCCCGGGTCCTCGCGGCGGCGACGCTAGTTGCCATCGCGCTCGCCGGTTGCGGCAGCGCGCCGACACGCCCCGCGTCGGCGGGAAAGCCCGGCGGCTATTATCTCGACGATGGCCCTGGCGCCAATCCGCCGGTGAACCTGGGTTCGATTCCCGAACCGACGCCGCAAATCGAACCGATCAACAAATTCACCAGCCGGCCGTATGCGGTACTCGGCCACGCCTATACGCCGTATACCAGGCTCACGCCCTACAAGGCGCGCGGCGTGGCAAGCTGGTACGGCAAGCGCTATCACGGGCAGAAAACCTCCTCCGGCGAGATATACGACATGTACGCGATGAGCGCGGCGCACACGCTGCTGCCTCTGCCGAGCTACGCGCGCGTGACGAATGTCACCACGGGCAAATCGGTTATCGTTCGCGTGAACGATCGCGGGCCGTTTCACGAAGACCGGCTGATCGACCTCTCCTACGCGGCCGCGCAGCGCCTGGGCCTGCTCGGGCGCGGCAGTGGCCTGGTCGACGTCGAAGCGATCATCCCCGGCGAAGATGCGCCGGCTCCGGTGACGGCGAATGCAGCGCCTGAACCCGCGTCGGTTCCTGCGCCAGTAGCAGTCGCGGCGCCAGTGGCAGCTGCGCCGGCCACGACGGCCGCCGTCAGCGCGGAGCCTGGCGGAATCTTCATCCAGCTTGGCGCATTCTCGGCGCCCGGCAATGCCGATGCTTTCCTGCACAAGATGCGCATGGATCTCGGCTGGCTGGCCGATTCTATGAATGTCTACAAGAAAGGCGGACTCTACCGGGTCCATGCCGGTCCCTATCCCAGCCGCGAGGAAGCGAACCGTGCCGCGCAACGCGTGCAAAAGGAACTCGGCTTCAAGGCACTGGTGCTCGATCGTTGATAACAAAATCCAGGTGAAACCATGCGCACGCTGATCTGCGGTTCCATCGCCTACGACACCATCATGGTGTTCGGCGGGCATTTCAAGGACCACATTCTCCCCGACCAGATTCACATCCTGAACGTCGCGTTCCTGGTGCCCGACATGCGCCGGGAGTTTGGCGGCTGCGCCGGCAATATCGCCTACTCGCTTAAAATGCTCGGCGGCGATCCGTTGATCATGGCAACCGTGGGCGACGACTATCAGCCTTACGCCTATCGCATGGACAAACTGCGCCTGTCCCAGGCGCATGTACGCCACGTGCCCGACTCTTTCACGGCGCAGGCCTTCATTACCACCGACCTGGACGACAACCAGATCACGGCGTTCCATCCCGGCGCGATGAATTTTTCGCACCTGAACCATATTGCGGACGTGCGCGACGTCGGCCTGGGCATCGTTGCCCCCGACGGACGCGAGGGCATGCAGCAGCACGCGCGAGAGTTTCACGAAGCCGGGATTCCGTTCATTTTCGATCCGGGACAGGGATTGCCGATGTTCAACGGCGAAGAGTTGCTGGACTTCATCAATCGCGCCGATTACGTGGCGGCCAACGACTACGAAGCCAAGCTGCTGCAGGAGCGCACTGGAAAAAGCATCGAGGAATTGTCGCGGCTGGTCAAGGCGCTGGTGGTCACCGAGGGGGCAAAAGGTTCCCAGGTATTTGTCAACGGCAAGGCGGAAACCATTCCCAGCGTCAAGCCGGCGCAAGTCGTGGACCCGACGGGTTGCGGCGACGCCTATCGTGCCGGCCTGCTGTACGGCATTACCAACCACCTCGATTGGCCGACGACCGGGCGGCTGGCTTCATTGCTCGGCTCGATCAAGATCGCGCAGCGCGGTGCGCAAAATCACCAGTTCACGCGAGAAGACATCAGCCAGCGGTTTCGCGAAGCCTTCGGCCGGGCGCCGTGGTAGCCGCAAACACTGCCTGCCGTGAAACCCGATGAGTCGCTCCGGGAGTTCGAAGACCCCGATTCCGGTCCGGCTCTATCGTGCAGTCACCGTGGTAGTGCATCTGCTTTCCGGATTCTTCGAAGTCACGCTGTTCTTTCCCCTCTATGGGAAACCGCGGCGCAAGCGCGCGGTGGGTCGCTGGTCCGCGCGGCTGCTTGCCATCCTCAACGTGCGGCCGAACTTCTGCGGATCGCCGCCCGCGGTGGCGGACCGCGCCGCGGTGCTTGTGGCGAACCACGTTTCCTGGCTCGACATCCAGTTGATCCATTCCGTCTGGCAGGTGCGTTTCGTCGCCAAATCCGAGGTGCGCCGCTGGCCGTTGATTGGCTGGCTGTCGGCGCACACGGGCACGTTGTTCATCGAGCGCGGCAAGAACCGCCACGCGGCGCGTATCAACCAGTCGATCCAGGCTGCATTCCGCGAGGGCGATGCCATCGGCGTGTTCCCCGAAGGCACGACCAGCAGCGGCATGGAACTTACGCGCTTCCATGCGTCATTGCTGCAGCCGGCCGTTGACGAGGGGGCGATGGTGTATCCGGTGGCGCTGCGTTATCTGGATGAAGCCGGCAACATCAACGTCAACGCAAGTTACGTCGGCGATACGTCGTTGACGGAATCCTTGAGGATGATTTTTGCCGAGAAGACGATTCGTGCCGAACTGACCTTCTTGCCGCCCATCGATGCAACCGGGAAAACGCGGCGGGAACTGGCGGCGCAAACGCAGACCGCGATCGCGGCCGCGCTCAATCTGCCAGTTTCGGGCACGTTACCTGGTAAATCCGCCGGTCCTCCAAGCGCACTGCGCTAAGACGCCTTCCCCAAAGGCAACCGGAATCCAGCGCCAGCAGGTTTGTCTCTGCCAGCAGCCCGATCGCCGACCAGTGCCCGCAGATGAGCGTCGACTTTGCGCTCTTGCGTCCGGGGACGGCGAACCACGGCATGTAGCCTGCGGGAACGTCTTCGATGGCGCCTTTATGGCTGAATTCCATGCGGCCATCCGCCGTGCAGATGCGCAGGCGCGTCATCGCATTGATAATGACGCGCAGACGGTCGTAACCCGAGAGTGCCTCCTCCCAGTGGTCCGGCTGGTTGCCATACATTTGCGCCATCAGGCCGCGCCAATCGGATCCCTGTAAAACGTGCTCGGTCTCGCGTGCGAGGTCGAGTGCCTGGTCGACGTCCCATGACGGCAGCAGGCCCGCATGCACCATCGTGTATTCACCGTCCGAATGCATCAGCGGCAGCCCGCGCAGCCAGGTCAGCAACTCGTCGCGATCGGGCGCGGCAAGGATTGCGCCGAGCGTGTCCTTGCGGTGCTGTCTCGCGCGCCCCTCCGCGATCATCAGCAGGTGCAGGTCGTGGTTGCCGAGTACGCTGACGGCGCGATCGCCGAGCGATTTCACGAAGCGAAGGATTTCCAGCGACTGCGGCCCGCGATTCACCAGATCGCCGACCAGCCACAGCCGGTCCGCCGATTCGTTGAAACCGATCTCACCGAGCAATTCCTGCAGGGAGCCGAAGCAGCCCTGCAGGTCGCCTATTGCGTATGTAGCCATTTAAGGGCAGTGATTGGTAATTGGTGATTCGTGAATGGTAATCAGGAAATAAAAAGGCGCGGCATCGCCGCGCCTCTCAATCACCAATTACCAATCACCATTCACGGCGAGCGCAGCAGCTCACTTTGCGAGCCCCACCAGGTAGTCCACCGCAGCCTTGACGTCGGCATCCGCAGCCGATGAACCACCCTTCGGCGGCATGGCGTTCTTGCCGTGCAGCGCGCTGTTGTAGAGCGCTTCCTTGCCGGTGGCGATGCGCGGTTTCCAGGCTGCTTTGTCGCCGGTCTTCGGCGCACCCGCGAGACCCGCGGCATGACAGGCCATGCAGACCGTGTCATAGAGTTTTTTCCCGGCGCCCGGACCGCCCGCCGCGGCTGTCTTGATCGGTTCGCCGCTCGAGGACTTCACCCCGCTTGCCGCGGCTGCGGGTTGCGCTCCCGCGGCTGGCGCCGGGACGTCACCGATTACCACGGTCCCGACCGGCTTGAGGCGTTCCGCAACGGCCCCGGCATCGCCGGCGGCTTCGGTCTTCAGCCCGCCGGTAATGGCGCTGGCGATCATGACGATTCCCACGACGGGAATGACAAACGCCAGCACGACGACCACGATCAGTTGCTGGGGGGTCTTGATCAGCGAGGAGTGGTCCTCGACATGCACTTCGGACATGAAAAATCCTTTGCGGTTAAACCTTTGGAAGGCGCAAATTATAGGCTATTCGACCACCCCTAAAAAGCGGGGCAATGGACTCGAATGCCCTTTGGCCGTAAACTTCGAACCCGATGCGCCCGTAGCTCAGCTGGATAGAGTACTGCCCTCCGAAGGCAGTGGTCGGACGTTCGAATCGTCTCGGGCGCGCCAATTCCCTCTAAGTGCTTTCTACACAAAAGAATTAGCTCGATTCAACCAAGTTCTCGTTCTGGTCTACTACTCATCGGGGCTACACAGCACCCGCAGGATTCGATGTGGGTAAAGAAGTGAAACTTGACCACGTAGTTCGCCGCCCATTCAGCAAGACCTCCTCGAACTTTACAGAACCCCCGGCGAGGTTCTCGAGCCTACACTTACGGCCGTCCTGACGACGGGGTGGAGAATGGCACGTTACGAACCCTCGATAAAACGTTGCGTGAAAAATCTGAACACTTGCTTAATGAGGCTAGGATCGTCTGCCGATTGAGAAACATGACTGCGAATGTGATCCCTTACGTATGTGATGGCCTCGGCGCATGTGAGGTAGTAGTTAAAAGGTTATCAATGAATTTCGTGCGTGCATGTCGCCGTTAAAGCCGGGCGCGCTCAAAAACCAAGTGCAACATTTGTGGGAGAGAATGTTGCATGGGAAAACGTTACGGTCGGTGGGTATTGAAGAGCGAACGATGATCCAGACGCAACTTGAGATGGGAGTCAAACCGGCGGCGATTGCCTTGGGGTTGAATCGGTCGGCATCGACGCTTTCTCGCGAACTGCGTCGAAACGGCTGGGTTCGCCCGAAGGAGGATCGCGGTCCAGGACGACCCCCGGTGGCGGGCGGCTACCGAGCCGAAGTCGCCCACCAACGCGCCCGAGCCTGCACGCTCACGCCGCACGTTGAGCGCCGGTTGCGCCCTGGCGGCGCGTTGTGGGGTCGTGTCATCCGATACCTCAAGGCGGGCTACTCGCCCGAGCAGATTGCCGGCACACTGGCGCTTGTGCATTCCGAAACGCCTTCGTTGCGGGTTTCTCACGAAACCATCTACACCGCGATCTACGCCATGCCGCGTGGCGAGCTGCGCACGGAAATCATTGGCTGGTTGCGATTCGGCCATGCCAAGCGCCGTCCCCGCGCACGGGGCGAAGACCGGCGCGGACGCATTCCTGACATGGTCAGCATTCATGACCGGCCGCCTGAAGTTGAAGAGCGGCTGATACCCGGGCACTGGGAGGGCGATCTGATCAAGGGGGCCCACAATCGCTCGGCTGTCGGTACGCTGGTGGAGCGCACCACCTTGTTCACCGTGCTCTCCAGGATGAGGGACGCCAGTGCGCAATCGGCGCTGAGCGGCTTCAGTCACGTGCTCAATCGCATCGAGGCGCAAATGCGACTGTCGATGACTTATGATCAAGGCCGGGAGGTGACGGAGCATCAACGCCTGACCGAGGCCACCGGGGTGAAGGTGTACTTCGCCGATCCGCACAGTCCATGGCAGCGCGGAATCAACGAGAACACTAACGGATTGTTGCGACAGTACCTGCCCAAGGGCAGCGACTTGAGCGGCTTCACCCAGGCGCAGCTCGATACCATTGCCTGGAAACTGAACACCAGGCCACGCAAGTCGATGGGCTTACGCTGCCCTGCTGACTTGTTCACCCCGGACGCTTTCGATTTCAAGAAGCATCATGCTTCGCTTTTTGCACTTGGTCATTGAAACCGCCCCGATTAAGCCGGCTCACGCGCCGCACAGGGCAGATTCGTGTGACCCTTCCACTTCGCAAAATTCGAAGCCGCGCTAACTCCTCAATCGTAGGGAGAGCTAAGTTACTCAAATCCTGCAGTGGCTAAATCCTTGCTCTGTGCCAACAGACACCCGATCGCGGCGTTGTCGGGCGCCAGCCCGCTCACTTGAACATTACCGTCTCCAAAACGAAGTGAAGAATCCCAGAGACTTCCTAGAAGTAGAATCTCTCGCGCGTTTTCTCCCAAGAGCGTAGGTGGCAAACTGACCGACTAAAGGTTGCGGGCATTAGGAGAATCAAATGACATTGGACATGCGTGCATGGGACGAACAAGTGACCCAGGAAAAACTTGTGAATGCCAAGGACTTGCTTTTCATAGCGCTCGGAATCGACATTGGCGTCACAGTGTTGGTGGCGGGCACTGACTTGTGGGCGGTGAATGCTCTCAATGACATCCGCTCAGGAGTTTTAGAAATCGATAACTACGAATCTGCAGTTAGCAGACTTAAGTTTTGGGACTCCTTTGCGAATGTCCTGATCCTAACGGCTATCGGTGTCGGATTGGCACTCTTTAGTTGGCTGGCTGCATGCTACGAGTATGCGAAGGAAAGATTTAAGGCAACTGGTTTCGTTCACGAAGGATGGAAAGCGTGGGGCTGGATAGTTCCCTTAGTGAACCTATACAAGCCATACCAAGTACTCAACGAAATCTACAAAGTCGGGGCTGTTGACCATGGAGGGGGGGAGGAATGGAGCAAGTCTTCCTCCTCGGGAATTCTTCTTGTATGGTGGATTTTTTGGATTATTGCTCACATGTTCATGTGGTCCATCGTCAAACAAGCCTTGAGGAGTGCTTCCCGGGGCGATATCACGCTGGATCAGAGTATCGGCATGCACTACGGATCGATTGCCGCATGCGCGATGTCTCTCCTTGTGGCGGGCCTTTGGTTTCTCGTGGTCGGTAATTTGACGCGGCGGTTGCTTGATCGTCCGGCCGAGGGTACGCCGACTCGTTCGTCGAACTCATCCATGTCGGCGGTTTCGATGGAATCCTATTCCTCCGACAAAGCGCCTCCTAAAAACCATGCTGTATCTCCGACAAATGCTTCTGTCGACGAAGAACGTATCTATGCGGACATAGCCAAAGAGTTGGAAGACGGTACCGCAGACAAGGGACTGTGGACTCGAGTATTTGCGGAATGCGGCGGAGATGACAAGCAGACTAAGGTGCTCTATATCAGGCAGCGAGCAGAGCGACTTATTTCTGCGGAAAGGGAAGCATTGACGGAAACGAAACTGTCCGGGTCAGGCACTGACGTTTCTACGTTTCCTCTTATACGAAGCGTTATTGGCAACACTCCGGGATCAGCTGCGGAGGCTGTCTTCCAGATTTTCCGCGTTCAGATAGAAAATGCTGGGGTGGACGAGCACAAAGCCAAACGGCTCATATCGGAAGATCGCTACAGCATGGGCCTGATGTTCGGCTTAGTGGACTCGGTTATTCAAGGTCGCGGGATTGCAACATCGGACGACGCACTAGAAGCAGCGGAAGCTGCGTACATGAAGTTATTTGGTGTAGACGGACCGAAGATATTGCGATGTTGCAACGAAATTGTGGCCGATAGAGATTTCATGAGGGGTGTGGAAAATGGCAGGAGCTCCGGAATGAAGGCCCTTTTTCCAGATGATGATCCGCGACTTGGTAAAGCTTTGGAATACCGCGCGGAAATCTTAAAGATGCAAAACTAGTGTGGCTGGGCGCACGTCCCTCACGTGAACGTCTGGTTTGCAGAGGGCATCGGTCGTTCTTCCCGCTAGTGAGTGCCCGTCTTGTGGCATACGTACTACACAGACGTCAGTTCGTCAGGCAATCCAATGCGACTAAGATACTGTGCAAAGCGTCCGGAGAGACTATCGCGAAACAAAATTTCGATCGTGGCGAGGTAGCACGATTCAAATTTCTCACGGTATAAGATGTCTCGCGGAACTGTCATGTAGTGCTTGAAATCAATAATCAGTTCAGGGATCTGAAAATCCTCGTGCCTACCTAAGTAGTGATAGCGGGCCTGATTGTTCTGAATCAGCCGCTTCCAGTTGTCGCTATTGATGACCTCCATTCTCAATTCCAACTGCTTGAGATGTTCGCCCTTTCGAAATGATTCGGCTTGATATGCTGGACAGATCAGAAGTGATTGGAGGTATTTGTCTTCCGACTTCTTGTCTTGCTTTTCTCGGTTGTTGAAATCATGTTCAAGGTCGCACTCCTGCGAAACGACAACGCAATACTGCAGCGTACGCTCGACAACATTAATGGCGCGCTCATCCTCCACGTCTGCCCACTGTATGAGCGTCACGTCCCGGAGGATGTCTCCTTGTTCGTACCGCTTGGCGGTGGATTTGAAGTACTGGGGGCTACCCGCGATTAACGGCATACCGTTTCACAACGACCTTGTGGGCGCTTTGACGGTAAGGGTCAGCCGCTTCAATCGTTTTCGTCGTGGCCACCGTAGTTTTGGTCGCGGCTAGAACTGTGGGAGTGCGGGGATTTGCGGTTTCCCTTGTTGGCGATTGCGTGAAGTAGGCTTTGTCACGGGTTGCAATCGCCGATGTCGAATTTGCCGTTGTCGCGATTATCATTTTATTAGCCATTGGGTATTACTCCAAGTTTGTTTCGCAATTCGCCGTCGATGCTGCGTTCGAACATGCCTTCACAAAATTTATTCAGTCCGTTAATTGTTTGTAATGCCTGTCCCGCTTCTACCGCAGACTTTGAGCAATCGTAATCTAAGATGAAGGCTCTCCGAACAAGGGAATTCGGAAAATCTGGATTGTGGAGGCCGTAGTTGAAGATCATGTCGCAGTCGTCTCGTCTCTCATGCAGTTGATGCATTGACCGAACGACACTCGCGTCGGCTTCTTTACCTGCCATAACTGCCGCTATGAGGGGCGCGGAAATTATTCCTTGCCAGTCCAATGCATTACCTTCCGGAATACTAATCTCGTTGATATAGCGTAGCCCAATCCTAGTGAAGTGGGTAATGTCGTACAGTTCCTCAAGGGCTTTTAATGCCGTCTCAACCTCCGCTCGGAATGGCGGGAAATGGTCGTAGTCTTCTTTTCCGTATTCGACACTCAGAAAATCAGATGCGAGTGCAATTGCCCGTGTTCCGTTCTCTTCGGTCCGATGATTCCATTGGACGCCAGTTATTTGCTGATTGATGCCGCTTCCGGTGGGACCAATCACAACGCTAAGGTTGGCTGTCGGCTGGCCTACGACGAACGGATAGATATCCGCAACACGGGCTGAAAATTCAGGTTTAGTGTCTACCTTGGTGATCTGACGCAGCGCTTGGACTGGCTCAAAATCGAGGCGAAGCACAACGTTGGAGAGGTAGTTTTTTTGGTAATGCACTGTTTGCCACCGCATTAGACCAGAGCCGTCAGTTCAGGCTCGATTCTGCGATTATATCAATTGGACCTGCTCGGCACTTTAACAAGGGAAAGTTGCCTATTGCCGCGGAACTTCGCTCGGTTAGCGTGAGCGCGCGGAGCGGTATTAGGAATCTAGCAGGCGCTGACCGAATAGAGATTGTGACGAACGTATAGCGAGCGGCTCTTCCACACACATAGAGTAAGCGGACGCGGCGATCACCCCAGTCATAAGTGCGCTACGGAAAAAATCCAAATCCTCATCCGTCCGTTTCTGAACACTTTAACTTCGAACGCCGTTAACGTTCAAGGATTCTGAAGTATAACGATCGCATTGTTTCGTGACCAAGTCGCCGCTGCACGCGAAATGCGGGATTTCGATATTATGCGTCTTAGTGTCGCTTGAAGTGCTTCACGGCGGTAGCTTTGGTTGGTGCTAAGTGATTGAACAAGAGGCGTGAGTTTGAGGATCAAGCCTTCCTCCTAGCCGCGTCACCCTTCCGTCGTAACCGATGGTTCCACCGTCCAATTGAACGAATCCGTCGGCCTTGGCGCGCTGTTCCTGAGCAGTTTTCTGGCGGCGACGCTGCTTCCCGGTGGTTCCGAGTTCGTTTTCGCTGGCGTGCTTTCCAGCGGCACGGCCGGTCTTTGGCCGGCGCTTGCCGTAGCGACACTGGGCAATACGCTCGGCGGTTCGACTTCCTATCTGGTGGGCCGCCTTGTGCCCGATCGCAAACTTGGCGGGCGCGCGCTGGAATGGGCGCGGCGCTGGGGCGCCCCGGTCCTGCTGCTGTCCTGGGTGCCGATCATCGGCGACGCGTTGTGCGTTGCTGCCGGGTGGTTGAGGCTCAGTATCTGGGGGTCGGTGCTGTTCATGGCACTGGGTAAATTCGGTCGCTACTATCTTATCGGTCGGCTGGTAGCGTGAACTTCGCGGTAGAGAATGATGCGTCGCGGTAGAATTCTTTTCCCGTCCTGAAGTCCTAAACAGATGCAACCGATTCCCCCCTTTGCTTCCACCGGCATCCGGCTTCGCGAGATCCCCTACAACTACACGTCGTTCTCCGATCGCGAAATCGTGATCCGCCTGCTCGGCGCGCCGATGTGGCAGAGGCTCGACGAGCTGCGCAGCCAGCGCCGCACCGGCCGTTCGGCGCGCATGCTCTATGAAGTGCTGGGCGACATCTGGGTCGTCGATCGCAACCCCTACCTGCAGGACGACATGCTGGACAATCCACGGCGCCGCACCGCGCTGGTCGAAGCATTGCGCCATCGCCTGCATCAAATCGAACTGCGCCGGACCGGGCCGGACAGTGGCGAAGGCGAAGAGGCCGGCAACGTAACCGACAAAGTCGCCCAGTTGCTCGCCTCGGCGCACCAGGCGGTGGACGATTTCGAGCGCGACTTCGAGGAAACCACGAAGCTGCGGCGCAAGGCTTTGCGCCGGTTTACGCGCATCACCCGCCGCGACAACGTCGCTTTCGACGGCCTGGCGCGCGTGTCGCACGTAACCGATGCGACCGACTGGCGCGTCGAATATCCTTTCGTCGTGCTCTATCCCGACACCGAAGAAGAAGTGCAGCCCATGGTGCAGGCCTGCATCGAGCTCGGGCTGACCATCATTCCGCGCGGCGGCGGTACCGGCTACACCGGCGGCGCGATTCCGCTCGATAAACTGTCCGCGGTCATCAACACCGAGAAACTGGAAACCCTGAGCGGCGTGGAAATGACGCCCCTGCCGGGATTGCCGGAACCGGTGCCGACTATCCACTGCGGCGCCGGCGTGGTCACCCGCCGCGTCATGGAAACGGCAGACGCCGCCGGCCGCGTATTCGCCGTCGACCCGACTTCGGCGGATGCGTCGTGTATCGGCGGCAACGTCGCCATGAACGCGGGTGGCAAGAAAGCGGTGCTGTGGGGTACGGCGATCGACAATCTTGCCTCGTGGCGAATGGTGACGCCGCAGGCGGAGTGGATGCTGGTCGAACGCATCGACCACAACCTCGGCAAAATCCACGATCAGGAACTGGCGCGCTTCCGCATCACGCGCTTCGGCCGCGACGGCAGGATGCCGCAAGGCGAACCCGAAATCCTCGAAGTGCCCGGACGCCAGTTTCGCAAGGAAGGCCTGGGTAAGGATGTCACCGATAAATTTCTCGCCGGCCTGCCCGGCGTGCAGAAGGAAGGTTGCGACGGCATCATCACGTCGGCGCGCTTCATCCTGCACAAGATGCCGGCGCATACGCGCACCGTCTGCCTGGAGTTCTACGGCCAGGTTGCCCACTCCGTGCCCTCGATCGTGGAAATCAAGGCGTTCCTCGACCGCCGTCCCGGCGGCGCGACGCTCGCCGGACTGGAGCACCTCGACGAGCGCTATGTGAAGGCCGTCGGCTATGCCACCAAAGCCAAGCGCGGCGGCCGGCCGAAGATGGTATTGCTCGCCGATATCGTCGGCGAGGACGACAGGGCGGTCGGCGAAGCCGCCTCCGCCGTGGTGCGGATTGCCAACGCCCGTGGCGGCGAGGGCTTCATTGCGGTTTCGGCGGAAGCGCGCAAACAGTTCTGGCTCGACCGCTCGCGCACGGCCGCGATCGCCAGGCACACCAACGCTTTCAAGATCAACGAAGACGTGGTCATTCCGCTCGATCGCCTCGGCGATTACTCCGACGGCATCGAGCGCATCAACATTGAACTGTCGTTGAAGAACAAGATCCGCCTGCTCGATGCGATGGAGGAATTGCTGCAAGGCGAGCTGCGCGTGCACCAGGAGGCCGAAAAGCTGCCGCAGGGCGACGTGCTCGGCGGCCGGCCGGCCAACGCGACCGAACTGGTGCGCTCGACGCGAGAGCGGTGGCAGTGGATGCTCGAAAATCTCGATGCGCCGATTGGCGATCTCGATGCGAGGGGTGAGGGGCGAGGGGCGAGGGGTGAGGGAGAAACCTCGAACTCGACGGTTTTTCACGCTCTTCAAAGCCATGCACTTCGTGTGTCCTGGAAGACAGAGGTATGCGTGCCGCTGATGCAGATTTTCGACGGTCGCGCGTTCGATCCGATCCGCGCTGAAATCAATGCCATCCACAAACGCATCCTGAAAAGCCGGTTGTTCGTGGCGTTGCACATGCACGCCGGGGACGGCAACGTGCATACCAATATTCCGGTCAATTCGGACGACTACGCGATGCTGCACGAAGCCAATGTCGCCGTTGCGCGCATCATGAAGCTGGCGCGGGCATTGAACGGTGTGATCTCCGGCGAGCACGGCATTGGCATTACCAAATTGGAATACCTCGAGCCGCAGGAAATGGACAGCTTTGCGCGGTACAAGAAGCGCGTGGACCCCGAAGGGCGCTTCAACCGGGGTAAATTGCTGGCCGGCGCCAATCTCGACAACGCCTACACGCCCAGCTTCAACCTGCTGGAACTGGAGAGCCTGATCCTGGAGCAGAGCGCGATCGGCGAGATTTCCGATTCGATCAAGGATTGCCTGCGTTGCGGCAAGTGCAAGCCGGTGTGCGCGACCCACGTGCCGCGCGCGAACCTGCTGTATTCGCCGCGCAACAAGATCCTCGCCACGTCGCTGCTCATCGAGGCTTTTCTATACGAGGAGCAGACCCGCCGAGGGGTCTCGCTCAGGCACTTCGACGAATTTTCCGACGTCGCCGATCATTGCACGGTCTGCCACAAGTGCCTCAATCCCTGTCCGGTAGACATCGACTTCGGCGACGTATCGATCGCGATGCGCAATTTCCTGCGCCGCCAGAACAAGAAGAAATTCAATCCCGGCACCGCCGCGTCCATGCTGTTCCTGAACGCGACCGACCCGAACACCATCAAGGTCACCCGCAAAATCATGATCGAGTGGGGCTTCCGCGCGCAGCGCCTGGCTTATCGCGCGGGGAAATCTCTGGGCCTGATTCAGGAGCAGGTGAAGCATCCGCCGGCCACGCTCGGCAAACCGTCGATCAAGGCGCAGGTGATCCACATCATCAACAAGCCGATGCCGGGCGGGTTGCCGAAGAAGACCTCGCGCGCGTTGCTGGATATCGAAGACAACCGCATGGTGCCGGTGATCCGCGATCCGAAAAAAGTGAACGAAGATTCGGACGCGGTTTTCTATTTTCCGGGCTGTGGCAGCGAGCGCCTGTTCGGCCAGGTGGGACTCGCGACCCAGGCCATGTTGTACGAAGTCGGCGCCATCACCGTGTTGCCGCCCGGTTACCTGTGCTGCGGTTATCCGCAGACTTCCGCTGGTGAAGCGGAAAAAGGACAGAAGATCAGCACCGACAACCGCGTGCTGTTTCACCGTGTGGCCAATACGCTGAACTACCTCGACATCAAGACGGTGGTGGTGTCCTGCGGAACCTGCATGGACCAATTGCAGAAATACGAATTCGACAAGATTTTCCCCGGCTGCCGGCTGCTCGACATCCATGAATACCTGCTGGAGAAAAACGTACGCCTCGAAGGCGTGACCGGCGTGCGCTACATGTACCACGATCCCTGCCACACGCCGATGAAGACTTATCAGCCGCTGAAGGTGGTCACCAAGCTGATGGGAACGGAAGTGACGCTGAACGATCGTTGCTGTGGAGAATCCGGCACACTGGCCGTCACACGACCCGACATTTCCACGCAGGTGCGTTTCCGCAAGGAAGAGGAAATGCGCAAAGGCGCCGACAATCTGCGCACGGATGGATTCAAGGGCGATGTGAAGATTCTCACTTCCTGCCCGTCCTGCCTGCAGGGCCTGTCGCGCTACGACAATGACTCCGGTACCACCGCGGACTACATCGTGGTGGAGATTGCCAAACATGTGCTAGGCGAGAACTGGATGGCGGACTATGTCGCCAAAGCCAATAACGGCGGCATCGAAAGGGTTCTTCTCTGAAGAACCCCGTGATTGGTAATTGGTGTCCGACTTCGTCGGATATCGGACGTCGATTCAACTCTCAAGAGAGGATCTAATTTTTAACACCAGTCACCAGTCACCAGTCACCAATGACCAATGATCAATCACCAGCCGCCGGCTGCGTGCTTTGCATGCAGCCAGGCGGCGAAGTCCTCTGGGGTGACGGTTTTGCCCGCGTCGTGCTGGTCGGCGACGCGGATCATCCCGGATTTTGCCGGGTCATTCTGAATGCGCACGCGAAGGAGATGACGGACTTATCCGAGGCGGATCGTGCGAAGGTGATGCGCATTGTCTACACAGTGGAGGGATTGCTGCGCGAATTCCTGGCACCGGCCAAAATCAATCTCGCCAGCTTTGGCAATGTCGTGCCGCACCTGCACTGGCACGTTATCCCGCGATTCGCCGACGATCCCCATTTTCCGAATTCAGTCTGGTCGGCCAAAGCGCGCGAGAACGCGCGCCCGGTGCCGGCAGGATTCAATCGATCGCTGCGCCAGCGGCTCGACCAACTGCTTACCGCAGGAAGCTAGCCCGGATATTTCACCAGGACGCGGAATTATGGCGGCGGACTGGGCGAGACGGGCATGCCCAATATGGCCGGCCAGAACCCGCCAGAATCCGGCCAGAATCCGAGTAGCCCCCAAATCCAATTCTGGCGCCAACCAAACGGCCTTGGGATTGCCGGCACAGACGCACCTGCAAGCAACTGGGGGTGGCCTGGTGAAATATCCGGACTAGGCAGATACCTTCGCTGCCAGCGTATTGCCGGCGGCCAGGCGGCGGGTGTCGGGAAACAAGACGCAGAAGGTGCTGCCGCTGCCCGGCGTACTTTGAATGTCAAGGTAGGCCTGATGGCGATTAAGCACGTGCTTGACGATCGCAAGGCCCAATCCGGTCCCCCCGGTTTCACGCGAACGGCTGCGGTCCACGCGGTAAAAGCGTTCGGTCAGCCGGTCGATGTGCTGCGGTTCGATGCCGATGCCGGTGTCGCGGACGGCAAACGCCGGATGGCCGTCACGGACTTCCCAGCGTATTTCGATTTCCCCGCTTTCCGGTGTGTAGCGCACGGCGTTGCTGATGAGGTTGCCGAATGCGCTGCGCAGTTCTTCGGTATTGCCTTTGAGCCATTCGCTGCTTTCCAGCGTTACGCGAATCCGATGGCGGCCGGCGGACAACACCTGCGCATCCTGGTGGAGTGCGCGCAGCATTTCCGGGATGTTGACGTCTTCCTCGCGCAACGGGTTCTGCGTGCTCTCGAGCCGGGACAACGTCAGCAGATCTTCCACCAGCCGCGTCATGCGACTGGTCTGCTGCCGCATCAGCTCGATCGCGCGCTTCGACATCTCCGGATCCGGCACTTCCATGTCTTCCAGCGTTTCCAGGAAACCGCCAACGACGGTCAGGGGCGTGCGCAGTTCGTGCGAGACATTGGCGACGAAATCGCGCCGCGTCGTTTCAAGGCGCTCCCAGCGGGTGATGTCGCGGCCGAGGATCAGCTTGCGGCTGTCGCCGTAAGGCACCTGTTGCACAGCCAGCACCATCTCGCCGGCCGGCCGCGATATTTTCAGCACAAGCGGTTCACCGGCATGATCCGAGGACAGATGCTCGATGAACTGCGGCTGGCGCAGGATGTAAGTGATCTGCTGGCCGCGGTCGCGCTGGTTGTCGAGGCCGAAATAATCTTCCGCTTTCGGATTGCACCATTCGATGCGGTCCGCGCTGTCGAGGATGACGACGGCGTCCGGCAACGCCGCCCCGGCAAGCTGAAAGCCCGACAAGGCCTCGCCGAGCCGTTGTTCCGTCTCGCGCTGGCGCTTGAGCATCCTCAGCATGTTGGAAGACAGATACTCCCATGCGCCCGAGCCCATGGGCATGCCGCGTGATTGCGGGTTCTGCAGCCAGTGGTACAGCATGGAGAGATTGCGCAGATGATGCAGCAGCAAGCCGAGCAGCATCAGGCAGAGGAACAGCAGCGCACCCTTCGAGCCGAGCAACGGCCAGGAAACCAGCCCAATGACGCCGATCAGGATGACAGTGGAAAGGGGCCTGCCCCAAATGGACTTCAAGCGTCGCATCCCCGGAATGAGCAGGCGGGAATTATCGCAGAATCCACCGCGGGCGAACCTGCGAAAACCGGTTCAGCTGGCGGAGAAACGGTAGCCGGTGCCGCGCACCGTCTGCACCAGTGCGTCGAGTTCGGTGGGTTCCAGGGCTTTGCGCAGGCGCCGGATGTGCACGTCCACTGTGCGTTCTTCGACGAACACGTGGTCGCCCCAGATCTGATCGAGCAACTGCGTGCGCGAGTGAACGCGCTCGGCGTGCGTCATCAGGAAGTGCAGCAACCGGAATTCGGTCGGACCCAGGTCCACCGGCTCGCCGTTGCCGGTGACGCGATGACTGGCCGGGTCGAGCTTCAGACCGCCGAGTTGCACCATGTCGTCTGTCATTTCCGGGGCGCGCCGGCGCAGTACGGCCTTGATGCGGGCATTCAACTCGCGCGGCGAAAACGGTTTGGTGATGTAGTCGTCCGCGCCGGTTTCGAGGCCTTGCAGCTTGTCCTGCTCGTCGGAGCGCGCGGTCAGCATGATGATCGGAATCGCGCGCGTGCGCTTGTCGGCGCGCAGCCGCCTTGCCAATTCGATGCCCGAAAGGCCGGGCAGCATCCAGTCCAGCAACACCAGGTCGGGCAGCGCATTGGCTACCAGGATCAGCGCCTGTTCCGCGTTATCGGCGCGTAACGGCTGGTGCCCCGCCTGCTTCAGGTTGTAGGCAATCAGTTCCTGGATTGCCGGTTCGTCTTCGACGACGAGGATGGTTGCTGCCATGGATGACGTTACCCGCCTGGTTTTTACGTTTGCAATACTATGAAGCAAATGTTACAAGCGCGTGACGGCCTCGGGACGGCGAACCTCGTTGGCGGCTATGATGGCGCCTGGCGCAACCGCGCATTGTTCATTCCGAAAACACCCGTTTCCGACAGCAATCATGGCAGGACTCCAACCCGGGACGCCTCATCCCGTCGAAATCAATCTGCATCAGAAATCGCGCGTCCTCGATATCAGTTTCGACGACGGCAAGGCCTATCGTCTTTCCTGCGAGTATTTGCGCGTGTATTCGCCGTCTGCGGAAGTGCGCGGCCACGGCCCCGGGCAGGAAGTCCTGCAAGAGGGTAAAAAGGAAGTGGAAATCACCGCGATCGAACCGGTCGGTCATTATGCGGTCAAGCTGGTCTTCAGCGACGGTCACGATACCGGACTGTACTCG
>JANXVW010000097.1 GCA_025351455.1 Betaproteobacteria bacterium | reverse complement strand
CCAATTCTTCCAGCGCGGGTTCCGGGTCACTCGAATCGAAAACTGTAAGCCGTAGCGCGTGCCTCACGGGTCGCTTTCTTCATTCAAGGGGAAAATTCGGATGAACGGGTCACAGATTCGGGAAGCGCGGGGATGGGCGGGTTACAGTCGGCGCGAGCTCGCGGGCCTGCTCGGCGTGCATCCTGACACGGTGGCGAATTGGGAAACGGGTCGCACACGGGCGCCCTACCGGCTGCGCTGGCATCTGGCATTGCTGCTCGGGGAACCGTTGCCGGGCGGGTACTGGGACGGGTGGATTCTGCGCGGCGATACGCTCTGGTCACCGGCGAATCAGGGTTTCAAAGCCACCGATCTAAGCTACCTCTGGCTTACGTTCGAGATGGCACGGCTTTATAAGGCGCAAAACAGGTCTCAGGTCGTCGCAGAGTTAAGCAAGCTCCCTGATATCACCCTTCCCTGCCAAACCGCTTTTAAGGGCCCTGTAGTGCCTTTAACGGTCTATTCCCAACACAGGGCGGCAATAGCACAGGGCAACCAAGGTCCGGAACCGGCGCGCACGCCGGAAGGCGGCGCGTGGGCTTCGGAAGCGAAAAACTGCTCAGCGCACATTTCAACGGAAAATCAACGGGATAAGCTATTTGTGTACCCCTATGTCTAACAGGGGGTACAGGACAGGGAAAAGCGGGGATGGGTGGCGCTCAGGGCGGGCGCGGGGCGTAGGAACAGGGGCAAGGCGGGAAGTGTCGAAAATTCAAGGGGATATACATTATGCGCATAGCAGGCTGGGTATCCAGCAACAGACGGTCCTGTACTTTTATGATTATTTTCAGCCCTTGAAGCCGGCTGCGCCCTTGAACAATCTGAAGAAATTCGCCGACGTCGCTTCGGCGACAGCTTGCGTGGAAATCCCCTTAAGCCGAGCAATCTCTTCGGCCACGAAACGTACATAAGCGGGTTGATTGGTCTTGCCGCGGAAAGGGATCGGCGCCAGATACGGAGAGTCGGTTTCGATAAGCATGCTCTCGAGTGGCACTTCGCGTGCGACGTCCTTCAGCGCTGTCGCGTTTTTGAAGGTCACGATACCCGAAAAAGAAATCATGAAATTCATCTTCATTGCCTGTCTCGCCACCTCGGCGGTTTCAGTGAAACAGTGCATTACGCCGCCCACTTCGGCCGCGAATTCCTCGCGCATGATGCGCAGAGTGTCAGCGGCGGCTTCCCGCGTATGAATAATTAGCGGTTTGCCTGTTCGCCTCGCCGCTCGTATATGCGTACGAAAGCGCTCCCGTTGCCATTCGGTATCGCCTTCGACGCGGTAGTAGTCCAAGCCCG
This sequence comes from Betaproteobacteria bacterium, assembly GCA_025351455.1. GTDB lineage: Bacteria > Pseudomonadota > Gammaproteobacteria > Burkholderiales > JACQAP01 > JACQAP01. The sequence goes on along the minus strand of JANXVW010000097.1, from coordinate 16,554 downwards.
TTTCCCCAATGGCAACCACTTTGCGATGGTCAGCCAAGCCGACCAATCGGTCGATGTCCGGCTCTTCGCCGGATTGGTCGTCCGGGTGAACGCCCGCGGAAGCAAATATGTTTGGAAAGCCTTCTGCAATCGCCAGGACCGCAGGAAAGGTCTCAAGATTGACCGAAACACAAAGCGCGTGTGTCACACCATTTGCAGCCATGGCCCCCGTAACGCCATTCAGATCGGCGGCCAATTCGGGGAAATTAATGTGACAATGAGAGTCTATAAACAATGTTATTTCAATTCACTATGAGTTATAGTTAATGTCATTTATAGATATACGAGGGGGGCACTATCCACGAGTTGGATAGCCTGATAAAAGACTTTCCATTGCCAGGCGCTTATTGAGTGGATGCTGGGCTACTCGGCCGAATTGTATTACTGCGTCGTACCAGTTCATGAGTTCATCTATCGGGATTGTTCCGGCGACCATCTTCAGCGACTTTGCGTAATCGAGGTGATAGCGCACGGCCCCCCCGGATTTAAGCGCGGCGACGTCATAGGCCCATTGAGACAGCAAAGTGGAAACCACGGCTCCATCGATATCCTCGGCGTGGTCTGCAGCGCGCAGCGGATCGAAGCCGGGTTCCGCAAGCGTATCCAGCAAGGCTTTGCGCTGGCTCCAAAAGGTTTCATCGCCGGCGCGATCGAGTGCGGCCAACGGCGCATAACCACCTTGCGCCAGTGCCAATTCCCCCTGCCCGATCCCCTGCCCCTTCAGCCAGTCCAACGCAGGGCCCGCGTCAGGCAGGGAAAATGCCAGGTGGAAACAGCGACTGCGAATGGTCGGTAGCAGTCGCTCGGGTTGATGGCTCACCAGCAGAAAGCAGGTGTCGCCCGGCGGTTCTTCCAGTATCTTTAGTACGGCATTGGCCGCGCTCGGATGCATTGCTTCCGCGGGTACGATGCAGATGACCTTAGCGCCGCCGCGATGCGAAGTGATCGTAACGAAATCCGTGAGCATGCGGATTTTCTCGACAGAGATCTGCCGGCTCGCTTTTTTGGCGGGCGAGGCCTCCTCGTCAAGCGCGCCAGAAACCGGACTCTCTTCTTCCTGGCCCACTTTGAGCATGCGCAGATCGGGATGATTGCCCACCTTGAAAAGGAGACATGACGCGCACGACCCGCACGGCTTCAATCCCTCCCTTTGCGTTTCGCACAAAAGGCTTTGCGCCAGGAACAAGGCGGTGGCGCTTTTACCCAATCCAGGCCTACCGGTAAGCAACAATGCACGGGGCAACGCAGCAGCTGAACGCGGCAGCTTGTCGAGTACGGCCACGATCCACGGATAAGTCAGGTCTGCCATTGTGACAACGCTACGAGGAGTTTCTGCTTGAGTTCCGCTTGAACATCGCCAATGGCCCTTGTGCTGTCCAGGCGCACGAACCGACGCGGGGATTCCTTCAGACGTTCGAGATAGGCTTCGCGAACCCGGACAAAGAATGCCGAATTTTCGCGCTCGAACCGGTCCGGGGATTTGATGCGGCCGACCCGCGCCTGCCCTACTTCAGCGCTAACATCGAACAAGACTGTCAGATCGGGCTGGAGCTCCGGGTGAACCCACGCCTCCAGCGTGGCGAGTTTGCGTTTTTCCACGCCGCGCCCGCCGCCCTGATAGGCAAAGCTCGCGTCCGTGAAGCGGTCGCACAACACGCAATCTCCCCGCGCCAGCGCCGGGTAAATGACTTCCTCGAGATGTTGCCGCCGGGCGGCAAACATCAGCAATGCTTCGGTCTCGGGATGGATCTGGCCTTCCGTCGCGAGAAGAAGTTCGCGAAGTTTTTCCCCGAGGACGGTGCCGCCGGGTTCACGCGTCAAGGTCAGTGCAATGCCCTGCGCTCGAAGCAAATCTGCCGACCACGCCACGTGCGTGCTCTTGCCCGCGCCATCGATACCTTCGAAAGAAATGAACAGGCCGCGCTTCAACGGTGAAGTTGGAACTTGTTCACGGCACGATTGTGATCCACCAGATTCGAGGAAAACTGGTGACTGCCATCGCCGCGTGCAACAAAGTACAAAGCCGAATTTTGCGCTGGATTCAGCGCTGCCTTGATGGACGCCTCTCCCGGCATCGCAATCGGCGTCGGAGGAAGGCCGTAGCGCGTGTAAGTGTTGTACACAGTATCTGTTAACAGGTCGCGGCGGCGCAGATTTCCATCGTATGCCGAGCCTAACCCATAGATCACGGTGGGATCGGTCTGCAGGCGCATGCCGCGCTTGAGCCGGTTGATGAAAACCGCGGCCACCATTTCCCGCTCGTCGTTGCGGCCAGTCTCTTTTTCCACTATCGAAGCAAATATCAGGGCTTCATAGGGATTCTTCAGCGGCAGGCCCGATGCCCGCCCTTCCCATAACGCCTGCAGTTTGGTTTGCATTCTTGCATAGGCCTGCTTGAGCAGCGCCAGATCACTGGAAGCCATCGCAAAGTGATAGGTATCCGGAAAAAACAAGCCTTCGGGCGAGGCCTTGTCGATACCAAGGCGCTGAAGAATCTGGGCATCTGACCATCCGGCGGTCTCATGCTTGAGTGCCCCATTCCCGTCCAGAGCGCCGCGTAATTGCGCAAAAGTCCATCCTTCGATGAACCTGGCTTCCGACATCGCGAACTCGCCGCGGACGGTTTTTTCCAGCAGCCGATACGGCGCGATCTGCGGCCCGACTTCATAACTTCCGGCTTTGATTTCTCCCGCAGCGCCCATCAACCGTGCAAATATCAGGAAGCTCCAATGGTCGGAAACCAGGCCGGCCTGGGCGAATTGCTCGGATACGGCGCGCAGGCTGCGGCCGTGATCGACATCGAAGGTACGCGCGTTCTGCGGGACGTCGATCGGATGGATAGCGAAATAGCCCAGCCATGCGGCCGCGCACATTGTCCCGAGCATGGCAAGCAGCAGGCCTGCGCGTAATAGCCGCAGGAATGTCCATCGAGGGGCAGGCAGGAATAGATTCTTGCGTTTTGCCATGCTGCGAACGTCACCTCCGGACCATGATCATCGCCGCCCCGCCGGTGCGCGAATATCGCCTCGAATGCCAGCCCGGAATCCGGGCCTTTCTCGAGCGATCAGATTGCCCGGAAGACCAGCGTGCCGTTCGTACCGCCAAATCCGAATGAATTCGACAGGGCGACTCTGATTTTCATCTGACGCGCGGTGTTGGGCACGTAGTCGAGATCACACTTCGGATCCTGATTGAACATATTGATGGTCGGTGGGGCGACACCGTCTTTCATGCCCATGATGGTAAATACGGCCTCCACCGCACCCGCCGCGCCGAGCAGGTGGCCCGTACTGGATTTGGTGGAACTGACCGCGAGTTTCTTCGCGTGGTCGCCGAAGCAGCGCTTGACGGCGATGGTTTCGGCCAGGTCGCCCAGCGGAGTCGAAGTGCCATGGGCGTTGACGTAGTCCACTTCATCTGAATTTACGCCCGCGTTGTGCAGGGCATTGACCATGCCGCGTGCAGCGCCTTCTCCATCTTCACACGGCGCCGTGATGTGATGGGCGTCGGCGCTCACGCCGTAGCCGGCCAGTTCACAGTAAATGTGCGCGCCGCGCGCCTTTGCGTGTTCAAGTTCTTCCAGAACGACTACGCCCGCGCCTTCTCCCAGCACAAATCCATCGCGATCGGTATCCCACGGCCGGCTTGCGGTAGCGGGGTCATCATTGCGAGTGCTCAATGCCCGCGCCGCCGAAAAGCCGCCGACGCCAAGCGCACAAATGCACGCCTCGGATCCACCGGCCAGCATGATGTCCGCATCGCCGTATTCGATAAGGCGTGTCGAGTCCCCGATGCAATGGTTCGCCGTAGTGCAGGCCGTCACCATGGCAAGGGACGGCCCCTTGAATCCGTACATGATCGACAGGTTGCCGGAGATCATGTTGATGATCGCGCCGGGAATGAAGAACGGCGAAATCTTGCGCGGCCCGCCTTCAAGCAGGGCTTTATGCGTTTCCTCGATCAGCGGCAAACCGCCGATGCCGGAACCGACATTGACGCCGATGCGCTCGGCATTCTTCGGATTGGCTTCGAGACCAGCGTCCTTGATGGCTTCGGCTGCGGCGGCGATGCCGTAGTGGATAAATACGTCGACCCGACGGGCTTCCTTCGCGGACAAAACCGTACTGACGTCGAAGTTTTTTACTTCTCCAGCAATCTGGGATGCGAAGGGTGAGGCGTCAAACCGGGTAATCCGCGTGATTCCGGACTTACCCCCCCGGATATTGGTCCACGCTTCCTTGACGCTGTTGCCGACCGGGCAGACGATGCCCAAGCCGGTTACTACAACGCGGCGTCTAGACAACGGAACTCCAGAGCGAAATGGGGAATAAAAGCGGTCAGTTTAAATGCGCCTTGATGTAGTCGATCGCCTGCTGAACCGAGGTGATTTTTTCCGCTTCTTCATCGGGGATTTCACATTCGAATTCTTCTTCGAGGGCCATCACCAGTTCCACGGTGTCGAGGGAATCGGCTCCGAGGTCATCGACGAATGTCGATTCGATCTTGACGTCTGCCTCGTTCACGCCCAGCTGCTCGGCAACAATCTTCTTGACGCGCTGTTCTACGGATTCCATTAATGTCCCTTCCCTTGTTCACTTGAAGATTCTATTGCGTGACTGCTCTTGTCATCGTTTGCCGACGCTCCAACAAATCACGCGCCACATTCTACCAAAATTGCGTGCCTTCCGGCATCAGTCCATGTACATACCGCCATTGACGTGCAAAGTATTCCCGGTCACGTAGGCGGCCCCTTCGGAGGCCAGAAACGCCGCAGCTGCGGCAATTTCCCCGGCCAGGCCGAAACGGCCCAGCGGAACATGGGCCAGCAATGCATTCTTCTGTTCTTCGGGCAATCCACGCGTCATGTCGGTATCTATGAATCCTGGTGCGATGCAGTTTACCGTGATGTTGCGGCTGCCCACTTCCTTCGCCAAGGACTTGCTGAATCCGACAACGCCAGCCTTGGCCGCCGCGTAGTTGACCTGGCCGGCATTGCCCATGGATCCAACGACAGACGTAATGTTAATGATGCGCCCGAACCGGGCTTTCATCATTGGCCGCAGGACGAGCTTGCTCAGGCGGAACACCGATTTCAGATTGGTATCCATGATCTCGTCCCACTCCGAGTCCTTCATGCGCAACAGCAAATTGTCCCGCGTAATGCCGGCGTTGTTCACCAGGATGGCGACAGGGCCAAGTTCGGCTTCGATCCGCCCGAGAACCGCCTCAGTTTGTGCAACATCGTTCACGTTGAGCCTGAATCCAGCCCCTTTCACGCCTTCGTTGCAAAGGTATTCCGAAATACCCACCGCGCCAGCGTCGGTTGTTGCTGTACCGGCCACCGCCGCGCCCGCCTTTCCCAGCGCCACGGCAATCTCCTGACCAATCCCCCTGCTGGCACCGGTTACCAGCGCAACTTTTCCTTCAAGCATCGATTCTCCCATTACTTCAGCACGGCCAGTGCTTCCTTGAAAGCCAGCTCGTCCCCGAACGACAACGTCCGGGTTTCCGGCGCGATCCGCTTGTTCAGCCCGGCCAGCACCCTGCCGGGACCGCATTCGACGATATGGGTTGCGCCGGCGGATACGATAGCGCGAATGGTATCGACCCAGCGCACCGGTTGATAAAGCTGACGCACCAGGGCATCGCGAACAGCTTCGGCGGAATCGGCGTTCTTGACGTCCGCATTGTGAAGGACGGGAAGGCTGGACGTTCCGATTTTTACAATCCTGAGGCGTTCCCGCATCAGTTCCGCGGCCGGCCGCATAAGGCTGCAATGGGAAGGCACGCTCATGGGCAGCATAATCGCGCGCTTCGCCCCTTTTCCCTTGGCCGCCTCCATCGCACGTTCCACCGCAGCGACGTTACCCGCAATCACAACCTGGGCCGGCGAATTGAAATTGGCCGCCTCGACAATCTCTTTCGAACCACTGGCTTCTTTGCAGACCGTCCGCACGACCTCGTCCTCCAGTCCCAGGATGGCCGCCATTGCGCCGACGCCAGCAGGTACCGCCTCCTGCATAGCTTGCGCACGAAACCGCACCAGCGCCACTGCATCGGCAAAATCGATCGCGCCGCCCGCGACGAGGGCACTGTATTCACCGAGGCTATGCCCGGCGGAAATCATCGGCCGGACCTCAGTGCTGGCATTCCAGGCACGATGAAGCGCGACGCCCGCCGCGAGCATGACTGGTTGTGTATTGACCGTCAGATTGAGCTCTTCGGCAGGCCCTGCTTCCACAAGTTGCCACAGGTCTTGCCCGATGGCGCTTGAAGCCTCGGCGAACGTATCGCGCACGCCAGGCAGTCCGACGAATGACTTCATCATGCCCACTGACTGCGAGCCCTGCCCCGGAAATACGAATGCAATTTTCATGGTGTCCCTGTTACCAGCGCAACAGCACCGCGCCCCATGTGAATCCGCCACCCACCCCTTCAAGAAGCAGGGTTTGGCCGGGAAGAACACGGCCGTCTTTCACGGCCTCGTCGAGCGCCAGCGGAATGGAGGCCGCAGAAGTGTTTCCGTGATGGTGAACCGTTGCAATGAGTTTTTCCTTCGGCAAACCCAGCTTCCTGGCCGTCGCTTCCATGATCCGGATGTTCGCCTGATGCGGAATGAACCAATCAAGATCCGATACCTTCAGACCGGCCGACTTAAGGACTTCGTTGGCACCTTCTTCGAATACGCGAACCGCAAATTTAAAAACGGATCCGCCATCCATTTGAACGAATGGCGATCCCGACACCTTGCCACCGTTCACGCTACCTGGCACGCAAAGCATGTCCTTGTGGCTGCCATCGGCATGCAGTTTCGTCGCGAGAATGCCCGGTTTGTCACTCGCGGCCACCACTACCGCGCCAGCACCGTCACCGAACAGGACGCAGGTGCCGCGATCGTTCCAGTCGAGGATGCGCGAGTACACCTCTGCGCCGACCACCAGCACATGCCTCGCCTGGCCGGAACGGATGAACAGATCCGCAATTGTGAGTGCGTACACGAAGCCGCTGCACACGGCTTGCACGTCGAACGCCGGACAACCTGCAATCCCGAGCTTCGATTGCAGGATGCATGCCGTGCTGGGAAATATGATGTCCGGCGTTGTCGTGGCGACAATGATGAGGTCGATATCTGCCGGATTCACGCCTGCCGCATGCAGCGCCCTTCGCGCAGCGGGCAATGCGAGGTCGCTGGCTAGCTCGCCTTCCGCGGCGAAATGCCGGCTGCGGATACCGGTGCGGGTTCGAATCCATTCATCCGAGGTATCGACCGTGCGCGCCAGTTCGTCGTTGGTCACGACTTTTTCCGGCAAATAACTTCCCGTACCGATGACGCGCGCGAACATCAAGCCGCTTTCTGCTGAATGGTGGCCATGCGATCAGTGATCCTGCGAAGCACGTCGTGCTGCGCCTCCTCATAGGCCCGCTGAATCGCAAAGCGGAAACCGAAACTGTCCGCCGAACCGTGGCTTTTTACCACGACGCCTTTGAGGCCCAGCAGGCTCGCCCCATTGTACCGCCTGTGATCGACGCGCCGGCGGAACGCATTGATGACCGGGAGTGCAACCACACCGGAAATTTTCGTCAACAGGTTACGTTCGAATTCTTCGCGAAGATAAGCGGCAAGCATTTGCGCCAGCCCTTCCGAAGTCTTGAGCGCCACGTTGCCGACAAAGCCGTCACACACGATGACGTCAGTGGTGCCCTTATAGATATCCGTACCTTCGATATTGCCGTAGAAGTTGAGTCCGCTGTCGCGCAACAACTCCGCGGCCTGTTTGACGACTTCATTGCCCTTGATCGCTTCCTCCCCGATATTGAGCAAGCCGACCGAGGGCCGTTCGATCTGATCGACGGCACTGATCAGGGAAGAGCCCATGACCGCGAACTGCAGCAGGTGATCGGCCGTGCAATCGACGTTCGCGCCAAGATCGAGCACGCAGGTATGACCCCGGATTGTAGGCAGGAAAGAGGCGATTGCAGGACGTTCGATGCCCGGCAGCATTTTCAATACGAAACGCGAGATGGCCATCAGGGCACCGGTATTGCCGGCGCTGACACAGGCATGCGCGTCCAGGTTTTTCACGGCGTCAATAGCGATGCGCATCGACGATTCGCGTTTGCCGCGAAGTGCAGAAGCGGGCGCTTCGTCCATCGCGACAACTTCGGGTGCGGACCTGACCTGGATCCGGTCGCCCGTGCTGACGCTTTGTCGTTTGAGTTCCGCTTCGACTACGTCTGGCAACCCCACGAGAAGAATGCGGGCATCAGTGTTTTCGTTCACGAACGACAGGGCAGCTGGGATTGTCACCTGCGCACCGTGGTCGCCACCCATGCAATCTATGGCTACGGTTATCAACGTGAAGCGGTCCAGGTTGCCTCGAGCAAGGCGCTAGGCATAGGCATGCCATGCGCGCTACATGCTCCAATGTGCCCGCGAGAACGGGCGTCGGGAGGGATCGTACTCATGCCTTTGAACTGCGCCGTCGGGCAGCCAAAAGCCGGCGGGTTGTCAGTCGCCTTTGGTCTTGACGACCTTCTTGCCGCGATAGAAACCGTTCGGGCTGATGTGATGACGCAAATGCAATTCGCCGGTCGTCGGCTCAACCGCCAGCGGCGGATTGGTCAGGAAATCATGCGACCGGTGCATGCCGCGCTTGGACGCCGATTTTTTGTTCTGCTGGACTGCCATGACTTGCTCCTTAAGTTCGAATCTGTTTATTGCCGCTTCAGCGCTGCCAACGAACTGAAGGGCGACTTGCTGTCATTCTCGCCACTTGCTGCAAGGGGCGGTGCACATTCGCCGGTCTTGTGTACTGCCACCATAGGCAGACAAAGAATGGCTTCGTCTTCCACCAGATCCACTACATCGAGCTGGTCGTCCGCATGGATCCGATCCTCGTCATCGGGCTCTTCCGCTGGATCACCGAGCGCTGCCGCCGGCGGAACCAATACAAAATTTCGCGCCGAATTCAGGCTGACTTTTACCGGACCGAGGCAGCGTTGGCAGGTCATCAACAGATCTGCGGCAACATCGAGCCGCAGTGACGCAACACCATCCTTGTCCACTTTTCCCGTTACGCTATACGCTATTTCACCGGACTGATCGAACAACGAATCGTGCAGTCGCGGCAGGTCGGCAGTCGTCACCGTTCCGCGCAATTCACCGGCATCCCGCGCGAATGCAACGCTGTCGACACAGACCCTATCCCGCATAGGCCGCGCATAATAGTGGTTTTGGACACCCCTGTCAAAACAAAATGTCTCCAACAAACAGTGGCCTAACTCTGGTTCTCGCATCCACTTCACCCTATCGTCGCGAGCTGCTCGAAAGGCTGAAACTTCCCTTCCAAGCCGTTTCGCCCGGGGTCGATGAAACACCCCTTGCCGGGGAAGCCCCCGCAGTGACCGCCGCAAGGCTGGCGCTGGCCAAGGCGCAGGCCGCCCACTCCCGGTTTCCGTGTTCGCTGATCATCGGCTCCGATCAGGTCGCGTTTTGCGAAGGCGTGCGGCTGAACAAACCCGGAGACCGCGCCGGCGCCTTTTCCCAGTTGCGCCATGCCAGTGGGAAATCGGTGAGCTTCCTTACCGCCATTGCTCTGGTGAATACCGTCAGCGGAAATACGCAGACCAGGCTGGTCCCCACTGAAGTCAGGTTTCGCAAATTAAGCGAACCTGAAATAGAGCGCTACCTGCGGACCGAGCCGGCTTACGATTGCGCCGGCAGCGCAAAGGCAGAAGGACTGGGCATCTCGCTGATGGACAGTATCCACTCCTCCGACCCTACGGCGCTGATCGGCCTGCCATTGATCGCGCTGTCGGAAATGCTCAGGCGCGAGAATTTGTCGGTCCCCTGATACGCGCAACGAAAGATTCCCGGAAAACAAAATGCAGAATAAAAGACTCTTCCTGATCCCGGTCGGCCTGGCCGCGGAAGATTCCGGCGACTGGGCAGGCGCGCACGTGCGAAACGCCGTGCTGCCGTTGCGGCGATTCGTTGTCGAGCATGCGAAATCGGCCCGCCAGTTCCTCAAGATGATGGGCCTGCCATTGCAGGAGCTCGAATTCGAAGTGCTCGATGAGCACTCGAAGGCGGAAGACCTGGACCGCCTGGCCTGCTGGCTGGAATCAGGCGACGATGTCGGACTGTTGTCCGAGGCGGGCTGCCCCGCAATCGCGGATCCCGGCGCGGCGCTGGTCAGCCGTGCGCATCGGCTCGGCATGCGCGTCATCCCCCTGGTCGGCCCGTCATCCATCGTGCTGGCGCTCATGGCGTCCGGCCTGAATGGTCAGCGGTTTGCATTCAATGGCTACCTGCCGCAGAGTCCAGCGGAAAGGGACGTGCGCATTCGTGAACTGGAGGAAAGATCGCGCCGGCTCGATCAGACGGAAATTTTCATCGAGGCACCCTATCGCAACGACCAGTTGTTCAAGGCCCTTACTGCAAATTGCACGAGCAAGGCCATGCTCAGCCTGGCAACCGACCTGACGAGTCCAACTGAAGAAATCCGGACCAGAAGCATCGGCGATTGGCAGCAATCCCCGCCGCCGCAACTGCATAAACGGCCGACCGTATTCCTGCTTCTCGCCGATCAGGCGCGCTCACCGAACCGGCGAACTCGCTCCGCCAACGTGCATTAAGGCGTTGCCCATCGCGGCGCCGAAGCGCTTGGCAAACCGTTCGGCCAGATTCTCCCGCGGTGTGAAGTCGACGATTTTTTCGGCCTTGATGACTTCGCGGGCCACGTAGTCCACACTGCCCAGCGCGTCGGCGAGCCCGAGTTCGATACTGCGCTGGCCGGTCCATACCAGTCCGGAGTAGGTATCGGGTCCTTCCTTCAATCGTTTGCCGCGTCCTTTGCGCACGACGTCGATGAACTGCTGATGGATTTCCCCCAGCATCTTCTGCGCATATTCCCGTTGTGCAGCATTCATCGGAGAAAATGGATCGAGGAAGCCTTTGTTTTCCCCGGCCGTCAGCAGCCTTCGTTCGACGCCGAGTTTTTCCATAGTGCCGGTGAACCCGAATCCATCCATCAGCACGCCGATGGAGCCAACGATGCTGGCCCGATTCACATAGATCTGGTCGGCCGCCACCGCAACGTAATAGCCGCCTGACGCGCAGATGTCCTCCACCACGGCGTAAAGGGGGATTTTCGGGTACTTCTGGCGCAACCGATGAATCTCGGTGTTGATGGTGCCAGCCTGCACCGGACTGCCTCCCGGACTGTTGATGCGCAGGATGACTCCCTTGGTGCCTTTGTTCTCGAATGCGTCTTGCAGCCCCTGGCTGATTACGTCGGCGTTGGCATGCGTATCCGCCGCGATGACCCCGTTCAGGTCGACAAGTGCAGTGTGGTCCCCGGAAGGCGACTCGCGCCCGCCCAGCCAGCCGAATGCGATGAACAGCAACGCGAACAGGTAGATGAAGGTCAGCGTCTTGAAGAAAATGCCCCAGTTGCGCGACTTCCGCTGCTCATCGAGCGCCGAGTGCGCCAGCTTTTCGATGACCTTGCGCTCCCAATTTTCCTTTTCGCCCGCGGGCTCCATTTCAGACATGAATCGTTTCCTCGTTATTCAGCAGATAGACGCCACCGTCGCATTCTTCGACGGCAAGCTTTGTCAGGCGCAATCCTTTGCAGGGCCCGCCGATGCAATAGCCCGATTCCGGCACATAGGCCGCACCGTGCGTGGAGCAGACCAAGTATAAACCCGAGAAGTCGAAGAACTCCCCCGGTTGGGAGTCCAGTTCCACGCGAACGTGCGCACAACGGTTGAGGTACGCCTGAACCTTGCCCCGGTAGCGCACGACGAACGCAGGCGTCGGTCCGCGATCCGTCTCGACGCTAAAGCGCACGCCCAGGCCGCGTTCGGGCAATTCCTGCGACGCGCAGATCAGCCGTTTTGCTTCAGCCATTGCAGCAACTGCTCGAAGCTGCCCACGCAACCCGCAGGGTTCATGCTCTCGAGGTCCTCGATCAAATGTGCGCCATAACTAACGGCGACTGCGGGCACCGCGGCGTTTCGCGCCAGCTGCAGATCATGCGTCGTATCACCGATCATCAGGGTGCGGTTCGTTGCGACGCCCATCATTTCCATAATTACCTGCAGCATCTCCGGATGCGGTTTCGGGAAGCCCTCGTCGGCGCAGCGCGTGGCGTGAAAATAGGGCGCCAGCCCGGTTTCCGACAGTGCCCGGTCGAGCCCGCGCCGGCTTTTGCCGGTGGCCACTGCCAGCAGATAACCCTGTTGGTTCAATGCGGCGATGCCGGAAGCGACGGCGGGAAATAATTCGACCGCGTGATCGCCCGCCAGAAAATGCACACGATACCGGTCAGCCACTTCCGCGTAACGGGCGCGATCGAGCCCCGGATTCAGATACATCATCGCATCTTCAAGGCCGAGTCCGATGACATGACGTGCCGCTTCGGTAGTCGGCACAGGCAGATCGAGGTCGCGGAAGGCCGATTGCAATGCGCAGGCGATATGCGCGGCGGAATCCAGCAGGGTGCCGTCCCAGTCGAATACGAGCAGATCGAAGCGCTTCGCCATTACGCGTCGGTTGCAATCGCGGCATCCTGCGTGGACTGCAGGAAACGCTCAAGCTCAGGCGCAAGCGGCGCCCCGACGCGAACCACCTGCCCGCCACGCGGATGATTGAATTCGACGTTCGCTGCATGCAGGAACATGCGCTTGAGCCCCCGCTTCATCAGGCGCTTGTTGGCATGGAAATCGCCGTATTTGTCGTCTCCCGCGATCGGGAAACCGACATGCGCCAGGTGAACGCGGATCTGGTGCGTGCGTCCGGTCTTGAGTTCGGCATCGAGCAGGCTGTAGCCCGGCAGATTGCGCACCAGCCGGAAGACCGTGTGGGCCTCCTGACCTTCGTCATCGACGACCACCCGGCGCTCCCCTGCGGACGAAACGTACTTGTGCAACGCCGCCTTCACATTACGTTTCGCGTCCTTCCAGTCCCCGAGCACAAGCGCCAGGTAATGTTTTCGCACGGCGCCGTCGCGCAGTTGGGCATGCAATCCCGTCAGTGCGGACCGTTTCTTGGCCAGCATAAGGACGCCGGACGTATCGCGGTCCAGCCGGTGAACGAGTTCCAGGAAGCGCAGACCCGGCCGGGCCGCGCGCATTTGCTCGATGACGCCGCTCGAGATTCCGCTGCCGCCGTGGACGGCAACGCCGCTGGGCTTGTTCACCACCAGAAGGTCCTCGTCCTCGAGCAGGATCGCGCCCGCGAACACGGCCATGGATGCAGCGGGCCCGGTCCGGACCGGTTTGGTACTGGTGCGGATCGGCGGCAACCGGACCTTGTCGCCATCCTGCAATCGGTAGGAAGCCTGGACGCGGCCGCTGTTGACCCGGACTTCGCCACTGCGCAGGATGCGGTAGATGTGGCTTTTCGGCACCCCTTTCAGTATTTTTTGCAGATAGTTGTCGATGCGTTGATCCTGTGACGATTCATCGACTTCCAGCCAGCTTGCAGAGTCTTTGCTTAAGCTATTCATTTTCCTTATACTATTCGAACGAATGGCAACGAGTGCAGATTGTGTGGTCGAGCCCTGCGCGGCGCACCGCCGCAGTTCGAGTTCCCGCCAATCCGCCGCCTTCGAGAGGGGTTAAGTTCGCTCACCCGAAAAAGTAGCGATGGTAATTGATGCATTGCGCGCTCGCAGCATTCCAGTGGATTCCACAGTCCTGCTCGATGCAGGACGAAAAATATAGACAAACCTAAGGCTCTCGTAGCTATCGTCCTCTTCCATCCATGAATTGTCCGACGACGGAAAGCCAGTAAGCCCAAGCGCCATAACGGCGCCGCAAGGTTTGTCCTCCCCGTGAAAAGTGAGCGCGGGAGAATAAAAATGAAGCGTATGTTGTTTAACGCGACCCAGACGGAAGAATTGCGTGTCGCGATCGTCGATGGTCAAAAGCTCATCGACCTCGATATAGAAACTGCCGGAAAAGAGCAACGCAAGAGCAATATTTACAAGGGTGTCATCACCCGCATTGAACCCAGCCTCGAGGCCGCCTTCGTAGATTACGGCAACGAGCGCCATGGATTCCTTCCGTTCAAGGAAGTCAGCCGCGCGTTTTTCCAGAATCCCGACGCCGATCCGGCCCGGGTCACCATCAGGGAAGCCCTGCGCGAAGGCCAGGAGCTTATCGTTCAGGTCGACAAGGACGAGCGCGGCACCAAGGGCGCGGCCCTGACCACATTCATCAGCCTCGCCGGCCGCTATATCGTCCTCATGCCGAACAATCCACGCGGCGGCGGCGTGTCCCGTCGCGTCGAAGGCGAAGAGCGCAACGAACTGCGGGACACGATCAACCAGCTCGAAGTCCCCAACGGCATGAGCATCATTGCCCGCACCGCGGGAATTGGCCGCTCGGTCGAGGAACTGAACTGGGACCTGAGTTACCTGATGCAGTTGTGGACTGCCATAGAAACCGCCGCCAAGCAGCAAAGCGGCGCATACCTGATTTATCAGGAAGGCAGTCTGGTCATTCGCGCCATCCGCGACTATTTCCACCAGGAAATCGGCGAAATTCTGATCGACACCGAGGCCATTTACGAACAGGCCAGGCAGTTCATGGGCCACGTGATGCCAGCCAACGTGAGCCGGGTCAAGCTATACAAGGACGACGTTCCGCTGTTTTCCCGCTTCCAGATCGAGCACCAGATCGAAACCGCCTATTCGCGCCAGGTGCCCCTGCCTTCAGGCGGCGCAGTCGTGATCGATCACACGGAAGCCATGGTGACCATCGATGTGAATTCGGCCCGGGCCACCCGCGGCGCCGACATCGAGGAAACCGCCACCCGTACCAACCTGGAAGCCGCCGACGAAATTGCGCGCCAGTTGCGCCTGCGTGACCTTGGCGGCCTGGTCGTCATCGATTTCATCGACATGGAAGCCGCCCGCAACCAGCGGGATGTGGAAAACCGCCTGCGCGATGCCCTGCGCTACGATCGTGCCCGCGTTCAAACCGGGAAGATCTCCCGTTTTGGATTGCTGGAATTGTCGCGCCAGCGTTTGCAGACGTCTTTGGGCGAAACGAGCCATATCGCCTGCCCGCGTTGCCATGGCACGGGGCACATCCGCTCCATCGAATCCTCAGCACTGCACATCCTTCGCATCCTGCAGGAAGAAGCGATGAAGGACGGCACAGCCGCAGTCCATGCCCAGGTGCCGATCGACGTCGCAACCTACCTGCTCAACGAAAAACGCAACGAGTTCCACTCGATCGAGACCCGGTTAAAGGTTAACGTGCTGTTGATTCCGAACACCAGCCTGGAGACGCCCAACTACACGGTCACCCGGTTGAAGCACGACGAACTGAATCAGAACGACGTCACGCTGCCCAGCTACAAGATGGCTGACATCCCGGCCGAAGCCGCAGTGCCGTCGACCGCGGTGCAAAAACCGGAAGCGCAGCGTCCGCAAGCGGCCGTGCAGGGCATTACGCCGGCTCAGCCCGCTCCGACCGTAGCGCCACGTGAAGAAGTCAAACCCTCGATATTTGAGAAAATATTCGGCTGGCTTACGCGCAAGCCGGAGCCCGCACCGGAACCGGTTAAAGCCCGCCCGCGCGAACCGCAACGCAATCGCGATTCCGCGCGCCGCGATCACCGGCACGGCCGGCCGGAAGGCCGCGGCGATGGCAACAAGCGCGACGAGCCGCGTCGTGGCCCGCGCCAGGATGCGGATGGACCTCGTCGCGACCAGGGACGCAATCGCAACCAGGAACAGGGCGAGCGCAAGCCGCAACAGGATCGTAGCCAACAACCGCAACAGCAACAGCGTCCTGCGCGCCAGGAACCGGCGCTTGCCGCAGTGGAGCAGCGCCAGCCCGGCGACCGGCCCGCGGAGGGCGCGCGCGAGGAAGGCCGCAGCCGTCGTCGTGGCCGTGGGCGTCGCGATCGCTCCGAGAACCAGGAAAATCCAAATCAGCAGCGTGACCAGCCTAACCGGCAGCAATCCAGTCATCCGGGTAACGGCCAGGGGCGGCCATCGCGCGAGCGCGAAAATGCTCCCGTCGTCGTTGTGCAAGAAGATTCGTCATCCTTTGCCGCCGAGCATCGCCCCTCGGATCGGTCGATCGCCGATCAACCCTTGCTGCAGCAGGCGGTGGGCGAGCAACCGATAATGGAGCAGCGCGTATTCGAGCAACCTCGGGTACGGGAAAATATCGAGGAAGAAGTCGCGCGTACCGTGTTCGTTCCTGGGGCCGTAATTCAGGATCAGCGGCCTGCTCCGGAACCGGTGCTCGAAAGGCCGCAAGCGCAGCCGGTCACCGTCCCGCAACAGCCAGCAGCACCGACCCCGGCGCCCGCCTGGAGGATGGAACCGGTGGCCCTTCCTTCGGATCTGGTGATGATTGAAACCCAGGCGAAGCCGTCGGCAAGTTTTCAGGAATCCGAGGCGCCTCGTCCGGCCAGGACGCCGCGCCCGCGCAATCAGTCGTCGGTGGTGCCCGACGAACCGCTGCAGCAAGTGGAAACCGCAGGCA
>JANXVW010000069.1 GCA_025351455.1 Betaproteobacteria bacterium | reverse complement strand
GTCACGGGCGCCCTCGGCCATCTGTAAGCCGAGGCCGCGAGAACCGCCGGTGATCAAAGCAACTTTGCCGGAGAGATCGAACAGTTTTGCCACTTTCATTTCAGGTCCTCAAGAAATCCAAACTCTTTTAACACGAAGGATCACGAAGGAAACACGAAGGGACACGAGGGAATTCAGGAACAAGACTAACATGGTCGAAAAAAGTGACCCATGGCACAACATTGCCGATACGCAGGGCGAACTTTGCCATTTCCCGGTTTTCCTTCGTGTTCCTTCGTGTTTCCTTCGTGCCCCTTCGGGTCTGCGCGTTTCCCTTCAATTAAAACCAAGCGTCCTGCATGTCGAGGCAAGTCGGGTCGAGACTGTCGAGCAGTTCCGCCCATTGTGTCGTTTTCGGCAGCTCCCAGCGGAAGAAAAACGCGCAGGCCTGCAGCTTGCCCTGGTAGAAATCCCGGTCGGCATCATGGGCCGAGGGCAGCTTCCCTACCGCAAGCAGCGCCTGCTTGAGCCACATCCAGCCGATGACCGTGTGGCCGACCAGGTCGAGGTACACCGAAGCATTGGCGAGGCCGAGATCGATTTCACCGCGGCCGGTCACGCACAGGAGGTTGCGCGTCACGGTCATGATCCGGTCCAGCGCGTCGTTCAGTATGGTGGCGCAGCGTCGCAGTTCCTCGGATTCGCAGGCTGCAGCGTCGCGTACTGCGCTACCGATCTCCCTTGCCAGCAACTGGATCGCCGCGCCGTCGTTCATGCCCGCCTTGCGGCCCAGCAGATCGATCGCCTGAATGCCGTTGGTGCCTTCGTGAATCGGATTGAGCCGGTTGTCCCGATAGAACTGTTCTACCGGATATTCGCGCGTGTAGCCGTAGCCGCCGTGCACCTGGATCGCCAGGCTGTTGGCCTCCAGGCAATATTGCGACGGCCAGGCCTTCGCGATCGGCGTCAGGATGTCCAGCAGCAATCCTGCTTCGCGCCGGCCTTTCTCGCCTTCGGTCGTTTGGCACTCGTCCACCAGTGACGAACAATACAGGCACAGGGAGAGCGCGCCTTCGACGAAGGCCTTCTGCGTGAGCAGCATGCGCTTCACGTCGGCGTGCTCGATGATTTTTACCTGGGGTTGCTGCGCATTCTTGCTGCCGGGCAGCCGGCCTTGCGGCCGCTCGCGCGCATATGCCAGCGCATGCAGATAACCGGTGTAGCCGAGCACGGTCGCGCCCATTCCGACGCCGATGCGCGCCTCGTTCATCATATGGAACATGCAGGCGAGGCCTTTGTTCGGCTCGCCCACCAGTTCCGCATAGGCGCCGCCCTGCTCACCGAAATTGAGCACGCAGTTCGCCGTTCCACGAAAACCCATCTTGTGGTTCAGCCCGGCCAGGGCCACATCGTTACGCGCACCGAGTGAGCCGTTGTCGTCGACGCGATACTTCGGCACCAGGAACAGGGAAATGCCTTTGACGCCGGCGGGCGCGCCCTGGATGCGCGCCAGCACCAGGTGAATGATGTTCTCCGACAACTCGTGCTCGCCCGCGGAAATCCACATCTTGTTGCCGATCAGCCGGTAACTGCCCTCCGCGTGAGGATGCGCAGTCGTGCGGATGTCGGACAAGGAAGAACCGGCCTGCGGTTCGGACAGGCACATCGTGCCGAAGAAGCGGCCGCTTAGCAGCGATGGAAGATACTTCTTCTTTTGCTCGTCCGAGCCGAAAGTCCGGATCAGGTTGGCGTTCGCGATGGTGAGGAATGCATACCCGGCGGTCGATATGTTGGCGGCGTTGAACCAGGCGAAGCAGGCCTGCGCAACCGTCCACGGCAGTTGCATGCCGCCGAGATCGAAATCCTGCGCCGCGGCCATGAAGCCCGCCTCGCGGAATGCGTCCAGCGCCTCCCCCACCTCGGGGATGATTTCAACGCGGATGCCGTCATAACGCGGCTCATTCAGGTCGGCCTTGCGGTTGTGCGGCGCGAATTTCGCTTCCGCTATTTTCGCGGCCGTGTCGATCGCCGCGTCGAACGTCTCACGCGAATGCTCCGCGAAGCGCGGCCGCTTCGTCAGCGACTCGACATCCAGCAGTTCATACAGGATGAAGTCCAGGTCGCGGCGGGAGAGCAGCTTAG
>JANXVW010000068.1 GCA_025351455.1 Betaproteobacteria bacterium | reverse complement strand
CGGCAAGGTCATCGAGCTGTAGTTCCCATAGCGCCGCGTCGCAGAGCAAGCCGGGGAGAAGGACGAGGGGTTGTTTCATGTCCTCTTTCGCGAAATGCTCGACAATTTTGTTTCGTTGCTGCGATTCATGTTTGACCTTGATGAAGAAAAATAAGAAGCCTGCACGCCGCGCAAATTACGAAGGCGCCTCAGTCGTCCGGTCCACGATGTGATGTCGCTTCTTCGTCCACCCAGTCTTCCTCGATCCACGTCGTTCCGTTTCTGCCGGGGACCTCGCGCACCAGGCCGGCATGATAGATCGGGCAGGATTTCGGCCCGTAGCAGAACGTTTCCCTCCGGTACTGTTTCTCCTCGGGATTCCATTGGTCGATGGTCATTTCCACTGCCATCCGACAGCCCCAGATGCAAAGGTGGCAGACACGTTCGTAGACATGAGGGTCGAGCCGCCGGTGCCCGCGGGCGCGATAGGTCGGCAGATCGGGTGGCACACCAAACCAGGGCGGAGGCGAACCAGGTTGGGGAATTCCAAGGGTATAGCGAATTTTTGCGGCCTTGTAGAAGGCGACCGGTTCCAGGTCCGGATTCGCAACCGGTTCGACTTCCGCCGAAAAACGTCCCCCGGCGCAAAAACCGAATTTCGCCTGGGCCGCAGGGCCGACTCCGATCCACGCTTGTTTCCGGTCGGCGGCACTTTCGACCAGGAGGGCGTAACCGGGATAGTTGTGCTGGCGCTGATCGAAAGATCGCAGCAGCCGGATGCGCGGCTGAACTGCAACGATGAGGCCTTCTATAGTTGTCTTCAACATGCGGTTTTGCTTTCAGGGGCAATGATTGCGCGTCGGGGTTCGGGCTCCAGTTCACACCTGTACGAAAAAAGATACTGGCACTCCCCATTCCCCCGCCTTCATTGCTTCTTTCCCCAAGCCAGGTACACCGTGTTCGTCGCTTCGCGGTCTTGCAGCGGATTGTGGAACCCGACCACATGCGCCTCCACTGAAGAAAACACTTCGGCGAGGGTGTCACGGAACGCCTCGTCCGGCGGATCGTTCGACCACAGGCCGAAAACGCCTCGCGGCTGAAGGTGCGCCGCGAGGCAGCGCAAACCGTCCGGCGAATAAAACGCGGCATGATCCGGGTGAAGCACATGGCGCGGAGAGTGATCGATGTCCAGCAGGATCGCGTGGAACCGTTTGTCGGGAACCCGCGGATCGATGCCGCTTGAATTCACCCGCGCGTAGAAATCGCCGGCGAGGAATTCACAGCGCGGATCGCCACTCAGTCCGGCGCCAAGCGGCACCAGTCCCCGCCGGTGCCAATCAATCACCACCGGCAACGCTTCGACCACCAGCAGCGAGCGCACGGCGGCGTGGTCCAGCACGGCGCGTGCTGTGTAGCCCAGTCCCAGACCGCCGACCGCAACGTCCAGCGGCCCCGCCTCGCATGCTGCCAGCACGAGTTTCGCCAGCGCCACCTCGCCATCGGTGAACAGGCTCGACATCAGGAACTCGTCGCCCAGTTTCACTTCGTATACCTCGATGCGGAGCCTGGGCTCCATGCGCCGCCGCAGGGTAATTTCGCCCATAGGCGTATTGCAATAGTCCAGTTCTTCGAAGTCGGGTCTCATCAGGTTATTTTTACGGGCGGCGCACTGATCAATCCGGCATCCAGGGTCTCCCTCAGTAGCTTCTGAGTTCAAAGAATCAGCTGGGGCATGAGCTTGCATTTTTGATCGAGAAAAGGTTCCCCCCGGCTGCTATAATTCGCGCATGGGTAAGAAGCTTTCCGTCATCAATTTCTATCTGCTCGACCCCGCCGTTCGGCGGGAATCGGTGTACCGGTCAGTCGCCAGCTCGTCTGCGATTGAGAGCATTCGCGCACCGTTCGCAACAGACACCCGTATAACGGTTAAGTCCGCCTCCAAAGCTCGCGCCAAATCGAACGGCAAGACGCGACTCAATCGCGCCTGATCCCGGCGTGTGCCCGCAAGGTGCGGGCAATCACCTTTCGAAATACGTTCGTCATCGGTTCGTAGTTGCGATCCATGCC
>JANXVW010000063.1 GCA_025351455.1 Betaproteobacteria bacterium | reverse complement strand
GCAAGAAAAGATCGGCGTTGAAGGACTGATCAATAATTGACAGAAGCAACTCCGATTGGGAATTTAGCTCGTACCTTGCACCAATTCGCATAACACGCGACGTTTCTTGCAGTCTTATAGGGACAACGAAAATTGGATCGAATGCAAAGAAAAAATCGCCTCGATCTGTGTGCGATTCAGTGTACTGGGCTTGCAGGTTTAACCCCGTCGAGGGGGCTCCCTGAATAAACACTGAGGTAGAGTTTTGAAGAAAGTCCCTGTTTGGTTCGAAGCCATTCATTTCGAAATGTCCCTGCGCGACGCTCATTGCCATGTTGTCGTAGACCATCGTGGCGGCCACCTGATGAAGATCAGTCCCTTTTCCCCCCGTCAACCCATCGAAATACAGGCCTGCACCGTTTCGATCGAAAAGAGGTGTAAATTCATTGAATGCAAGGCGGCTTGGTCCTCCCACGTCGAATGCTCCGGATGTGGGAAGAAACGAGGAAAGAGGGTTGGCTTGTGCGCGCAGCGCTGATAGTGGTACTTGGCTAATCGGCTGGCGCAATTGAGCTTGCAGATATTCGCTATCGCGAGCTATTTCAGAGCGGGGTAACTTCTCGTAGGCTTCGGCGAGGAAACGGTGGGAAGAACTGTTTACAGGGTCTTCGTTTACCGCGCTGGTTGCCTCTCGGAGCGCGATCTGATCAAAACCTAGCTGGCGGTATGTTTGTGCCAGGCTAATATCCCTTGCAGCGCGATCACTATCAAGGAGAAGTCGCGACCGATACACCGCCCGGTTATCATTCTTGTCGATCGACACTTCGAATTCTCGATGAGCTTCCACTGGATTATTGAGCGATTGTTTGGCGATCGCGTTGTAGAACCACGGCGTGGGGTCATTCAGGTCGAACTGTTTAGCGAGCTCGAACTGTATTGACGCAAGGTTATCTCGCTCCTTGGTGTTCTCCTCGTAGTACGCTTTCCCAACATAACTTCGAAGTAGTGAATTCGTCGGCTCAAGAGCAACAGCGATTTCGATTTGTTCCCGCCCCTCGACGAGCTTGCCTTCGCGGATGATGGCCAAGCCCATGCCCAGACGCGAAAGAGGGTCGGTCGAATCATTCTCGATCGCCTGACCAAAATCTTCCCGTGCTTCCTTCACATTAATCTGCGCCAGATGTACGAAGCCAAGGATCATGTGCGCGCGGCTTTCCGACGGGTTGGCTGCGACTGCCTTCTGCGCGGTTTTCTCCGCTTCGCGTGTCCATCCGAGCGACAGTTGTAGCTCGGCAACGCGGGCAAGTGCCAACGCACTTGATGACATTAATCCGGTTGCGCGTTGGGCGCTGGTGAGCGCTGCTTCGAGTTTGAAGTCCGATTGCTGGGCGTACGACAAGGCCAGCCATGCCGGCGCGGAGTTGGCTGTCGCGTCGACGGCCTCCTTTGCCAGCCGCAAAGCCTCGGCTTTGTCGTTCCTAACCAGGCTGATGATGGACGAAAGCGCTTTTGCATCGCTGCTGTTTGGGGCGATAGCGAGTGCGTCGCCGATATTCGCTTGCGCCTCCTCAACGCGGCCGGCGCGCAGCCGTTGCTCCGCGCGCGCGATGAGACATGACACGCGGTTGTCCTGTGCCACGGCAAGGCATTCCTCGACTGTTACGGTGCCCGCGGGAGTGATGGGCGGATAGTAGAGCGTCCACTGGACTGCGTCGGCGGGTTTGACTTGAAGCTTTAAGGCTGGAGGATCGGCACCGCCGACCGTCAATGTTTGGCCGCTGACGACGGATTGAGACGGAAAAGTGTTGGTTCCGGCGCTGGTGGCCAGGACCTTGCCTTCGAATACCGAGAGGTCCGTGCTCTCGCAGCGCATCGCGACCAGGAACTCGGTGCCTTCCACCGCGGCGTTAAGGTGCGGTGTGTTGACCCTGAACTTGCGTGGAAACCGCGTGATGAAGTAGCCGCCACCGCAGGTGTGCGCGGCTGAGGAGGTCGCGACAATGTCTTCCTGGGAAAATTCTACCAGCGTTTCTTCCGCAGTCTGGCTGATAGTTATGTTGGTGCTCTGGTCCACTCTGACCAGGGTTTCCGGCTGGATGAAAAGTGCTGCACGGCTTGAGGCACCGGTGCGAAGCTTGTCGCCCTCACATAGCGGCGTGTCGAGGCGGGTGATTTTCGACCAGTCTTTCTGGTGGGCGCGAAGGACTTCTATGGAACCCTGGATCGAAACAACGCGGGCAACAGAAGAGCCGCAGGCGGCTGAAACGTCTGCAGCGAGGGCGGGTATCCCGCTTGTGGTTATAAGAAAAACAGACAGCAGCAGGGGGGGCGAAAGCCCCCGGGAACTCCCCTGCAGCGCGATCCAGCGACACCTCTGCATCTTCTACCCCCCTCCAGGGCTAAAAGACATTCGGGTACGACGATCGACTGCGGTTTGAAAAATAGACCTTTATTTGGACGAGCGCAATATGCAAATGGTCTGGCACCGCCGGGGACGGTAAATGCAAGCGCCGTCCTGGCCGTCGGCTTCGGGGCGTCAGTCCACTTTCAGCGCACCGTTGCGAAGCGCGAATCCGGATTCCAGTGCGCGCACATAGAACGCCGCCGGGCCGTCGCCAGGAAACCCGGCCGCCAGCTTCCGGAAGGCTTCGAGCGCCGCTGCCGATGCGCCTGTCCGCAGTAAAGCGAGCGCACCCGCAAATCGTTCGCACAACTCCAGGTCTTCCGGGTGCGCGGACTTCCGTGGACCGATCAGTTCGAACGCATGGACCGGGAGCGCCTTGCCGCGCAGCAAAAAGTACCCGACATCGCGCAGCAGAAAGGTCTCGACGCCTTCCAGTGCCGGCTCGGAAACCAGCACGCGGGTGCCGAGCTTCTTGTTCAATTCCTGGATCCGGGTTGCCGTGTTTGCGGTGTCGCCGACCGCGCGATATTCGTAATGGGTCTGGGATCCGACCATAGTGAGCGTTACACGGCCCCAATCGACGCCGAAGCGGGTTGTCAGGCGGTTCGATGTCGCTTGCTCGTTGAACTGCATGGCCGCTTCCCGCATTTCGAGCAGTGCGGTCAGCATATGCTCGCGAGTATCCGTCGAACGCCCCGGCCAGATGGCCAGCATGGCGTCGCCCACGATGTCGGAAACGAATCCGCCATGGCGCGCGACCGGACGGAACAAGGTGTCGAAATAACGATTGAGAAAATCCGCGAGTTCCTCCGATTGCATGGCCTCGGCCAGGTTCGTGTAGTTCGCGGCGTCCGTTGCGACACACGCACACTCGAGCGATTCGCGGGTTGCGCCGAGGTTTCCGGCGTTTTTCTCCAGTTTGTCCACGACTTCCCTGGGCACGAATTTGATGAACGCGTTACGGATGTAATCGCGCTGCTGGCGGGCGAGCCGGTACTTCCAGGCCATCCCGGTTATCAGCCCCAGCGGTGCGGCGATGCAGGCCGGCGTCACCAACGGCAACCAAATATGCCTGCCGATGAATACACCAAGTGCGGCCCCTACATAACTTGCGACAAGTAAACCGACCATCGGAAGTGCGAGCCGGCTTGGTAAAAACAGGCAGAGCAGGGTGGAGGTTATTCCTGCCAGCAATGCGATCAGAACCCAAATCGGCAATGCAGCGGGTCGGATGCTCGAGTCGCGCAGGAAATTGGCAAAAGCGGTAGCCGCGATTTCAACTCCGCTCAGGGCCAGTCCATTGGCCGATGAGAACACCGTGGCGAAGTGTTCCATTTGCTCGGGACGGTGGATTTCCGCGTACCCGACGAAAACCATTTTGCCGAGAAAGGCGGCGGTGGATTGTTTGTCGTCGAATGCCAGCGCCTGATCGTAGCCATAGGCGCGAACGGTGCCCGACGGACCAAACAGGTTGAGCAAGCGGACGTCGGGCCCTGAGTAAAGTGCGACCAGCTGGCCGAGGCCTGCGCGTACGTCGGCGTCGAGGCCGTCAGATTCGTCCGAAGCGAGGGCGGTCTGCATTCGCCGCGCGAGCCCGGGCGTACCTGCAAAGATCTGCCGGATCAGCAGGCAGGTTGTCTGTAGTTGTCCGAGCTCGCGGACTTCTTCGACCGTGGTCGGCAGAAGTTGCACCTGGTCCGGCGCCAGTCTCGCCAGCATGTCCCGGAATTGCGGGTACACGTCCAACGAATATGCCTGCAATGCGAGAGCCGGCAGACTCGGCGTCGCCGAACTGCCTTGCGTGAACACCAGGAATTCGTCGAGGCGTCCGTCGTGAGGGACGACCGGAAATGGCGCCATGCCGAGTGCAGCATCGAGAATGACCGGGCTGATCTCAATCATTTCCTCGGAGGGGGAAGCCGGACTGATATCCGCAGATTCAAGTTTTCCGGCGATCAGCACACGTCGGGCGCGCGACATCGCTGCGGCCAGAAGCCGGTCCTGGTCGGCGTTGAGGTCACCGGAGCGACCTGGCAGGGCAGGACGCGTTCGGAACAGCACGTCGAATGCCACGGTTGTCGCGCCGGCTTTCACAAGTTTATCGACCAGCATCGTGTGCAGGCATCGTGGCCATCGTGCCGGCAGGGAAGGCACGCTCACATGAGTGGCCGGCTTTGCCCCGGTCCGGATGTCGTCGCAGTGGTGGAATTTCTCGGGATCTTGCGGCAGGAAGATATTGCCCGTCGATTCGCGGTTCATCGTCACTAAGACAACTTCTTGCGGCGCGGCGAGCGAGCCGCGCCACCGGAACAGCCAGCCCAATCCCAGGTCCTGTTCGAGTGACCGGATCTGCGGGATGGGAACAAGAAGAGCGCTGATCGCACCGACGGATAAGGCAAGCACGATATACGTCGGTAAACGTCTTCGGCTGCCGGTGCCGAAATTCTGGCCGACCCAAGCCGTGACCTTCGCCATGGTCAAATGATCCGCGACTGGTCGGCCATCAGTCGTCTGGCAATAAGATGCACCACATAAAGCGCGAACTGCGGGTTGAGTAAATACAGCCGCTTGACCTGGTCAGAGGTCAGCGTGAACAGATCGACGTCGGTAACGCATCTGGCGGTGCACGTGCGTTCGTGGGATGGAGAAAAAATGCCAATCTCTCCGAACACGGCGCCGCTGTCCACATCGACCCCGATTTCCTCGAGCCGTATCGTGCCGCGCTGGAGGTAACAAAGTTCCGCGCCGGGATCACCTTTACTGAACAGGATGGTGTTGCGCGGTACCCGGCGATGAGTCATGTGCGGCAGCAGCCAGTCGAGATCGAGGGTTCCGCCTTCCGATTCCCTGATTTGCCGGAACGTGACGCTCTGCAATCTGGAAGCCAACAGCACGGCCTCGCTGCGATTCTGCACCTCGAGTGCCTTGAAGATGGCGCTCATATGCAGCTTTACCGTGCCTTCGGCGATGCCCAGATACCTGGCGATAGCCGAGTTCGATTTGCCTTGAGCCGCCAGCGACAGGACTTCGATTTGCCTCTCAGTCAGACCAAACTCGTGAAGCGATTCCCGGACTTGCGGCGTCTGCGCCTTATCGGACTGCGCAAGAGGTCTTGGCGACGCATAGGGGCGATAGGAGCCACCACTGAGGACCAGTCGGAGAACGCCGCGGGCAATCGTGTCGGAGTGCGATTTCGGTAGATAGCCGAGCGCGCCGGCCTCGAGAACCTCTTCGACGTAAGCATCGTCGAGGCGTGAACCCAGCGCAACGAGGCGCGCTCCGGGATAGCGCAGCAAAAACCCGCGGACGATCGCAGTGACATCGACCGATGCGCCGTCCACGTCCACCACCACCAGATCGGGCGCCGGCGCATGGGGCGGTGGCGGTGATAAAAGCTGCGAGGGAAAATCGTCAATCACATCCACTGCGCAATTGGAGTCGAGCCCGCTAAGCATGCTCCGCAGAGCATCAGTAGCGAATCCTTGAGGCGAGGCAACCAGGATCCTCATTGAAGTCCCCGGACGTTTCCAATGGGTCGATGTGTTACCACGATTTGCGTTGCGAGCGCAACATGTGGTCCGGCTGGATCGGCCCCCGCCCGGCATGAACGTCTGCCGTAGTGGGCATGCCAGTGCGGTTAAGCCAAATAGCCGAGGACGAAGAATGCGCGCGGATTGCGGCAAAGTATCAAGTCACTTTCTTCGATCTACGCCGGGGCCAGCTTCGGAGAGAGGGCGATCAGCCGGTAAACGTAGGTTCCGGCAACCCTTGTGTCTGTACATCAATGGCAAACACATGCCCCGCCGCCGACTGCAGCTTGCGCTGTTCGTCAGTTA
Source organism: Betaproteobacteria bacterium (assembly GCA_025351455.1). Taxonomy (GTDB): domain Bacteria; phylum Pseudomonadota; class Gammaproteobacteria; order Burkholderiales; family JACQAP01; genus JACQAP01. The sequence goes on along the minus strand of JANXVW010000063.1, from coordinate 5,967 downwards.
AACGCAGGCAGGCGGACGTAATGTAAAGGGTTCGAAAATCCCTGCCGCCGAATGTAAGGCTGGTGACATGCTGTACTGGCATCTGGATGATGCGATCGACCTTGCCGTCGGGTGAATAGCGTGTGATGCGCCAACCGTTGTAATGCGCGTTCCAGACATAGCCGTCGGCATCCACGGTCAGGCCGTCCGGAAATCCCTCGACTTCCGGCAACTCAGCGAACACCCGGCGATTGGATAGCGCGCCGTCGTCGGCATCGAAGTCGTAAATGAAAATCCTGCGCGTCCACGTATCGCACAGGTACAACAGGCGATCGTCCGGACTCCACGCGATGCCATTCGGGCAGCTCAGGCCTTCGTCCATGCGGTGAACGGACAGATCGGTGTCGAGTCGGTAAAGGGCACCGGATGCGATCTCGGTATTGCGGAAATTGCGCGTACCCGCCCAGAATCTTCCGCGCCGGTCGACTTTGCCGTCGTTGAATCGGTTGTCCGGAACATGGGCTTCTGGATCGGCGATCGGTGTGATTTTTCCCGATGGGACATCGAGAAGGAAGAACCCCGTCAGTCGCGCGCCGACCAATCCGCCTTTTGCGCGCAGTCCGATGCAGCCGATGGCTTCCCCAACGTCCCAACTCTGCACGGAATGATCGTGTACCCGCCAGCGCTGAATGAATTTGCCCTCGACATCGACCCAATACAGCGCAGGCTCCGCGCCACTCCATACCGGGCTTTCGCCGATCTGGTTGCGCGAGGCGACGGCTACGCGCAATCCGGTTTCCGCCATCAGGCCATTGCCAGTTCCGACAGCACCGCGCGTGTAATCGCGGCAGTGCCGTCGCGACCGCCGGATTCGAAGGGGCGCAGCGTTCCATGCGCAAATGCATTTCGCACGGCGTCTTCCAGCAGGGTTGCCGCTTCCGACAATCGTTCGCTGTTGTGCTGATGCCCGAACCAGTCGAGCATCATGGCCGCCGACAAAAACATTGCCGTGGGATTGGCTTTCCCGGAACCCGCAATATCCGGTGCGGTGCCGTGACAGGGCTGGAACATGCCATGGCGGTCACCGATGTCACCCGAAGGCGCGAAGCCCATTCCCCCGACCAGGCCGGCCGCGAGATCGGAGAGAATATCGCCGAACATGTTCTCGGTCACGATCACGTCGAAAGCCCAGGGTTTGAGCAGGAGATTGAGCGCGGTTGCATCGATGTTCGCACAGTCCGCCTTGAAGCCGGGAAAGTTGGCCGAACGCTGCTCGAACAGGCGACGCATGAAGGCGTAGGACTTGAGCACACCGGCCTTGTCGACGCAGGTGACGTCGCCCGGGCGTCCGCGGTTGCGCCGTTGCGCCGCCAGTCTGAAGGCATAGTCGAAGACACGCTCACATCCGGCCCGCGTGATGCGCATGGTGTCGAGTGCGGTGTCCGCATCGGGCATCTCGCCGCGCCCGCGCGAATAATAGAGGCCTTCCGTCTGCTCGCGCAGGATCACCAGGTCGATTTGCGCAGCCCGTGCGTCCCGCAACGGGCCGGCCGTTCCCGGCATGGAGCGAATGGGCCGAACGCCGGCATATAGTTCGTACTCGATGCGGATGTCGAGTTGGGGCGCGATCTCGGTCCCGTCGGGGTAGCGAATGTCGGGCATGCCCATCGCGCCAAACAGGATCGCGTCGGCGGCACCGAGTTTCTTCATGACTTCGTCGGAAAGCGCGGTGCCGGTATCGCGATAAGCTATCGCGCCACCGGGCAGACGATCCCAGTTGAAGGTGAAATGGCCCATCCTGGCCGCGATGGCGTCGAGCAATTGCAGGCAGGCATCCATGACTTCCACGCCGATGCCGTCGCCTGGCAGCACGGCAATGTTCAGGTCGGAAGTAACCGGCACGACTGTTCTCCGGGATTGAACTGGTTGATCGGTGCGCGCACCGCGACGGGCAATGTGCCGCCGCCCTTGTTCAGGTAAGCCGCGACCAGCCAGGCTCGTTGCGATCGAGCAACCGTTTCAGCGCCTCGAAGTGGAGGATGGATTGCTGGCGCTCGCTTTCGATCTGCTTGGCCACTTCGGCAACCAATTTCTCCGGCACTTGCTTGAGTTTGCCGCCGGTGCTTTTCGCCAGCACCTGCACCATGCAGCAGCGTTCGAGGTAGTAAAGGTCATCGAATGCGTACGCCATGTTGTCGCCGCAGACGATGATGCCGTGGTGCTGCATGAATACGACGTTCTTGTCGCCAAGAGCCTTGCAAATGCGATCGCCTTCCTCGTTGGCCAGCGCCACACCGCCGTACTCGTGGTCATAGCCGACGCGTCCGTAGTAGCGCATCGCACTCTGATTCGCGAAAACATCGAGTTCGCCGCCTTCGAGCAACGTAAGGGCTGTGGCAAAAGGCATATGCGTGTGCAGGACGCATTTCTTGCGCTTGCCCAGATGAATGCGGCCGTGAATGAAAAATGCCGTTGGCTCGACCTTGTGCTTGCCTTCCACGACCTCCCCGTTTTCGTCCACGACCATCAGGTCCGCGGGCGTGAGCTCGGACCAGTGAAATCCCTGCGGGTTGATCAGGAACTTGGTCGGGTCGCCCGGCATTTCCAGGCTGAAATGGTTGCACACGCCTTCATTGAGGCCCATGCGCGCTGCTGACCGCAATGCGGCCGTCAGGTCGATGCGGGCCTGGGTGACGGGATCGAAGCGCTTCATGAATTCCTCCAATCGTTCTTGTTTGATTGCATTCTGCCATACCGCTGCGGCGCGGGGCACGATGGAATGCCGAACCATCGCGAATAACGCGCAATGGAATAGTTACACTGCGGTTGTCTGGTGAAGCCCGGAAGGGTTGGCTAAAATCGGGCAACTTTAAACGGCCGCCACCGCGGCGGTGCGACATGAGCAGATCAGGAGATAACTTGAACCGATCGATACTGACGCCCGAACAACGGGCCGCTTACGACCGCGATGGATACGTCATGGTGCGCGGACTCTTCGATCCCGAAGAAGCGAAACTGCTGCAACAAGCCATGGAAACCGACCCGCAGGTCCGCGAGCATTTCTACAACCGCAAGGATGCGCAAGGCCTCGCGACCAGGATGGCGCTGTGGAATCATCCGGGCGACAGCGTTTACGGACTTGCCGCGCGCAGCCATCGCATCGTCGACACGATGGAGTCGCTGCTCGGCGGAGAGGTGTATCACTATCATTCCAAGCTCACCGCCAAGGAGCCCTTCGAAGGCGGGGCCTGGGAATGGCACCAGGATTACGGCTACTGGTACAACAACGGCTGCCTGTTTCCGCTGATGGCGAGCGTCATGGTCGCGCTGGACAAGTGCACGAAGGAAAACGGCTGCCTGCAAGTTTTGCGGGCTTCCCATTTGATGGGGCGCATCGATCACGGCGTGATCCAGGGTAGCCAGGTCGGTGCGGAGCCCACCCGTGTCGAGCAGGCGCTCAAGCACCTGGAAACCGTTTATGCCGAAATGGAGCCCGGGGACGGCTTGTTCTTCCACTGCAACACGCTACATCGCTCGGACCAGAATCGCTCGCCGAACCGGCGCTGGAAGGTGCTGTTCTGCTACAACGCGGCGCGCAACAGTCCCTACATCGAGCACCACCACCCGTTCTACACGCCCCTGGAAAAGGTTTCCGACGCCGCGATCAAGGAAGCGGGCCTCAAGTTCGCCAGCGGATCCGGGGACACCTTCCTGAAGACCTTCGTCAATCCGCCCGAGCTCAAGAAGACCATCGAGCTATAGGCGCGCCGCGCTGGGCGATTGGGTGATTGGGTAATTAGGTGATAGCTCAATCACTCAATCACTTAATCACCCAATCACCGACTCACCTGTCGCGCTCTGATCACGTCAAATCGAAGCGGTCGAGGTTCATCACCTTGGTCCAGGCCGCGACGAAGTCCTGGACGAACTTCGCCTGCGCGTCCGAACTGCCATAGACCTCGGCCAGGGCGCGAAGCACGGCATGGGAGCCAAAGACCAGATCGATGCGCGTGCCGGTCCACTTGACCGCGCCTGTTTTGCGGTCGCGCCCTTCGAACACGTCCTTCGCGTCCGACGTTGCCTTCCACTCCGTGCCCATGTCGAGCAGGTTGGTGAAGAAGTCGTTGGTTAATGCTTCCGGCCGCTTGGTGAATACGCCGTGTTTGGACTGCCCGACATTGGTATTGAGCACGCGCATGCCGCCGACGAGCACTGTCATCTCAGGAGCGGTCAGCGTCAGCAACTGGGCCTTGTCGATCAGCAACGCTTCGGCCGGGACGGCGTACTTGCCCTTGAGGTAGTTGCGGAAGCCGTCGGCGACCGGTTCAAGTACGGCGAAGGACTCGACGTCGGTCTGCTCCTGCGAGGTGTCCATGCGGCCTGGCGCGAAGGGCACCGTCACGCTGACGCCGGCGTTCTTCGCGGCCTGTTCGACGCCGGCGCAGCCCGCCAGCACGATCAGGTCGGCAACCGAAACCTTCTTGCCGCCGGACGCGGCCTTGTTGAAGTCGCCCTGGATGCCCTCCAGCGCCTTGAGCACTTTCGCCAATTGAGCGGGCTGGTTGACTTGCCAGTCCCTCTGCGGAGCGAGGCGAACGCGCGCGCCGTTCGCGCCGCCGCGCTTGTCGGAGCCGCGGAAAGTGGAGGCGGATGCCCAGGCGGTCGAGACCAGTTCCGCGACGGACAGATCCGACGCCAGGACCTTGGCTTTTAGCGAGGCAATGTCCTTGTCATCGACCAGCGTGTGATCGACCGCGGGGATCGGATCCTGCCAGAGGAGGTCTTCCTTCGGCACTTCCGGCCCCAGATAGCGCGCACGCGGACCCATGTCACGGTGCGTGAGCTTGTACCAGGCGCGGGCGAATGCATCCGCGAACTGGTCCGGGTTTGCCATGAAACGCCGCGAGATCTTTTCGTATGCCGGGTCGAAGCGCAGCGAGAGGTCGGTGGTCAACATCGACGGCGCGATGCGCTTCGACTTGTCGTGGGCGTGCGGTACCGTGTCGGCACCCGCGCCGTTCTTCGGCCGCCACTGGTGCGCGCCGGCCGGGCTCTTGGTCAGCTCCCATTCGTAGTCGAACAGGTGCTTGAAGAAGTCGTTGCTCCACTTCGCCGGCGTGGTGGTCCAGGTGACTTCGAGGCCGCTGGTGATCGCGTCACCGCCCTTGCCAGTGCCGAAGCTGTTCTTCCAGCCGAAGCCCTGCGCCTCAAGACTGGAAGCTTCGGGCTCGGAGCCCACGTTGGTCGCGGGGCCGGCGCCGTGGGTCTTGCCGAAGGTGTGGCCGCCGGCGATCAGCGCCACGGTTTCCTCGTCGTTCATCGCCATGCGCGCGAAGGTCTCGCGGATGTCCTTTGCCGCGGCGACAGGATCCGGCTTGCCGTCCGGGCCTTCCGGGTTGACGTAGATCAGGCCCATCTGCACGGCCGCGAGGGGATTCTCCAGATTGCGCGTGTGCGGGATCTCGGAATTGTCGTCGGAGGAAACCACGCCGCCCGCCTTGTTTACCCCGGGCGAGCCTTGGGCATAGCGCACGTCGCCGCCCAGCCAGGTTTTCTCGGCACCCCAATAGACGTCCTGGTCCGGCTCCCACACCTCTGCGCGACCACCGGCGAAGCCGAAGGTCTTGAAGCCCATCGTTTCCAGCGCGACGTTGCCGGCGAGGATCATCAGGTCGGCCCACGAAATCTTTCGGCCGTACTTCTGCTTGATTGGCCAGAGCAGGCGACGCGCCTTATCCAGGCTGACATTGTCCGGCCAGCTGTTGAGCGGCGCGAAGCGTTGCTGGCCCCGTCCGGCGCCGCCGCGGCCGTCGCCGGTGCGGTAGGTGCCGGCGCTGTGCCACGCCCTGCGGATGAACAGGGGACCGTAGTGACCGAAATCCGCGGGCCACCAGTCCTGCGAATTGGTCATCAGCGCCGCGAGATCCTTCTTCACTGCCGCGAGGTCGAGGGTCTTGAACTCCTTCGCATAGTCGAAATTCCCACCCA
>JANXVW010000034.1 GCA_025351455.1 Betaproteobacteria bacterium | reverse complement strand
CCGATGAGCCGGACCTCCGGCGCAGTTATCTCGCCGTTGATCCTGACATCCCTGTCCTGAGCTATAAGCAGGCCTCCATCAAAAAATTAAGCCGCGCTTACCGGCTGCGGCAATTCGGTTTTGAGTCTCCCGATGAATTCATCGAGCGGCATCTGACCGAGATCGCTACCACTGCGGGTACGCACGGCAACGGTGTTTGCCGCCACCTCTTTATCACCAACTACCAGTTGGTAAGGCAGCTTCTGCAAACTATGTTCTCGGATTTTATAGGTTATTTTCTCGTTTCTCAAGTCCGCGAAGGCCCGGAACCCGGCATCTTCGAGGCGCCGGGCCACCTGGCCGGCAAAATCGGCCTGGTGTTCGGAGATATTCAGGACGACAACCTGCTCCGGCGAGAGCCACAATGGCATAGCGCCCGCGTAATGTTCGATCAGGATGCCGATAAAGCGCTCCATCGATCCCAGGATCGCCCGATGCAGCATGACCGGGAGGCGCCGGCTGTTGTCTTCGGCAATATATTCCGCCCCGAGCCGGCCCGGCAGCTCGAAGTCCAATTGCAAGGTTCCGCACTGCCAAACGCGGCCGATTGAATCTTTCAGCGAAAACTCAATTTTCGGGCCGTAAAACGCGCCTTCGCCGGGATTCAGATCCCATTTAAGGCTTTTCGCATCGAGTGCGGCCTTTAGCGAGGCTTCCGCCTTGTCCCAGGTTTCGTCCGATCCAATGCGTTTGGCCGGACGGGTCGAAAGTTTGATCAGGACCTCGGTGAAACCGAAATCGGCATAAACCTTCTGCAACAAGTCGATAAAATCCAGGGCCTCGCCCTGAACTTGCTGTTCCGTGCAGAAAATGTGCGCGTCGTCCTGGGTGAAGCCGCGTACCCGCATGATGCCGTGCAGGGCACCGGACGGCTCATTACGGTGGCAGGCGCCAAACTCGGCCAGCCGCAGCGGCAGATCGCGATAGCTTTTCAGGCCCTGGTTGAATATCTGCACATGGCCCGGGCAATTCATCGGTTTGACCGCGTAGTCGCGCTTTTCCGATTCGGTGGTAAACATCAGTTCACGGTAGTTTTGCCAGTGCCCCGAGCGCTCCCACAACGCCCTATCCATGATTTGCGGGGTGCGCACTTCCTGGTAGCCGTGATGGGAAAGCGTGCGGCGCATGTACTGCTCGACCTGCTGCCAGATTGCCCAGCCTTTCGGATGCCAGAACACCATCCCCGGCGCCTCTTCCTGGGTATGGAATAGGTCCAGTTGCTTGCCAAGCTTTCGATGGTCGCGCTTCTCCGCCTCTTCGAGCCGGAACAGGTAGGCATCGAGGTCTTCCCTCTTCGCCCATGCGGTTCCATAGACCCGCTGCAGCATCTGGTTTTTGGAGTCCCCGCGCCAATAGGCACCGGCGACCTTGAGCAGCTTGAATACCTTCAGCTTGCCGGTGGAAGGCACATGCGGTCCGCGGCACAGGTCGGTGAAGTTGCCCTGCGAGTACAGCGAGATCGACTCGTTGCCGGGAATGGCGCCGATGATCTGCGCCTTGTAGTTTTCACCCTGGGCCTTGAAGAATTCCACAGCCTTGTCGCGATTCCATACCTCGCGCTGGACCTTGATGTCGCGCTTGGCGATTTCCGCCATGCGTTTATCGATCGCCGCCAGATCCTCGGGCGTGAATGGGCGCTTGTAGGAAAAATCGTAGTAGAACCCGTCCTCGATCACCGGCCCGATCGTAACCTGGGCGTCGGGATAAAGCTCTTTGACGGCATGGGCCAGCAGATGGGCCGTCGAATGCCGCAGGATGTCTACGCCGTCCGCATCTTTTTCGGTCACCACAGCCAGGTCGGCGTCATGATCGATGACATAAGAGGTATCAACCAGCTTGCCGTCGACCCGTCCCGCCAGCGCGGCGCGCGCCAGTCCTGCGCCAATCGACGCAGCGACTTCGGCGACGGAGACCGGTTTGTCGAACGCTCTATGCGACCCGTCAGGCAATCGGATGGACGGCATTTTTCGAAGATCCAAAATAAAAAAGTGCGGAAAACCGCACTTTTTTGCTACCAGACTGAAAAAAGGGGTTCAGACGCGATGCATCGAATCCTGCGTGCAAGTTCGGAAACCCATTTTCTTCGGTCCTTAAGGAAGCTGGTAGGCGCGATTGGACTCGAACCAACGACCCCCACCATGTCAAGGTGATGCTCTAACCAACTGAGCTACGCGCCTAATGAAGGGCGGATTCTAAACGAAACGCCGCAGGCGTTCAAACCTCACTTCCTGCGCGCGGATTCCACCCCGGCAATATCCCGCACCAATGCCAGGAGCCGGGTCAGTTGCGGCAACCCCTCTACTTCCAGCGTGAACGCCATTTTCACACTCAGGTCCTGGCTGTGAGATGCACTCGAGGCGACCCGCACCTTTTCGCGCGTAAAGATGTCGAGGATGTCCCGCATCAGCGCGGGATGGCTGCCGGCGATGACCTCGATGTCGACCGGAAACCTCGAGGCGCCGGTCTTGCCCCAATCGGCCGCGATCAATCTCTCCTGCGGCAGGCGCGCCACGTTATGGCAGTCCAGGCGGTGCACGGTAACGCCGCGCCCCTTGGTCACGAACCCGACGATGCCGTCGGGCGGCGCGGGCTTGCAGCATCGCGCCAGCACCGTGAGCAGTTTGTCGACGCCGACGATCAGAATGCCGCTCGGTGCGGCCCTGGCAACGTGAGGCCGCGCGTCGGGAGGCAGTTTATTCTCTGTCACTTCCTCCCCCAGCACTGCGGATTGCACCTGGCGTGGAGTGACTTCGCCGCGACCAAGCGCGGCGAACAACTCGTTCACGCCGGCGAATTCGAGCTTTGCAGCCAGTTCTTCGAGATTCTGTCCGGTCTTGCCGAGCCGCTGCAGGTCCTTATCCAGGACCACGCGACCATGGGCAATGGCTTCATCGAGTTGCCGGTTGTTGAACCACTGCCGCACTTTTGCACGCGCGCGATTAGTCTTGATGTATCCCAAGGCGGAATTCAGCCAGTCGCGCGACGGCCCACCCTCCTTCACCGTGATAATTTCGACCCTCTGTCCATTGGACAATGCATACGTCAGCGGCACGATGTGGCCATTGACCTTCGCGCCGCGGCAGCGATGGCCGAGTTCCGAATGCAAGTGATAGGCGAAATCGACCGGAGTGGAGCCGCGCGGCAGGTCAACCACCCGCCCCTGCGGTGTCACCACGTAGACCATGTCCTGGAACAGGTCGGTCTTGAAGTATTCCGCCAGCTCCGCTGCGTCGGCCAGTTCGTCTTTCCATTCGAGCACGTTGCGCAGCCAGGAAATCTTGTTATCCAGCGCCGGATCGCCCTTGACCGCCTCCTTGTAGCGCCAATGCGCAGCCACGCCCAGTTCGGCGTGCTGGTGCATCTCGTGGGTGCGCACCTGGATCTCCAATACCTTACTGTCCGGCCCGACGACCGCGGTGTGCAGCGAGCGGTAGTCGTTGGCTTTCGGCCGGGCGATATAGTCGTCGAACTCGCGTGGAATCGGCGTCCACAGATTGTGGACGGCGCCGAGCACGGCGTAGCAGTCTTTGACGTCCTCCACCATCACGCGCACGGCGCGCACGTCGAACAGGTCGTCGAGCCCCACCCCTTTCCTCTGCATCTTGCGCCAGATGCTGTAGATGTGCTTCGGCCTGCCGCTCACTTCCGCGGCGATGCCGGCCCCCTGCAACTCCGCACGCAGGATGCGCAGCACTTCTTCGATGTAGGTTTCGCGATCCTTGCGTTTCTCGTCGAGCTGACGCGCCAGATGGCGGTAAGTTTCCGGCTCGATGCAGCGAAATGCCAGGTCTTCCAGCTCCCACTTCAATTGCCAGACGCCGAGCCGGTTGGCCAGCGGCGCAAACAAATCCAGCGTCTCCCGGGCGGCATTTTCACGGGCATTGGTGTCTTCACCCGCTGCCAGTTCGCGCAGCCACTGCACCTCGTCGGCAAGCTTGATCAGCACCACGCGCACGTCCTGCGCCATCGCCAGGAACATCTTGCGCAGGGCCTCGAGTTGCGAGGCGCGATCGTTCGTTTTCGGGCTGGCGACATTCCTGCCGCGCAAAGCCTGAATCTGCGCCATGCTGGCCACGCCATCCACCAGCGAACTCACCGCGGCGCCAAAGGCCGCATTCAATGCATCGCGCCCGGAACGCGCGGCGATCGGCGCGCCCAGCAACAGCATTGCGGCAACCGCTTCACCGCCTACGCGCAGGCTGCCGAGGACTCCGGCCGCAGACCGCGCGTGATCGATCCACGATTGCCCGGTCGGATGAACGCTGCCAGCATAGTTCTGTTGAGCCCATGCGTCGGCGCGAATCACAATGTCGCGCTCGGCCCGTGGCATGCGCGCGGTCAGCACCTCCAACCACTGATCAGAAGCGATATCCCTGTTTACGTCGGCAAGCTTGACCATTTCGTATCAGATCCGTATCAACGACCCATCCAGTATTTTCTGTCAACATCCCGCCAGCTCTGCACGTCGATGCCGGCAGGGTTCATGCCGATTAACAACGCACCGGAAAGATCGGTTCGCGACGTCCGGCTCCCAGTCTGGCGGTAACGCGCACTGACCGCGGGATGCGGATGCCCGAATCGGTTGCGATAGCCCACCGAGAAAACCGTCAGGACGGGAGCCACCGCGGCGACGAATTTAGGGGTCGAAGATGTGCGGCTGCCATGATGCGGGGCAAGCAGTACGTCTGCCCGGAGATTTCCGGAAGCTTTCACCAGCCGCGATTCGGAAACTCTCTCAATATCGCCTGGTAGCAAGACGCTGCCGTAAGGAGAAACAACCCTCAATACACAACTGCGGTCATTGTCCTTCTCGTCCGATTCATTATAGTCGTCGGGCTGTGGGTACAGGAACTCGAAGGAGACGCCATCCCATTCCCAGTTCTCGCCCGCATGGCAGAACCAGCTGCGACCAGCTGCAATTCTGATCGCGTGTTCCTTTGGCAGCGATGAGGCCACCCACTCGACGGGGAATGCCTGCAGAACCGACAAGGCGCCGCCACTGTGGTCACTGTGGTCATGGCTGATGACCATTCCATCGAGCCTGCCCACGCCTGCGGCACGAAGGTAGGGCACGACTATACGGCCGCCGGCATCGATTTGCTCCGTGAAAGCCGGACCGGTGTCGTAGAGCAGCGCATGCTCACGCGTGCGCAACACGACGGCGAGGCCCTGACCGACGTCGAGCACGGTCAGTCGCAACTCTCCTGGAGCAATTTTTTCCGGTGTCGACAGGAACAGCGGCAACATCAGCGCCGCTCCCGCCCAGCGCACGGGAAATCCTCTGGGCAGCAGCATCCAGAGCGCGCCGGCGACGGCAATCGGCACGGCCCAGGCGGGAGGCGCATGTTGCTGCCACACCGCCTCGGGCAGGTCGCTGAGCATTCGTAGCAAAATCATGCACAACGTCATGACCAGGTGCGCGGCATGGGCGATCCAGTCCAGCGGCAACATCGACGCCGCCAGCGCGAGCGGCACGACGATCAGGCTGACCAGCGGGATCGCAAAGGCGTTGGCAAGTGGAGAAACCAGCGACACCTGCTGGAACATCGCCAGCAGAAACGGAACCAGCGCCAGCGTCACCGCCCATTGCGTCTGTGCCCAGGCATGCAACCAGCCGAGTCGTCCAATGCGCGATCCCGCCGCCAGCATGATGACTGCCACGGCGCTAAACGACAGCCAGAAACCGGGCGCGATCACGGCCATGGGATCAAGCACGACGACCAGCGCCGCAGCCGCCGCGAGAACGCCCGCGGAGCGGGTAGCCCAGCCCGTCCAGAGTGCGACCGCGACGACCGCCAGCATTTAGACCGTACGTTGCGCCGGCACGGCGAATCCCGACAAGGCGGCATAGGCCAGCGCCACAAACAGGCCGCAAAGCGTAGCGGCCCGAACGGCCGGCAGTTTCAGTACCAGCATTTCGGATCTGCGCCACAAACCCAGGGCCAGGAGCAGCACCATGCTTGCAACCATCGTGATATGCAGACCCGAGATGCTCATCAGGTGATTAACGCCTGTGCGCGTGAATACCTGCCACTGCTCGGGTGCAATGGCCTGCTGGTCGCCGATCGCAAGCGCCACGATAACCCCCGCGTAAGGGCGGTCACCCAATGCTTGCAGCAGATGTTCACGTACTGCTTCCCGCGATCTCTCCAGCAAATAGCCTGGGCGCCATACCGAAGCGTTGATCAGATGCGGCGCAGGCTGGGCCCGTATGTAACCCACCGCACGGATGCCGCGCTCCAGCATCCAGGCTTCGAAGTCGAATCCGTCGGGATTGGCATTGCCGTGCGGTCTGTGCAAGCGGACGGTCGCGCGCCAGCGCTGGCCAGCGTGGAAATCAGGTGCCGGCTCGCCATCGCTTGCGTACCACATCAGGGAAACGCGCGAAGGAATCCGTGCATTCAGCGTGTACGTCCGATCAACATCGAACAGGAAACGGATCCCCCGTTCGTTCGGCTGGACCATTTCCGCCACGACACCGGCAACCTCGACATCGCGTCCTTCCCAGATTTCCGCAAGGTCGTCGGCGAGCTTCCAGGATCCGGCGGCGGCCGCCCAGAAAAATCCCGTGGCTGCAAATGCCAAAATGACGACTACGTGGCATAGCGCCTTGGCGAAGACGCCGGACCGGCGCGAAAGCAGTATCCAGGCAACAGCCAACGGAACCAATACCGTGACCCCGGTCAAATCCGGCAGGATGGACTGTTGCTGCAGCAGCCAGGCTCCTCCCACGAACGCAAACAGATAGATGCTCGTCACGATCTGCCCGGAGTAATATTGGTCACACCCATGCCACGCAAGCTATTCCGCAAATACCTGCCCAGTCACCAGAGCATTCGCGAAAACCGTTACCTTCGTTTCTTCGGGACCGCCCTGCAGCACCACAACCTCTGGCACCTGCACCGCAAATCGGTTGCCGGCGGCGTGGCAATCGGCCTGTTTTGCGGATTGGTGCCAGGACCTTTGCAAATGCTCTCCGCCGCCCTGTGCGCCATAGTATTCCGCGTCAATCTGCCGGTCGCTGCGATCGTGACCTGGTACACCAATCCGGTCACGATTCTTCCGCTCTACTTCGTCGCATACAAGTTGGGTTTGTTCGTCACCGGGTCTTATCCCGCCACGCCCCCACGCCTCGACCTGCATATTTTCGATCTGCCGGTCACGGAGTGGATCCCCGCCGCCGCGCACTGGTTCGCGACAATGGGCAAGCCCTTCGCGACCGGACTGGTTTTGCTGGCGATGATGCTCGCCGTCGCCGGCTATTTGCTGGTGATGGCAGCCTGGCGCGCGCACGTCATGCTGGCATGGCGCAAACGCCGCCTTTCCCGCATCCCATCAGCGGGCAAGTAAACGGCGGTGCGTGATTAATTGCGCA
>JANXVW010000335.1 GCA_025351455.1 Betaproteobacteria bacterium | reverse complement strand
TGGGTTCATGTGGGGTGCGGGGTGAGGCGTGAGGCGTGAGGCGGTTTTACTCCTCCCCCCTCACGCCTCACCCCTCCCTGGTTTCTATTGTCCTTCGACCACCCTCTTCAGGTTCTCCAGGCCCATCAGATAGACCTTGTTCAATCCGTTGAGCGGGGTGGCATCGTCTTGTCCGGCTGGCGGTTCGTCCGTCCAGTAAGCGACGCGCCGGAATCGTGCCTTCCATACCACCTTGCTCTTGCCGTCGCCCGCATCGGATACCGTCATGGTCGGGAAATAATCGGTCGCGCCGACCTGCCCGCCGATATAGGTGTAACCCAGGGACATGTTCCAGGGTTCATAGGAAATAAGTTTCTCCTGGACCTTGGTACCGTTGGCGCGCGTGAGTTCGCGGATGGCACCTTCCTGGCGGTTCTTGCCGAGCACGATCTTGCTTTCCAAGATGACCGGCAGCCAGCGCGGCAATCCATTGAAGTCGCTGATGACATCCCATACGACCTCGGGCGGCGCGTTGATCACGATCGAATGCTCGATTTTCATTTCCGGCGCTTCGGCTGCAAGCAGCGGCGCCGTCGCTGCGGCAAGCAGCAATGACAGAAGTCCATTAGCCAGTTTCATGTTTTCTCCGTTTTTTTGATGCGTGGATGATTTTTTCGCCGATCCCGAGGCCGGCCCTCGCCACCTGCCGGCAGACCGTCCGGCACGCAGAGGGACAAAAGCGTACCGCAATCGGTCGCGCGCTGCGACCCCACTGCGATCCCGGACGTTCCGATGCGCAGAATCGACGCTCGGCCGGTGCAGCGCAGCGTTATCCGGCGAGGGCCTTGTGCTAGCATCGGTTCCCCTTTGAGTTCCCAGGAAAAGCAGAACATGAACGCGGCATTGAGCGAAGACGAACTCGCGCACTATCACGAGCACGGCTTTGTCTTTCCCCGGTACCGCCTGCCCGATCCGCTCCTGAGCCGCCTGCGCGACAGCCTTGACCGCGTGCTGGCCAGGTATACCGATGTCGCCCAGGAGGACCTCGCCAATCCGCACATGCTCCCGCCGACCAGCGGGCCGGAGATGAATCCGTTCATGGCGGCGGCGCGGCATCCGCCGGTGCTGGACATGATGGAGCAGATCATCGGACCGGACATCGCGCTATGGATCAGCCGCATCCTGTGCAAGCCGCCGGTCAAGGGCAGGGAAGTGCCATGGCACCAGGACGGCGAGTACTGGCCGATGCGGCCGCTGGCAACCTGCTCGGTCTGGATTGCGATCGATCCGGTATCGATGGCCAACGGCTGCATGCGCTTCATCCCGGGCTCGCACAAGCGCAAGGAGTTGTACAAGCATCATGTCAGCGACCGCAAAGACCTCGTGCTCAACCTTGAGCTCGACGCCGGTCAATTCGACGAATCGCAGGCAGTCAACGTCGAACTCGAACCCGGCCAGATGTCGCTGCACGATGTGCGCATGATCCACGGATCGCTCGCCAACACGTCGGGCCAGCGCCGTGCCGCGCTGATCATGCGTTACATGCCGGCCACCTCGCATTACGACCGTTCCCTGCGCGACCAGCGCCGCGACAACGCGCCGTTCAATATCTACGACCAGCCGCTGTGGCTGATGCGCGGCCAGGACAAGTCGGCGCGGAACGATTTCACGCACGGCCACGACATCTGGAACAAGCGCTACGCAAACGGCCTAGGCGTGGGGTCGGGGAGTGCGGGGTGAGAAGGGCCGTGACGGGAAAGGCCGTGACTGCGTGACTAGCGTGACTGTCGTGAAGGGCAATTGGTGAATCGAGAAGCGATCTGGAAAGAACGGCGGACGATTCTGCACGCGAAGTTGGATTGTACTTACGGCAGTCACGATAGTCACGCAGCCACGAAGGTCACGGCATTTCCATGAACATCGCCACCTTCCTCGCACGTTCCGCGCGCACCTTCCCGGGCAATCCCGCCGTCTCGCAGGGCGAAAGCGTCTGGATTACCTACGGCGACCTGATGCGGCGGGTTGCGGCGATGGCGGCGGGTTTTCGTAATGCGCTGGGGCTGATACCAGGCGACTGCGTAGCACTCGCCATGGGAAATTGTCCGCAGTATGTCGAGCTCTGGTATGCAGCCTGGTACGCCGGGCTGATCGCCGTGCCGATGAACGCCAAACTGCATCCGAAGGAACTGGAATTCATCCTGCAGAATTCCGGCACAAAGGTCTGCTTCGCTTCCTCCGACCTTGCACACCCGATGGCGTCATTGCGCGGCGACCTTCCGCTGCTCGAGCGTGTGATCGAAGTCGCTTCGCCCGATTACACGGCGTTGTACCGCGCGCCAGCGGATATCGCGATGAGCGAAACGGCGCCGGATGACGTGGCGTGGCTGTTCTATACAAGCGGCACGACGGGACAGCCCAAGGGCGTGATGATCACGCATCGCAACCTGATCTGCATGTCGCTCGCCTACTTCGCGGCGGTCGACTGCATCGCGCCGGGGGATTGCCTGCTGCATGCCGCACCGATGTCGCACGGTTCGGGCCAATACAATTTTCCGCACATGCTGGTCGGGGCCAACCAGGTCATCCCCGAGAGCGGCCATTTCGATCCGGCGGAAATATTCCAGCTTTGCCGGCGCTGGAGCGGCGTGACGATGTTCGCGGCGCCGACCATGGTGCATCGCCTGGTGGCGCACGCGCGCAAGCACACGCCCGCGCTCGACGGGTTGAAGACTATCGTCTATGGCGGTGGGCCGATGTACCTGCAGGACATCAAGGCCGCGCTGGAGACAATGGGACCGCGCTTTGCGCAGATTTATGGCCAGGGCGAGTCGCCAATGACGATTACCGCGCTGTCGAAATTCCACATTGGCGCGCGCAATCACCCGCGTTACGAAGAACGGCTGGCTTCGGTTGGCGTTGCCCAGCCGCCCGTCGAAGTCCGCGTTGCTGATGCGCAGGACCTCGCACTGCCTGCCGGCGAGATCGGCGAAATTCTGGTGCGCGGCGATACCGTCATGCGCGGCTACTGGCGCAACCCGGACGCCAGCATGGAAACGCTGCGCAACGGCTGGCTGCATACCGGTGACGTCGGATCGTTTGACGATGATGGCTTCCTGACGCTGCGCGACCGCTCCAAGGACATGATCATCAGCGGCGGCTCCAACATCTATCCGCGTGAAGTGGAGGAAATCCTGCTGCGGCATCCGGCCGTCAGCGAAGTCTCGGTGGTCGGCCGGCCGCACGCGGAATGGGGTGAGGAGGTGATCGCCTTCGTGGTCGTGCATGACGGGTCGAAAGTTCTCGAGCAGGAGCTCGACACCCTCTGCCTCGACCATATCGCGCGCTTCAAACGCCCGAAGAGTTATCGGTTCGTGCCCGATCTGCCGAAGAATAACTACGGCAAGGTTTTGAAGACGGAATTGCGCGCCCGGTTAAGTGGTGAGGCGGATGAAAATAAAAACCGCTAAACCGGCCGTTCCCAAGGCGCCGCGGAACCAGGCCAACGTGACGCCCGCTTCGCAACTGAACCGGCAGGGGCGCAAGGTAATGGGGCAGCACTACCGCGCGAAGTATGGAGTGAAGTGAGGGCGGTGATTCGGCGATTGCAAGTTTCCGCGATTGAGTGATTAGGCGATTGGGGAATTAGATGTTTCAGACCGGTTACTAAATCACTCAATGACCGAAATGTTTAATCACCAATCGCCTAATCACTCAATCGCCGCCTACACGCTCACCCTGTTGCGGCCCGCACCTTTGGCGCGGTACAACGCTTCGTCGGCCGAGCGGATGACCACATCCGGCGTGTCAAGCAGTTCAGTGCGTTGCGCGGCGCCTATGCTCACGGTAACGGAAAGCAGTTCCGCGCGATTCGATCGCAGCGGTGGCGCATCCGGATGCGCCAGCGCGAAAGCGGACCTGGTCATCGTGCGGCGGTCCTGGTTGCGGCGTGCCTCGTTGCGTCGCTGCTGCTCCGTGCGCACCGACATCTTGTATTCCTCGATGTTCTTGCGCAGCGCCTCCAGGTGGGGCAGGGCTTCCTCGACCTGCTGGTCGGGAAAAAGCACCGCGAACTCCTCGCCGCCGTAGCGGAATGCCTTGCCGCCGCCATCGACTTCCGCCAGCCGTGCCCCGACCATCTTCAGCACCTGGTCGCCGATGTCGTGGCCGTGCGTGTCGTTGAATTTCTTGAAGTGGTCGACGTCGACCATGGCGATCGTATACGAGGGCCCGAGCGCCACGAGCCGTTCCTGCAGGGCGCGCCGCCCGGGCAGGCCGGTGAGTTCATCGCGAAAGGCCATGCGGTGCGATTCCTGCAGCACCGCCAGCAGCAGCATGGCACCGGCGGCAAATACGAATACGCCGTAGACCACGGTCATGTCCGGCCACTCGCAGGCAATGAAGAACGCGATCAATGCCCCGGCCATGCCGACATCGAGCGGCAGGCGTTGCGACCATGACCTGGTCAGCGCCGCGATGAATGCCGCAACGAGGAACAGGCGACCGAGGAGCGGCGCGGGGGTCGCCCGGAGCAGCCAATTATCCAGCGCCGCATGCCAGGCCATCCCGGACAGGGCGGTATGGCCCGCTGTCGCGATCCATGCGGTGATCAATACCTCGGCCAGACCGAGCAACAGCCAGCGGTAGTTGCGGAAATGGACGATGCCGCGTTCCGGCAGGATCAGCACGAGCAGGATGTTGGCCGGCACGAAGATCGCAGCAGCGGTCAGCACTGCGCGGACGGGGAAATCATCCTGGCCGAAGGCGAGCGAAATGCGGTAGGCAATGAAAGCAACGAGCAAGGAAACCAGCGCAATGAACGCGCGGCCGCGATTGAACCACAGCGCAATGGCGGTGCCGATGATCAGCACTGTGTAGGGCCCGAATACACCGAACATGCCCAGCGAGCTGGAGAACCGGTGGCTCGCCGCGGCTGTGATGCCGGACACGAGCAGCACGGTGGCCGGCATGGCGACTGCCTTCAGCTCATCGCGAAATGCAATCATGCGACGCAGCGCCGCCTGGCGCTTGCCAGCACAACGAACAGGGTGCCGCTCAAGTTTTGCCCTTTCCGGCCTGGTAAGGCCGCGCTTCTTCGCGAATCACCCGGCGCAGGACGTTTTCCAGGTTTTCCTGTTCGATCGCGCGCTTCAAGGCTTCATTGATCAGCGTCTGGTAGCCGCGGCCGCCGGCGCGCGAACGAAAATGGTCGACCACCGCCATGTCAAGATACATCGTCAGCCGGACCTTGCCGCGCGGCGACGCTTCGTCGGCACGCGGCGAGTCCCCCGAGCGGGCGCCGTCATCGCCTCGTTTGCGGCGACCGGAATGTCCGCCGGAAGATTTGGCCATTTGTTTGCGCATAGTTGCAGTGTGCATACATATATGCATATAGTCAAGCGGGGCGACGCGGTGCGGGGCTGGGCAGATTGGTGATCGCGGGTTGCGCGCGGATACGCGTTAAACTGACGGCTCGTTCCCATCAGGATCCTCATGTCAGCAGATCCGCTGCTCCTCGCGCGAGCCCAGTTCGGACTGAACATCGGCTTCCACATTCTTTTTCCCAGCATCACCATCGCGCTGGCCTGGATCCTCGTCTACTTGCGCGTGCGCATCGAATTGGCGGGCGAAGCCTGGTGCAAACCGGCGTACCGGCTCTGGGTCAAGGTGTTCGCTTTGTCGTTTGCGCTGGGCGTCGTTTCCGGCATTACGATGAGCTTCCAGTTCGGCACCAACTGGCCGGGATTCATGAACAAGGCCGGCAACATCGCCGGGCCGTTGCTCGGCTATGAGGTGTTGACGGCGTTTTTCCTCGAGGCCACTTTTCTCGGCGTCATGCTGTTCGGTCGCGACCGGGTCCCGGCGTGGATGCATACGCTGTCGGCGTTTCTGGTGGCGATCGGCACGTCCGCGTCGGCGTTCTGGATCCTCGCGCTCAATTCCTGGATGCAGACGCCGCAAGGCTATGAGGTCATCGATGGCCAGCTGCACGCCACCAGCTGGATGGCGGTGATTTTCAATCCGAGCTTTCCGTACCGCCTTGCGCACATGATGATCGCGTCCGGGCTCACGGCGGCGTTTCTGGTCGCGGGCATTTCGGCGTTTCAGCTGCTGCGAAACCGCAATTTCGAGCCCGCCGACCGCATGTTGCGGCTCGGCATCCTGGTGGGGGCAGTGCTGATCCCGGTGCAAATCTGGGTAGGCGACCAGCACGGGTTAAATACGCTCGAGTACCAGCCCGCGAAGATCGCCGCGATCGAGGCGATCTGGGAAACCGAGCGCGGGGCGCCGCTGCTGTTGTTCGCGCTGCCCAACAAGGAAACTCGCAGCAACGATTACGCCATTTCCGTGCCGAAGGCCGCGAGCCTGATCCTCACGCACAAAGCCGGGGGCGAGCTGAAGGGACTGTCGGAATTCGGTGACAAGCATCCACCCGTCGCGACGGTGTTCTGGACCTTCCGCATCATGGTCGGCGTGGGCATGCTGATGCTCGCGGCGTCCTGGCTGGGCGCCTTGCTGCTGATGCGGCGCCGGGAATTTCCGCAGTGGCTGTTATGGATGTACGCCACCATGACGTTTTCCGGTTGGATCGCCGTGCTGGCGGGTTGGCTCACGACTGAAATCGGGCGCCAGCCCTACATCGTCTACGGCCTCATACTGACCGCTGATACCGCATCGACGGTGCCTGCTCCGTACATTGCGACAACCCTGATCGGCTACGCGCTGGTTTACTCGCTGCTGCTGATTTCCTACATGGTCGTGCTCACGCAACTCGCGCGCAAGGAGGCAGAAGGCAAAGGCCGCGAGGAGCCCGCGCCGGGCGCAATGGCGCCGCAGGTGTTATGACGATGCAACTCGATCTGCCGTTGATCTTCACCGTGCTGATGGGCCTGGCCATCCTTGCCTACGTCATTCTCGACGGATTCGACCTCGGCGTCGGGATCCTCGTGCCGCTTGCCACGCGACCGGAGCAGGACATGATGGTCGCCTCGATCGGGCCGTTCTGGGATGCCAATGAGACCTGGCTGGTGCTGGGCGTGGGCATCCTGCTGGTCGCGTTTCCGCATGCTCACGGCGTTATCCTGCCCCAGCTCTACCTGGAAGTCGCAGTGATGCTGTTATCGCTGATCCTGCGCGGCGTGTCCTTCGAGTTCCGCGTCAAGGCATCGGGATGGCACCAGTCGATGTGGAACCACCTGTTCTTCGTCGGCTCGCTCGGCACCGCCGTCGCGCAAGGCGCCATGCTCGCCGGCGTCATCACCGGTTTCCGTGGTGGCGCGCTGTTCATCGCATTCGAGTTCCTCGTGGGCATTGGCCTGGCCGGCGCTTACGCATTGCTGGGCGCAACCTGGCTGGCGATCAAAACGGAAGGCGATCTCCATGCGCGGGCGCTGAATTGGAGCAAGGCCGCAGCCTTCCTCGCAGCGGCGGGCGTGGCGGCCATCAGCCTGGCGACGCCCTTCGCCAGCGCCGGCATCATGGAGAAATGGTTTGCCTGGCCGCGGCTGCTGTGGCTGTCGCCGCTGCCGCTGCTCACGGCCGCGGCATTTGCCGGCATTCTGGTTTCGGTGAGCCGGCTGCAGCGGGGAAAATCAAAACGCGAGTGGCTGCCCTTCGTGCTGTCGGTGTGGATCGTCGTGTTCGCCTTCGCCGGGCTTGCCTACAGCATGTTCCCTTACCTGGTGGTGGACCGCATGACCATCTGGCAGGCCGCCGCCGCGCGTGAATCGCTGATGTTCGTCTTTGTCGGCACCTGCATCGTGTTGCCGTTGATCATCGGCTACACGGTGTTTGCTTACAGTGTGTTCTGGGGGAAGGCG
>JANXVW010000269.1 GCA_025351455.1 Betaproteobacteria bacterium | reverse complement strand
TCACAAGCGTAAAATGTTCAAACACCCTCACACACAAAAATCAGGACACCCCCTCCGCGCCGTGCCCTGAGTTCCTGGCTAAATCGCGATACCCGAAAAAGAAATGGGGCGGCATTGCCGCCCCGTTCTTTTTTGGATTCCCTGCGATGGATCGAAGCCAGAGTTGGCCTGTCGCCAATCACCAATTACCAATTACCAATCACCGCCCTTTCAACGCCGCACGGATCTGCTCGAGCGCGCCGGGATCTTCCAGTGTTGTCAGATCGCCCGGATCGCGACCTTCCGCAAGCGCCTGGATACTGCGGCGGAGCAACTTGCCGGAGCGGGTTTTCGGCAACAGGCTCACGAAATGCACCCGTGCCGGACGCCCGATCGCACCCAGTTGCGCATCGACCGCCGCCATTACCTCCTTCTCGTGTGCGGATTTCTGGGCCGCCGTGGCAATCTTCGCGTTATCCTTCACCACGGCAAAGGCGACCGGAATCTGCCCCTTGAGCGCATCGGCCACCCCTACCACGGCGACTTCGGCGATATTGGCGTGGGACTGCACCGCTTCTTCAATCTCGCGCGTACCCAACCGGTGGCCGGCGACATTGATCACATCGTCCGTACGGCCGAGGATGAAGTAGTAGCCCTCCCGGTCGCGGATGCCCCAGTCGAAGGTCGAGTAGACCAGCTTCTTCGTGAACGTCGAGAAATAGGTCTTAACAAAGCGTTCGTCGTCGCCCCAGATTGTGGTCATGCAACCTGGTGGAAGCGGCGGCTCGATCACCACCACGGCCTTTTCGTCCGCGTCCGCCTCGCTTGCATCCGCCTCGCGCAGCAGCTTCAGGTCATAGCCGTAAGCCGGAAACGAAGGACTGCCGTACTTGATCGGTGTCTTCTCGACCCCGGGCAGCGCCGTCAGCACGGGCCAGCCGGTTTCCGTCTGCCAGTAATGGTCGATCACCGGTTTGCCGAGTCCTTCGGAAATCCACGCGTGGGTGGATTCATCCAGCGGCTCGCCGGCGAGGAACAAATGCCGCAGTGACGACAGGTCGTATTTTTGCAGGAACGCCGGATCGTGCTTCTTCAGCACGCGGATCGCCGTCGGCGCGGAAAACATGACGTTGACCTTGTATTCCTGCACGATCTTCCACCAGACCCCTGCATCTGGCCGGATTGGCACGCCCTCGTATAGAATCGACGTAAGGCCCGCAATCAGTGGTGCGTAAATGATGTACGAGTGCCCCACCGCCCAGCCTATGTCGGACGTGGTGAATATGGTCTCGCCCGCAGCCCCGCAGTAGATGTATTTCATCGATGCTGCCATCGCGACGGCATGTCCGCCGGTATCGCGCTGCACGCCTTTCGGCTTGCCGGTGGTGCCGGAAGTGTAAAGAATATACGAGGGCTCGGAAGATTCCAGCCACGCACAGGGAACCTCGGCGCGCTCGTACTGGCGGGCGAGATCGGCCCAATCGACATCCCTTTGCGCAACGTTCGCCATCTGCAAATCGAAGCCGCGGCGAAAGATCAGGACTTTGGCCGGCGGATACTTCGACAGCCGGATGGCTTCGTCCACCAGCGGCTTGTACGCAATGACCTTGCCCATGCGGCTTCCGCCATCCGCAGTGACCAGCAGCGTAGGGCGCGCATCGTCGATGCGTGCCGCAAGGCTCGCTGCGGCAAATCCTCCGAACACCACGGAATGAATTGCACCCAGCCGCGCGCAGGCCAGGATCGCGAACACCGCTTCCGGCATGTTCGGCATGTAGATGATCACCCGATCGCCGCGCTTGACTCCCAGGGAGAGCATCATGGCGGCAACGCGGTTTACCTGCTCATGCAGCTGCCGATAGGTGAACGATTCGGTCTTGTCGACTTCGGTCGAAATCCAGATGAGGGCCTTCTGGTCGCCGCGCAAGGCCAGGTGCCGGTCCACGGCGTTATGGCAAAGGTTGGTCAGCCCGCCGACAAACCAGCGGGCGAACGGCGGCCGGCTGTAATCGAGCACGCGATCGAACGGCTTTTCCCAGTCGATCAGCATCGCCTGCTCGCGCCAGAATCCGTCGCGGTCTTCTATCGAGCGGCGATGAAATTCCGCATAGCGCTGTGTCATGGCTCTCCTCCCCCGGTGCCGTCCTTGATCAGGCGATCTTGACGGCCGCGCGGCCGCGCATTCTTGCATTCATGACTTTATCGAACACGCCAGGGAGGTCGGCAAAATCGACCGTAGTCACTATGTTCGTGAGCTGCCGCGGCTTCAGATCGCTGCCCAGACGCTTCCACACCTTCTCGCGCAGCGGCATCGGTGCGTTGACCGAATCCACGCCGAGGAGGCTCACGCCGCGCAGGATGAACGGCATCACGGTCGTGTTGAGGCTGTGACTGGCTGCGAGGCCAATGCTCGCCAGCGTTGCACCTATTTGCATGGTACTGGCTAGCCAGGCCAGAACGTCGCCGCCAAGATTGTCTACGGCACCGGCCCATGTCGCTTTGTCGAGCGGCTTGATCTTTGCCAGGTCGAGTCCGCTACGAAGTATGACCTCCTTCGCGCCGATACCCTTGAGGTAGCCGGATTCGCTCTCCTTGCCGGTCAGGGCCACGACATGATAGCCCGCGGCCGCCAGGATATCGATGGCTATGCTGCCCACGCCACCGGTCGCACCGGTCACGATCACCGGGCCGTTTCCGGGCTTCAGGCCGTCATGTTCCATGCGCTCGACCGCCAGCGCCGCGGTAAAGCCGGCTGTACCGAGCGCCATGGCTTCGAACAAGTCCAGGCCTTTGGGCAAAGGTACGATCCAGTCGGCGGGGATGCGCGCGTATTGCGCATAGCCGCCATCATGTGCGACCCCGATATCGTAGCTGGTGGCAATGACCGCGTCGCCTTTCTTGAACCTTGCATCCGTCGATTCCGTAACGGTTCCCGAGAGGTCGATCCCGCCTATGCACGGAAAACGGCGAATGACTTTCCCCTTGCCGGTGGCGGCAAGGGCATCCTTGAAATTGACGCCCGAGTACGCGACCTTGATCACGACGTCACCCGCATCAAGTTCGTCGAGCTGCATGTCCACATAGCGGCTTGCAATCTTGCCTTCTTCGTTAAAAATCCGGTAAGCTTTCAGCGCCGTCATTTCTTGCCTCCCCTGCGTACAGTCAGTTGTTGGATATTAAGCGAGGTGGGCTTCGCTCAGATACTGGCGGGTCTGCATTTCGACCAGGCGGCTGCCCGCCCGGTCGGCTTCGCCGTCGCCCGCAACGGCCTCCAGCAAATCCGCCAGATGCACCTCAGCGGACAGGATCAGCTTGACGCGCCGATCGTAGAATTCATCCACCAGCCAGATAAAGCGCCGCCGGCGATCCGCTTCTGACGCGGCGAGGCGCCGCACGCCGGAAATGAGTACCGTGTGGAAGCGGCGGGCGAGTTCGATATAGTCGGCCTGGCCGCGCGGACCGTCGCACAATTCCTCGAACCGCAACCATGCGACTCCCGGGCCGGTGCGCAGAGCGCGGACCATGCGCCCTTCGATTTCCAGCTCTACCTCGCGCTCACCCGGTCCGCCCGCGATCGCCTCGAAAGTTTGTGTCATGGCAGCGTCGGCTTTAGCGTCCGCGGGAGAATGGAATACCCCGCCCTTCTCCAGCACGCGCAGGCGATAGTCCTCGCCGCCATCGACCTGCACGACCTGCAGATGCTCTTTGAGCAACGCTATCGCCGGCTCGAACTGGGCGCGTTGCAATCCATTGCGATACAGGTCGCCGGGTTCCTGGTTGGACGTCGTCACCAGTACCAGCCCCTGGTCAAACAGCCCCTGCAGCAGATTGCGCATCAGCATCGCATCGCCGATATCGGTGACATGGAATTCGTCCAGGCATAGAAGGCGCAGCTGCTGCGAGATATCCCGGGCGATGTGCAGCAGGGGATTTTCCCGGCCCTGCAAATCGCGCAGGCGGTGATGGATGTCCTGCATGAAGCGATGAAAATGCACACGGCTCTTGCGCGCGACCGGAACCGAATCAAAGAACGTATCCATCAGGAAGCTTTTCCCGCGGCCCACCCCGCCCCAGAGATAGAGGCCGCGCACCGGCCGCTGGCGCAGGAACATCCGCAGCAGGGACTGCTCCGTCTGTTCGGCCTCCGTCAATTCGTCGCGTAGCCGGTCGAAATGCGCGAGTGCCGCGAGTTGCGAGGAATCGAGGGAAAAACCGTGCGAGCGAGCTGACTGTCTGGCGAAATCAGCGAAGGACTGGGGCTCGTTCGCCTCTGCCGGCTGGCCCATCAGAGATTGATCGTGCGCTTGTCCACGGCGAGCGCCGCTTCGTGCAGGGCTTCCGCCAGAGTCGGATGCGCGTGAACGATGCGCGCTATATCCTCGGATGACGCGCCGAATTCCATTGCCACCACGGCTTCGGAAATCAGTTCCGATGCATAGGGCCCGATCATGTGCACGCCGAGGATGCGGTCGGTCCTGGCATCGGCGAGCATTTTTACAAAACCGGCAGTCTCGCCGATCGCCCGTGCGCGGCCGTTGACGATAAACGGGAACTGGCCGACGCGATACTCGACGCCCTTCGCCTTCAGTTCCTGCTCGGTCTTGCCGACCCAGGCGATTTCCGGCGATGTGTAAATGACCCAGGGAACGCTATCCAGGTTGACGTGCCCGGTCTGTCCCGCAATGATTTCCGCAACGGCGACGCCCTCTTCCGACGATTTGTGCGCCAGCATCGGACCGCGCACCACGTCGCCGATTGCATAAACGTCGGGCAAGCTGCTGCAGCAATGTTCGTCCACATCCACGAAACCGCGTGAGTCGATCTTCAGGCCGACCGCCTCCGCGCCCAGGTTTGCCGAATTCGGCACCCGTCCGACGGCCACGATCAGCCTGTCGAACTCCATCTTCTGCTCGCCGACGGCGTCGGTGAATTCCACCGTCACCGATTTCTTCGAATTCCTGACGCTGCCGATTTTGACGCCAAGCCGGATGTCCAGCCCCACCACCTTGGTGAAAACCCGGAACGCTTCCTTGGCCACCTGGTCGTCTGCTGCCTGCAGAAAAGCAGGCAACGCTTCGAGCACCGTTACTTCGGAGCCCAGCCGTTTCCACACGCTGCCCATTTCGAGGCCGATGACGCCGGCGCCGATCACGCCCAGGCGTTTTGGAATATCGGGCAGGGACAACGCACCCACGTTATCCACGATGCGATCGTTGTCCACGGTGGCCAATGGCAACTGCCGCGGGCTGGAGCCGGAGGCGATGATCACGTGTTTCGCCTCGATGGTCTCGGCGTTTTCCCCATCGCGGACTTCGATCTGATAGCCACCCGACTTTCCGGTGAACCGCGCGCGGCCGTGCATCGATGTGACCTTGTTCTTGCGGAACAGCAGCCCGATGCCGCCCGTGAACGTGTCGACGATCTTATCCTTGCGCGCCATCATCTTCGCCACGTCGATTGCGACTTCCTTCACGGTGATGCCGTGATCGCTGAATTTATGCAGTGCGCGCTCATAATTTTCCGAAGATTCGAGCAAGGCCTTGGAAGGAATGCAGCCGACATTCAGGCAGGTCCCGCCCAAGCTGCCTTTGCCCCTGGCGTTCTTCCAGTCGTCGATGCAAACCGTATTCAGTCCGAGCTGCGCCGCGCGTATGGCCGCCGTGTAGCCGCCGGGCCCGGCGCCGATCACCGCGACATCAAAGGTCTTTGCCATGATTGTTCATATATCCGTGAACCGCAAAGGCGCGAAGGCGCAAAGAAAAACACGCAAAGGAAGTCAAAATCGATCAGAAGGTCACCAACGTGGGGCGGAGAACAGTGAGCCGCGCTGTCATGTCAGTCTATTATCAAGTCTTCCTTTGCGTTTCCTTTGCGCCTTTGCGGTGAGGAGTTCGTCAGAGTTCTAAAAGAAGGCGCGCGGGATCTTCGAGCGCATCCTTGACCGCCACCAGGAACAGCACCGCTTCGCGGCCGTCGACGATGCGATGATCGTAGGACAGCGCCAGATAATTCATCGGCCGGATGACGACTTGTCCGTTCTCCGCCACCGGCCGGTCCTTGGTCGCGTGCACGCCCAGTATGGCGCTTTGCGGCGGGTTGATGATCGGCGTGGAGAGCATGGAACCGAACACGCCGCCGTTGGATATCGAAAAGGTGCCGCCGGTGAGTTCCTCGATGGTGAGCTTGCCATCCTGGGCGCGCTTGCCGAAATCGGTGATCTGCTTCTCGACATCCGCAAAAGAAAGCTGATCGCAGTTGCGCACAATCGGCACCACCAGTCCGCGCGGGCTGCCTACCGCGATACCCACATCGAAATAGCCGTGATAGACGATGTCGGTGCCATCCACAGAGGCATTCACAACCGGATATTTTTTCAGCGCATGGACGGCGGCCTTCACGAAGAACGACATAAACCCGAGCTTGACGCCGTGCTCCTTCTCGAATTTGTCCTTGTAGCGATTGCGCATGTCCATGACCGGCTGCATGTTGACTTCGTTGAACGTGGTCAGGATGGCAGCCGTGGCTTGCGATTCCACCAGCCTCTGGGCAACGCGCTGGCGTAATCGCGACATGGCGACGCGCTGCTCGGGCCGGTCGCCCAGTATGCGGTCGATATTCACCGGGGATGGCAGCGGCGCTGAGGGCTTCGTCTCCGGAGCGGGCGTCGGTGCCTTCACCTGATTCGTCACATCTTCCTTGGTGACGCGGCCGCCACGACCGGTGCCGCTGATCTGCGCGGTGTCAAGACTATTGTCAGCAGCGATTTTTTTTGCTGCGGGCATGACCGCCGGAGACTCGGCTTTCGCTGCAGGAGCGGCTGCAACTTTGGCCGGACTCGCAGCAGCGGCCGCAGATGCGGCGGCCTCGGCGCCGGCGGGGGCCTTTGCATCGGTATCGATGGTCGCGATGACCTCGTTGCTCGCCACCGTTCCGCCGTCGCCTTTGATGACTTTGGTCAACACACCCGAAGCCGGTGCCGGCAACTCGAGCACGACCTTGTCGGTTTCGACATCGATCAGGTTTTCATCTCGTTTGACGAAGTCGCCCTGCTTCTTGTGCCACGACAGCAATGTGGCCTCGGCAACGGATTCAGACAGGGCCGGGACCTTTACCTCGACTAACATGGCTTGTTCCTTGTTGATTGAGCGAATGCGCTCGAATTCATTCTCTAGACGCCGTGAGACAGGGCGGCATCGACCACCGCTTTCTGCCGCTGGTTATGCAATGCCAGATAGCCGCCTGCGGGCGTCGAAGACGACGGCCGCAGTGCATACGATAGTTTTTGATGAGGCAGCATCTGGCGCTGCAGGTAATGCTGGATGCGATGCCATGCTCCCTGATTGCCGGGCTCTTCCTGGCACCACACGATTTCCTTTGCGTCCTTGTAGCGATCGATCTCGATCTTGAACTCGTCGTGCGGGAAGGGATAGAGCTGCTCAAGGCGCACGATGGCGATATCGTCAATGCCTCTCTCGCGCCGCGCCGCCATCAGGTCGAAGTAGACCTTGCCACTGCAAAACACCACGCGCTTCACTTTCTGCGTGTTCTGCAGTTCCGCGTCTGGAATGACCACCTGGAATTCGCCATTGGCCAGGTCGTCGAGCGACGAGATCGATTCCTTGTGGCGCAGCAGGCTTTTCGGGCTGAAAATGATCAGCGGTTTGCGGAACGGCCTGATCATCTGCCGGCGCAACAGGTGGAACATTTGCGCGGGTGTCGACGGAATGCAGATCTGCATGTTGTAGTCCGCGCACAACTGCAGATAGCGTTCGATCCGTGCCGAAGAGTGTTCCGGGCCCTGGCCCTCATAGCCATGCGGCAGCATCAGTGCCAGGCCGCAGATTCTTCCCCATTTGACCTCGCCGGCGGCAATGAACTGGTCGATCACGACTTGAGCGCCATTGGCAAAGTCGCCGAACTGCGCTTCCCAGATCACCAGCTCATTCGGCTCTGCGGTTGCATAGCCGTATTCGAACCCCAGCACTGCTTCCTCGGAGAGCACGGAATCGATCACGACGAAGTCCGGCTGGTTCTCGCTGATGTGCTGCAACGGGATATAGGTCCCGGCATCCCAGCGTTCGCGGTTCTGATCATGCCAGACGGCGTGACGGTGGAAGAAGGTGCCACGGCCGCTGTCCTGACCTGATAACCGTACCGCGAAACCATCCTTGAGCAATGCGGCGTAGGCAAGATTTTCGGCCATGCCCCAGTCGAGTGGCACGGTTCCCGCGGCCATGGCGCGACGATCCGAGACTATTTTCTCGACGCGGGGATGCAGCTTGAAATGCTGGGGCACGGTCGAGAGTTTCGTTGCGAGCAGCTTCAAGTTATCCATCGGCAGGCCAGTCACCGCCTTGAAGGTCCATGGGATGTTCTTGAAGGGCGCCCAGTTCACCTGGAACGGCGGCTTGTAGTTGGACAGAATGGTCTTGTTGGTATGAAAACCCGCATCCAGTGCGTCGCGGTAAGTCTTGATCATTTCGTCGGGATCCGCCGGCTTGATCACGCCCTGCCCTGCAAGTTTTTCAGCGTAAAGTTTGCGCGTACCGGGATGCTGGGCGATCAGCTTGTACATCAGCGGTTGCGTCACCATGGGCTCGTCCTGCTCGTTGTGGCCGAGCTTGCGGAAACACACCACGTCGATGACCACGTCCTTGTGGAATTCCATGCGGAAATCGAGCGCGATTTCAGTCACCAGCGCCACCGCTTCCGGATCGTCTCCATTCACGTGGAAAATCGGCGCCTCGACCATCTTGGCGACGTCCGTGCAATAAAGAGTCGATCGCGTGTCGCGCGTATCGGAGGTGGTGAATCCGATCTGGTTGTTGACGATGATGTGAAGCGTGCCACCCGTGCCGTAGCCGCGGGTCTGCGACAGGTTCAGCGTTTCCATGACAACGCCCTGGCCGGCGAACGCGGCATCGCCATGCAGTACGATCGGCAGCACCTGCGTGCCATCCCTATCCCTGCGCCGGTGCTGGCGCGCCCTGACCGAACCCTCGACGACCGGGTTGACGATTTCAAGGTGCGACGGATTGAACGCCAGGGTCAGGTGCATCGGTCCGCCCGGCGTCATGATGTCCGACGAAAACCCCTGGTGGTATTTGACGTCGCCCATCGGCAACTGCTCGACCTGTTTGCCCTCGAACTCCGAGAACAAGTCCTTCGGCATCTTGCCGAGCGTGTTTACCAGTACGTTCAGCCGCCCGCGATGCGCCATGCCGATGACCGTCTCCTGGATGCCCTTGGTTCCGGCGCGCTGCAACGCGAGATCGAGCAGCGGGATGACACTTTCGCTGCCCTCCAGGGAAAAACGCTTCTGTCCGACGTAACGCGTGTGCAGGTATTTTTCGAGGGTTTCGGCCGCGGTCAGGCGTTCGAGGATGTGGCGCTTGAAATCCGCGTCGAAACTCGGCTGGGAACGGATCCCCTCGAAACGTTGCTGGATCCAGCGCTTGACCTGGGTATCCGTGATGTACATGTACTCGATGCCAATCGAGCCGCAGTAGGTTTCCTTCACGGCGCGCAGGATCTCGCGCAGCGGCATCTGGTCTGGTCCGACCAGCGAACCGCTGTTGAAGACAAGGTTCATGTCGGACTCGGCCAGCCCGTAATACGCGGGATCGAGCTCGGGGACGATCGGCTTCTCGAAGCGCTTGAGCGGATCGACGCTGGCATGGCGCACGCCAAGGAAGCGATAGGCATTGATCAGTTGCAACACCGAGACCTGCTTCTTCTCGACCGTGGCAACCGCGCTGGTCGGAGCATGAGCCTGCCCGTTGCCGCTACCATGCCTCTTGGCCAGGCGGATGAAGGATTCGACAACCGGCGCATGTGCCACATCGCGGACGCCGCCCGATTGCTGCTGCATCTGGTCGAAGTACCGCCGCCATTCCGGCGTTACTTTCTCGGGATTGTCGAGGTAGGTCTCGTACAAATCTTCGATGAAGGGCGCGTTGCCGCCAAACAGATAAGAGCTGCCCAGGGATTCCTTCATCATGACTTTTTACCTTTCAAGATGGCAATTGAGCGATTGAGTGATTGGGTGATTGAGGAATTCAAACTGGTTCTCCGCTCGATTGATCGATCGCTTAATCACTAAATCGCTTAATCACTTCATCGCTCAATCACCGTTTTTCGATGGGCACTACATCGCGCTTGGTGGCCCCGGTATAGAGCTGCCTGGGCCGGCCGATCTTCTGTTCCGGGTCCGCTATCATCTCGTTCCATTGCGCGATCCAGCCCACCGTGCGCGCGAGCGCGAATATGCAGGTGAACATCGAAACAGGGATGCCCAGCGCGCGCTGCACGATGCCGGAATAGAAATCCACGTTCGGATAAAGCTTGCGGCTGACGAAGTAATCGTCTTCCAGTGCGATTTTTTCCAGCGCCATGGCCAGCTTGAACAGGCGGTCGTTTTGCAGGCCCAGTTCATTGAGGACTTCATAGCAGGTCTCGCGCATGAGTTTGGCGCGCGGATCGTAATTCTTGTAGACGCGGTGGCCGAAGCCCATAAGCTTCACCCCGGAATTTTTGTCCTTCACCTTGGTAATGAAATCGCCAATCTTGGACACATCGCCGATCTGCTCGAGCATGTTCAATGCGGCCTCGTTGGCCCCGCCGTGCGCCGGTCCCCAGAGGCAGGCAATTCCCGCAGCCATGCAGGCAAACGGATTGGCGCCCGACGAACCGGCAAGCCGCACGGTCGACGTCGAGGCGTTCTGCTCATGGTCAGCATGCAATATGAATATGCGATCCAGCGCACGCACCAGCACCTCGTTCACCCGGTATTCTTCAGCGGGTACCGCGAACATCATGCGCATGAAGTTGGCGGAATACGAAAGGGAGTTCAGCGGGTAGACGAAAGGCTGGCCCATCGTGTATTTGTAGGCCATTGCCGTGATCGTCGGCATCTTCGCGATCAACCGGAACGCGGAGATGTCACGGTGTGCCGGATTATTCAGGTCCAGTGAGTCGTGATAGAACGCGGACAACGCGCCGACGGTGCCAACCATGACCGCCATCGGATGCGCATCGCGCCGGAAACCGCGGAAAAAATTGTTGAGCTGGTCATGGACCATCGTGTGGCGCGTGACCGTGGTAACGAACTTGTCTTTCTGCTCCTTGTTCGGCAACTCGCCGGTCAGCAGCAGGTAACAGACTTCGAGGAAATCGCAATGCTGGGCGAGCTGCTCGATTGGATAGCCGCGATAGAGCAGCACGCCGGCATCCCCGTCGATATAGGTAATCGCGGAACGACAGCTTGCCGTGGAAAGGAATCCTGGATCGTAGGTAAATTTTCCAGCCTTGCCGAGCAAAGTGCGAATGTCGACAACGTCGGGACCGATGGAACCGCTGATAACGGGAAATTCGATGGGCTCGACACCATCGTTGAACGAAATTGTTGCGGTGCGTTGTTTCTCCATGGTCCCGCTCGCTTTCACCCCGATTAAAGCTTTAAGTTTAACAGCTTCTGGAAACCTTTAAAGTTCGGATGCGCCGCAATACAAATTAGTCAAATAATCTGATGATCTGAGCGGATTCCGCATCCGGCGGTGGCGTTTTCCGGTTCAGGAAATCCCACAAATCGTTGTCCGGATAGCTGAGTAGTCGTTTGAATGTCGCGAGTCCAGCGGGCGACAAGTTATTGAAATGACTGTCCAGAAATTTCCCCAGGACCAGGTCCAGTTCGAGTAATCCGCGCCGGCATTGCCAGCGAATCCGGTCAGCCTCGGACATTGCCCGCCTACACGGCCCGCCTGACCAACAGGTCCTTGATCTTGCCGATCGCGCGCGTCGGATTGAGCTGTTTCGGGCAGACGTCGACGCAATTCATGATCGAGTGGCAGCGGAACAGTCGATAAGGATCTTCCAGGTTGTCGAGGCGTTCGCTGGTAGCTTCGTCCCGCGTGTCGGCCAAAAAACGATAGGCCTGCAGGAGTCCAGCGGGGCCGACAAACTTGTCGGGATTCCACCAGAACGACGGGCAGGCGGTTGAACAGCACGCGCACAGGATGCACTCCCACAGTCCGTCCAGCTCCGCGCGCTCGGCCGGCGATTGCAGCCTC
>JANXVW010000171.1 GCA_025351455.1 Betaproteobacteria bacterium | reverse complement strand
CCCGGGCCCGGAAACGTAGATCATATCGAGATCGTATTTCCTGATGACCCGGTTCAAATGCACGTAGATGAAGTTCTGCCCGGGGGTAGTGCCCCAGTGTCCGAGCAGCATGGGCTTCACATCCGCGAGCGTCAGCGGCCGCTTGAGCAGCGGATTGTCGTAAAGATAAATTTGGCCCACCGACAGATAGTTCGCCGCGCGCCAGTACGCATTCATCTTCGCAAGGAGGTCGGGCGAGAGCGATTCAGTCATTGGGGTTCCTTGTCAGTAGGAAAGTGGAAGCTCAGGCGCCATGCAGAATGCGCTGGGTCGCCCGCGAAATCATCGCCACTTCATCGGCACGGATGGTTCGTGATATGTCAACATAACAACACCTGAACCCGCTGTTGGCGACGTCGAGTTCAACGCGCTCCACCATCCACGACGCGCCAATACCCAACAACTGTCGCGTACCACTTCACGATCTCTAGGGCACGCCCAAATTACAAAGTGCGCAACCAAGCGTACTTGCCGAGACGCACAATGGTCTGAAGAATCTAAATAAAAAGGACGCCCGAAGGCGTCCTTTAACTTTTCCCCGCCCCGCTTAGGAGCGGCCGACCTTTTCGATGCATTCTTTTTCAGTCATGGTGTCGAAGCCCTTGCCCTTGCACATATTCTTGCCTTTGCATCCATTCATCGAGGACTTGCATTGGCCATTGCCCTTGCAGGCGTTCGCGCCGTAGCACTTGACTTTCACCTCCTCGGCCGCATTCGCGGTGCTCAGGACAGCAGACGTGGCGAACAAAGCTGCGGCGGCGGATGCGAAGGTTGCACTGACCATTTTGCGATTGACGTTCATAGGGTGTTCTCCTTTATCGTGGTTTCCTGGGGCCGAAGCAGCGTACGCGCTGCCGATGTGATGCGCTTCCGCAGGATGACAGCGGACCACGCGTTAGTTACATTCACCTTTATCAAGGTAGCCAGGATCGGTCGCGTAGTCTGTGCGGCAGCGCACGGTAAGACGGGATTTACCGGCTACTTCCGTAAAACACCTACGCCGGCGCAAAGAGCTCATATCCATCCTCCGTAAAAACCCGCTCGCCGCAGCCCGGTGACAATGTATGGGCAGTTCCGCATCAATCGCCACAACAAGCCGGTACGATAGTTTTCGATCATCAAAATGATGGGCCCCTGATTGAGCCCGAAATGCCACGGTGAGACCCACCAACCATAAGGGTTACCGGGCTTTCCCGGATGGGAGGGATTGAAAGAGGCGTTGAAACCGTAGGCGTTGAACGCCGTCAATTTGGCTTGGTGTATGCAATAGTCGAGCGCGGGCAACACGATTTCAGGCGCGAAGGGAAGCGAAGCCGCCACAGCCCACGGTGCAAGGGTGCCATCGTCCGGCCCGTACGGCACGCCGCGTGCCAAGTAATCGAAGAATTGGCGCTCGATGCCGTTTATCTTGATGGTGTCGGGACCGGGGCCTTCGCTAGCGGTAATGCCCCAGCAATGGCTGGCGTAGCCCTTGAACTTGCGAGGGTTGTCGATCGCATACTGTTGTTGCACATACGTCGCACGGCGGCTGTTCTCGAAATAGTCGATGCCCTTGTCACGCATGAAGGCATCCTGGATGCCGCGAAAGTCGATCCAGATATGCGAGAGCTGGTGGGTGAATAGCGACCCGGCGTACAGATATTCCTGTCCGTAACAGCGTTCCCACCGGTAAGTGGAGGCCCAAGCTGCGTAGCTCTGCTGGGACAATGGATGCGTCGGCGAGCCCAATCCCAGCATATACAGCAGCAGCGCCTCGTCGTAGCCTTCCCACCGATAGTTGAGGAAGCCAATTTCCGGCTTCCAGCCGTGCGTCACCGTTTCACCTTGGTTTTGCGCCCATTGCCAATCGGCGCGGCGATAGAGCGCATCGCCGAGCGTGCGGATTTCACTCTCCTCGGCTGTGCTGGCGTCGAAATACATCCCCGCCGTCAACGCGCCGGCCAGCAAAAAAGCGCTGTCCACCGTCGACAGTTCGCATTGCCAGGCGCGACGTCCGGTCTGCATGTCGAGAAAATGATAATAAAAACCCCGATAGCCGGTTGCGTCGGGCTCGGGGCCTTGCGGGCTGTTCCAGAAAAAGCGCAGCGTCGCAAGCGTTCGCGCCACCGCCGCTGCCCGCGTCATGAAACCGCGTTCGACACTGACCGGGTAGCAGGCTAATGCAAGGCCGGTTGCAGCGATGCTCGCCGGCCAATCGGCCGCCGTCTTGTCGACCACGAGCCCGTTGGCGGGATTCGTTTCATGTAAAAAATAGTCGAATGTTTCGCGCTGCAGTTTTTCCAGTTCGGCGTCGACCGTTAGCTTCTTGCCGCTCATGTTTCGGCCCGGCTTGCCGGATCCTCGAAAGGCTCAAACACGGCGGCGTCTATCGCGTGCGGCGGCAGCGCGGCGTCAAGCGTGGTCGGTGATTCGATCATGCTCTTGTCGCACGGATGGATCGGGTCGACGATTGAAAGCGCCACGGTCGCGGCCCGGGACCATGATCACCGACACCAATCGTTGTTCGCGTTATGCATGAGCTTTTTTCTCCCCACATCTGGGAAAGAAGGCGGGTGTATTCGCCTCGTAACGAGTATAGGCATCGCCGAATTCCGCCCGTGCATCGTGCTCTTCGCGCTTTGCAAGGCGCACGTACATGAAGACCAGAATCGGAAACATCACCAGCGTGACCAGGGTCGGCCACTGAAACAAGAATCCCGTCATGATCAGCACAAAGCCGTCATATTGGGGGTGCCGCACGCGCGCGTAAGCTCCGGTCGTCGCAAGCCGGTGTTGACGCTGCGCCTCAAATAAGACCCCCCACGCCGAGGCGAGCAACCAGAAGCCCAGACCTATCAAAATGTTGCTTACGATATGAAACGGCCCGAAATGAGGGTTGCCCTTCCAGCCAAACATCACTTCCAGCAGATGGCCGGCATTATGCGACAGGAAATCCACGCCTGGAAATCGCTGTGACAGCCAGCCTGAAAGCAGATAGATCGTTAGCGGGAACCCGTACATCTCGGTAAAGAGCGCGACCAGAAAAGCCGAGAAGGCGCTGAACGAACGCCAGTCCCGCGACGACTGGGGTTTGGAAAAGCTGAAGGCGAATATGACGAACACCAGCGAGTTGACGATCACGAGCGACCAGAGCCCATAGGCCGGAGCGGAGTTGTGATCCATTATTTTTTTGCTGGGTTGATTCGTTCGATGCATCAGTAGGCCGATACCCTCCCCCACCATGGCTGCCGTGGTGGAACCAGTGCAGAAACGGGCAGGCAAGCAGGAGTAGAAATGGAAGGTAATAGAGGGCGCCTCCGAGATGAGCCCTGTGCTCCATGATAAGAAAGTAACCTGCTACCAGTAGAAACGCGATGAACACCCATTTTGCTGCGGATTGCGTTCTGCCTTCGTTGTAAGAACCGTGTTCATGCGCCATTCGTTGCTCCTTGTGCTTGAGGTGATTAGACCGCCAGCGCTTATCTCCGCGGATGCCAGTATTGAAATCGCGCTGTTGCCGTTTTGAGGTTGCCGGGTCGCCGCACATTGACGACGATTTCGTACGGACCCGGATTGGACATTGCGAAATAGTTGCCGAAGGAGACGTTACCGCCGAACGTCATCGCTTCGAGTTTCCGGTTTTGGGTTGCCATGCCGACTTCGATGACGCTGCCCGTGATTACGGCGTCGGTAATGCGTGTGGATGTCTTGGAATCGAACACCGAAACGATCAGGTGGTAGACCCCTTTGCCGTGCGGAACGCCGCCATGCATGCTTCGCTCTTCGTGGCCACTCGGATGGCCGCGCAGAATTTCGGCAGGAATCACCCCATAAAAGAGTTCCATTCCGTCCAGCCGAATAGGCTGATCGGGGTTGACCGCCGCCGCTTGCGCCATTCCGAACGTGAATCCGAGGGCAATGCCAATCGCCAATGCGCGCGCCCGCCTCAGCGCGGCGATGGTGACTGCCTGGCGGCGGCTATTCGGCGAGACTGCGTTTCCATGTGAAGTGTTCATATATGCCCGTCCAGAAGAGACCAAATGAGAATCCAAACATGAGTTCTTCGATTGGCAAACCATAGATCACGATTCCGCTGAGCGCCTTGAGGCTCCAGACCTGCTCGATATAGCCGGGCGCCGACCACTCGAGTCCCAACAGAAATATCGTGTAAAGGGCGAGGAATAACACACCGCCGAGCAGCGTGTTGGATTTCAGGTCTGGACGACATAAAACTGCGGCAACCGCGCCCAACACCATCGTCGCGATTCCCGCGTAGATCGGATTCCAGGGCAGGGCATATAAAACTGGAAACAGGATGAGCGGCACGGCAAGCGCCCATCGGTGCCAGCCATGCCGCCGTTGATGACGCTCCGTGAGACTGATCGCCTCCACGCGTTTATGCAGAATGATGTTGTAGAGAATCGCGCCAATGCCGCCGATTGCGAAGCTGAAAATGATGCTCTCGATGTCGAAGCCGGTCCTTTGCGCCAATTCGAACAGGCTCGGCGGGTTCCAGTATTCGGGTACAAATATCGGTTCGGTCAATCCGAAAGGCGCCATGAACACGCTTGCCCACCACATGGCGGCCCGATGCTGGGGGAATAGCGCAAACAGCAGAACCCAGGGCAGCAGGAATGCGCTCGACCAGATCAGCCACACATAGTGATAAGTCATGATGGCATCACGGTCAGCTTGACGCGGTTAGGACGCAACGCGTTCGGCACCGCTGGGAAGCGCGAGCAAATTCGGCAACCCGAGGCTTAGCAGAAAACCCATCATCGTGAGACCGGCGGTCACAATGAAAGATGCCCCGGGCATGGCGGTAACATTAAAAAGGAGTCCGCCCGCCGCCGAGCCCACGGTGACACCAAGGCTGGCGGCTGCCGTCTGCCTGCCGAGTTGCCAGCCTTGAGCGCTCCCGGCCTTGGCCGAGATCCAGTAGGTGAGGATCGGCGAGAGGATGCCGGCACTCGCCGCGACCGTACCGACTACGACCAGCATTAAAGTGAAATTCGACGCCCGCGGTACCAGGAACAAACCAGCCGCGAGCACCGCAAGCGCAGGCGCGATGAGCCAGCGGGTGGTGTCCGGTTTGACCCAGGGTGAGAATACGATTGCCTGCATCACAAACATGACCAGGCTGCATTCAGTGAACATTGCTGCGATCTGATACGGAGTCAAGCCGAGTTCCTGCTTGCCGCGCAGTGCAAGCCCGACCTCGAAGACCCCGATGCCGACTGAGGCGATAAAGGTGAGGATCAGCAGCTTCGGCACGAGCCATGCAGTCTTATCCACCGGGGCCCCCGCGGTCTCCTGCGACCAATCGTGGTCCTCGCCGCTCGGTACGGCAAACGCGACAGCGCATGCCACGAGAAAGGCGAGCAG
Organism: Betaproteobacteria bacterium; assembly: GCA_025351455.1. Taxonomy (GTDB): domain Bacteria; phylum Pseudomonadota; class Gammaproteobacteria; order Burkholderiales; family JACQAP01; genus JACQAP01. The sequence continues at coordinate 6,580 of JANXVW010000171.1, read as the reverse complement.
TGCGGTCGCCGCGAGCGGAATGGCGACCGATCCGGCCGGCATGGCCAGGGTGAATAAATCCGCTGCAAAGCGCGTGATGAACACACCCAGCATCGGTCCGAGCAGGAACCCGGCAATGCCTGCCATGCTCACGAATGAAAGCCGCCGGGCGCGCCCGTGCTCGGTCATCGCAAAGTTGCCGAGTGCCGCCGCCACTGGTGTCACTGCGGCGGCGAACATGCCACTCGTAAAGCGCTCAGCGTAAATCGCGGCGAGACTCTCGACGAACGCGAACACCAGCATGGTTACGCCAAAGCCGATGAGCCCAACCAGCAGTACGCCACGCGGGCCGTGCCGATCGGATAGTCGTCCCCACATGGGCGCGAACAGAAAAAGCGACAGCGTGTAGACAGCGGTCAGTAGTCCCGTGTGTCGGGGAACTTGCGCAGCCTCCCGTCCCGCTCCCAGGAGCCGCTCGATCAGGTAGGGCAGAAGCGGCAGCACGACGCCGTAGCCAATTGAGACCGTGAAAACGGCGAGCATGAGCGCGGCCATGGTGGGTCCGGATACAGCGGGTGTGCGTTCGGTGTTGGCCCTCACCGGGCGGCCTTCTTTTCAACTTGCTGGTTTTCTGGATCGGCAGACGCCTTGGCTGGCTTTCGGGTTGCCGCCCCGCTGAGCCGCACTCCGCACAGTACAAAGTGGAGGTAGACGACCGTGCTCAACAGCGCGGCGAAGAAGCACCACACCGAGATGAACCAAGTCGCATAGAAAAAGTCGGCTGCGGCAAAGGACAAGAGCGCCAGAACACCGAAGATCTTCACCATTCGGTGCGTGGACAGAATCGGGCTGAGCGTGGTCGACATCAGATACAACGTCATCGCTACCACGGCAAAGAAATGCGGCGAGACATACTCGATGTGTTGCCCGACTGGCCGCGAGACGATCGGAAAGGCGACTAGGAAATACAGCAGGTACGCGCCCACTGCGACACCCGCCGCGACGAACGCGAGCAGCGCGCGCCGGCGCCACCCACGAGGTTCCATGAGCAGCACGGCCAGGGGCACGTAGATCGGCCACAGCACATGGGAGAAAAAGGAATAGACGTAGGTCATGGCCACATTGAGTTGCGGCGCCCCGTGGCGGAAGGTCAGCCAGATCACGCCTTCGCTCAGTTGCTGGATCGCGAACAGCAGCGGAATCGCGGCGAACGGAAGCTCGCGCGGGCGACGCGCCGACCTCAACGTCAGCGTGCCGACCGCGAGTAGGATGGTTCCCGCAGAGAAGCTCGCCGTGGCGGAGAAACACATTGCGTTCACTCCAATCTACGTCTCGTCCAGGCAGCGGACGATTGGCCGTCAGTCGTATCGTTCATTTACGTAAGCCGTAAGGCAGTTTTCAGGAAACGTCCATGAGCCAGAGGGCGCTCCAGTCCCTGCGCCGAGAGCCAGTCGAGACTCATCGCTCAGCGCAGTCCCTGGATGGTCGCGCGCTTTAGGAGCAGCGCGTTGGCGGCGACCAGCAATGAGCTACCCGACATCGCGATCGCGGCCACTTCCGGGCTGATGGTCAGCGGATAGAACACACCGGCGGCAAACGGAAAGGCAACCACGTTGTAGCCCACCGCCCACCACAGGTTCTGGTGCATCTTGCGCAGCGTGACGCGCGACAGGCCGATCGCGCCGACGACGTCGAAGGGATCGCTTTTCATGAGCACCACGTCGGCGCTTTCCATTGCCACATCGGTACCCGCACCGATGGCGAACCCCACATCCGCCTGCGTGAGCGCAGGCGCGTCGTTGATGCCGTCGCCCACCATGCCGACTTTCTTTCCCTTCGCCTGCAACGCCTTCACCTGCTCGGCCTTTTGCCCGGGAAGCACTTCGGCAAGCACCATCGAGACGCCAAGTTCTTTGCCGACGCGCTCCGCGGTAGCGCGGTTGTCGCCGGTGAGCATCACCACCTCCACGCCGCGTTCCCTGAGCGCCGCAACTGCCGCGGCCGAAGTCGGACGCGGCGCATCAGCGATCGCGATCAGGCCCCACAGCCTGCCGCCGCGTGCGACGTGCACCACGGTGCGCCCCCCGGCGGCGAGGCGTTCGGCGGCGGCCTCGAGTCCCGACAGATCGACGCGCTCGGTGTCCATCAACCTGCGGTTGCCGACCAGCGCCAGCTCTCCGCCTGCGACGGCGCGCGCGCCCATGCCATCGACGTTCGTGAATTTCTCAGCCGGCATGGCCTCGAGCCCCTTTGCCTTTTCCAGAATGGCATGGGCGAGCGGATGTTCGGAATGTTGTTCCATGCCGGCGGCCAGGCCGAGCACCTCGGCCTCGGTGGTCCCCGGGGCAACGACGATTTCGACCACGTCGGGCTTGCCGAGCGTGAGGGTGCCGGTCTTGTCGAAAATGACCACGTCCAGGCGGGTCGCGTTCTCCAGCGCGGAGGCGTTCTTGATGAGGATGCCGTTCTGCGCGCCGCGGCCGGTGCCGATCATGATCGCCATCGGCGTGGCGAGGCCCAGCGCGTCGGGACAGGCGATGACGAATACCGTGATCGTGAGCGTGACCGCGAAGAGCAGCGTCTGGCCGATGACCCAGAACCACACCACGAAGGTGGCGAGACCGATGACGATGGCAATCAGCACCAGCCACTGCGACGCCTTGTCGGCGAGGAGCTGCGCCGGCGCCTTCGAGTTCTGCGCCCCTTGCACCAGCTTCACGATCTGCGCGAGAGCGGTGTCGGCGCCCACCTTGGTGGCGCGGAAGCGGAAGGCGCCGCTCTTGTTGATCGTGGCGCCAGCGACGCCTGAACCCGCGATCTTCTTGACCGGCATCGATTCACCGGTGAGCATCGACTCATCGACCTGCGTCTCGCCCTCGGTCACGACGCCGTCCACCGGAATCCTGTCACCGGGACGCACGATGACGACGTCGCCGGCCAGCACTTCTGCGGTCGGCACCTGCAGCTCCTTACCATCGCGCAGCACGTTCGCCATCGGCGGCGCCAGGTTGAGCAGTGCGCGGATCGCGTCGTTCGCCCCCGCCCGCGCGCGCATCTCGAGCCAGTGGCCGAGCAGGATGAACACAAGCAGCACCGACACTGCCTCGTAGAACTGCACGCCCTCGAAGAGAAAGGTCGCCGCGACGCTGAAGAGGTACCCGGTGCCCACCGACAGCACGACCAGCACTGCCATGTTGAAGATGCCGTTCTTCAGCGCGCGCCAGGCGGCGACGAAGAAGGGCCAGGAGGGCCAGAGGATTGCGCCGCTCGCCAGCACGAACATCCACTGGTCGAGCGCGAGGCCTAACGGCGGCGCCGGCATCGGAATTGGCAGGCCCATCGGCGCCCAGATGAACAGCGGGATCGCGAATGCAAGGCACACGAGGAAGCGGTTGCGCATGTCGCGCACCATGCCCGCCATGTCCATGCCGGACCCGTGCCCCATCTCGTGGGCCATCTCGTCCTTCGCGCCGGCCGGCGCGGCATGCCCAGCGTGCGCGGACAGCGCGGCGGGCTTGCACACATGGCGCGGCAGCACCTCGCCGCTGCAGTGATAGCCGCACTCGAGTATCGCCTGGCGCAGCGCCTCTTCGCTCGTAGCGCCTGCGTCATATTGAACGGTAATGCTCCCCGAAGCCGAGTTGGCCTGCGCGTGATGCACGCCGGGCATGGCGCCGATGCGCTTTTCCACACCCAGATGGTCGAGCTCACCGAACAACCCGCGCACCTCCAGGGTGACGCTCTTCATTGCGCTCATCGTCTTCTCAGTTTCCGAAGCGGCTCTGCAAAACGTTATGGATCGGCACGTACACCAGGCCGATCAGCGCGCCGTACAGAAAGATCTTCGCAAGGCCGATGGCAAAGCCTATGGGTGTCAGCCACTCGAAGCCCGGCAGGATAATGCTCAGGAACTCGCGCATGTGGCCGCCCGCAGGGTTGACGAGTCCATAACCAATGCACAGCAGATACAGCGATGCGGCGCTCAGGGCGAGCGCCCAGGTAACGATCTTCAGGTTCATCTCAGAGTCTCCATTTCATGTGTCGACGGTCAATGCCGGTGCCGGGCGTCGTTACCTTCATCTCCGCGGCGCCCGCCGCCATGGGCACCGTGGCGTCCATGCCCGCCGTGACCAAACAGGTGCATGGCCATCATTGCAGCCGCGACCATGAGGAAAATCCAATTCTCAGAGAGCCATGCATTTGTCGATTCCGTGGATGAAGGAAAGCGGTGGGTCATCTGGTGCGCGCCGAAGGGACGCGGAGTCTCCGCGCTGGGGCAGCTTGGCTGTTGCTGCGATTTCCATAAGTTGATGGCGCCGACGGCCGGCAAGAGTATCCCGGCGGCGAAGCTCATGGAGGCCGGAATGCGCATCTATAACCGCCATGCACAGTGGCGTACTTCGGGCAGGTCTTCGCCGTGACGCACGAAGATCACAGGACCGGTGTACGTGTCGATTCCGAGGCGGCGCAGCCTGACGGGCTGGTGCTGTAGGTTGCCCAAGGCGGGACGCGTCACTGCAGCACCGCCTTTTCGCCGTACTCCGGAACGCTCACTGCCCAGCCGAAGGTTTCCTCGATGCGCCGGCGCATCTCGTCCGCGGCCGCAGGTTCGCCGTGAGTGACGAAGGTATGCTTGGGCGCGTGCTTGAAGCCGCGCAGCCAGTCGAGAATCTCGTTGTAGTCGGCATGCGCGGACATGCTGTCCATCGTCACCACTTCGGCGCGCACCGGCACGTAGGCGCCGTGGATCTTTATTTCTGTCGCGCCCCCTGCAAGCGCCGCGCCGCGCGTTCCGGCCGCCTGGAAACCCGGCAGCACGATCATGTTGCGCGCGTCCGGCGCAAACGCCTTGAGGTGGTGTACCACACGGCCGCCGGTGGCCATACCGCTCGCCGCGACGATGATCATCGGCACGCCGCGGCCGTTCAGGGCGCGCGACTCGTCCGCCGTGTTCACCATCTGCGCGACGGCATGGAGCGCATCGCATTCCTGATCGGACAGGCGGTGCTCGGCGTTGTAGTCGTGATAGAGCCGGGTGGCGTTGATCGCCATCGGGCTGTTCAGGTACACCGGAACGTCGGGAATCGCGCGCCGGGCCTTCAGGCGCGAGATCAAATAGAGCAACGTCTGCGCGCGCCCCACGGCAAAGGCCGGCATGATCACGACGCCACCCCGCGCGAGCGCTCGGTTAAGATGCCTGCTAAGCGTCTCTTCAGAATTGGCCTCTTCGTGCAGGCGGTTGCCATAGGTTGACTCTACGACCAGGTAGTCCGCCGCCTCGATCCGGCTGGGTGGACGCATGATCGGGTCGTGCATCCGGCCCAGATCACCTGAGAACACGACCTGGATGCCGCCGCTGCGCAGCGTGGCAATTGATGCGCCGAGAATATGTCCGGCGGGTTGCAGAATGAGACGGAACTCGCCGGCAACAACTGTTTCCTTGTCATAAGGGACAGGTGAAAAGCGCTTCAGGCTCGCGTGCGCGTCGTCTTCGCTATAAAGCGGCAGCGCGGGCCTGTGCTTCGAAAAACCGCCCTTATTCGCATAACGCGCCTCCTCCTCCTGCAGGCGTCCGGAATCCGGCAGCAGAATGGCGCACAGATCCCGCGTGCCCGGGCTGGAATGGACCGGCCCCGCGAATCCCTGCCTGTTGAGACGCGGCAGGTATCCGCTATGGTCCAGATGCGCATGCGTCAGCACCACGGCATCGATATCCTGCGGCCGCACAGACAGTGGCGCCCAGTTACGCAGGCGCAGCGCCTTCACCCCCTGAAAAAGGCCGCAATCCACCAGCATTGACTTGCCGGCGGATTTAACAAGGTACTTCGAACCGGTCACCGTGCCAGTGCCGCCAAGGAACGTAAGCTCTACAGTCATCTTCTTTTCCCTCCAGCACGATTGAGCTACAGCACCACCGGTTTATCGGGCAATTCATTCTGGCCGGCGCCGAACGCAGGAAAATGTTTCGTCAGATGCTGCGTCACCGCTTGAATACCACTGATCACGCCGCTTTCGTAGTTCGCCTGTTTAAAGGCAGATTCCATCTTGCGACAAATTGTTTCCCATTCCTGAGCGCCTGCCTTCGCGTGAATCCCGCGATCGGCAACAATTTCAACGTCCCGATCAGCGAGCAACAGATAGATCAGCACGCCATTGTTGTGTTCGGTATCCCATAGGCGCAGTTGCGAAAAAACCTCGATCGCGCGTTCTCTTGCGGACTGCCCCTTCAAAAGCGGCGTGCTGTGCAGTGCACCCTCCACAGCGAAACGGATTTCTCCAACGTGTTCGGTCTCGCTCGCTTTAATCGCTTGCTCGATCGCGATCAAGGTTTGGCGGGGGAAAACCCGATTGACCTGCCAGTGGGTCAGCAGGAGATGCGTCGTTATGCGTTTGATGTTCATCGTTACCACCGTCCCGACGCGCCGCCGCCGCCAAAGCCGCCGCCGCCGCCTCCACCGAAGCCACCGCCACCAAAACCCCCTGTGCGGAATCCTCCACGATGCCCCCCGGCGCCGGGTCCGCCCATACCGCCGCTGAGCAATGTGAACAACAGCGCGATTACGCCCGCGACCAACGCGATGGACACCGCGCCGGCAAACAG
>JANXVW010000158.1 GCA_025351455.1 Betaproteobacteria bacterium | reverse complement strand
CACCCTCGGCACGCTGCTCGCCGGACTCCTCGCACTGCCGCTGGGTTTTCTGACGGCCAGGAATCTTGGCGCGCCGAAGTGGTTGTCCTTCCCCGCCAAATTCCTGCTCGACGCCTGCCGTTCCATCCACACACTGGTTTTCGGACTGCTTCTTGTCGGCATCGTCGGATTGGGGCCGACTGCCGGCATCCTGGCGATCGCCGCGCATTCGATGGGCAGCTTCGGCAAACTCTACGCCGAGTCCATCGAATCGATCGACATGGCGGCCATCGATGCCGTGCGTGCCGTGGGCGCGCGCCCCGTGCAGGTTTTTTTCCTGGGCGTATGGCCTGCCGTGCTGCCCCAACTGATCTCCATCCATTTCTACATCTGGGAATACAACATCCGCGATTCGACGGTTCTGGGCCTGGTCGGCGCGGGTGGACTGGGCCTGCTGGTGTCGGAAGCGATCTCGCTGTTCCAGTGGAGCCGGCTCGCCACCATCCTGATCGCCATCATTGCAATGGTTACGGCATTCGACAGCCTGAGCCGCGCAGTGCGCCGCCGTCTGCTATGAACGCCTCGAACGCAGTGGTGAACCTCGAAGCGCTGACTGTCACGGCCGGCGGCAGAACTTTGCTGGCGGATGTATCGCTTCATGTGCGCCCGAAAGAGCGCCTGGCCATCATCGGGGCAAACGGCGCGGGAAAAACGACGCTGCTCAAAGCGCTCACGGGCATGGTGCTTCCGTCCTCCGGTTCCGTGGACGTGCTCGGCCAAACCATATCCCGACAGACTACCTCTGCAGATTTGCGCAATGTGCGTGGCCGCGTCGGCCAGGTCTTTCAGGGGCTGCACCTGGTCGGGCGATTGAGCGCGCTGGAAAATGTATTAATCGGCGCCCTGGCCCGCAGCCAGTCGGTGCTGACTTGTGCCCGGCTTTTTCCAGACCACGAGCGCGACCATGCGCAGGCCTCGCTGGAGGCTGTCGGCATCGGCCACCTTGCCTTGCTTCGTCTTGACCGGCTGTCCGGCGGAGAGCGTCAAAAAGTAGCGGTGGCGCGGGCCTTGAATCAGAATCCGGAACTTATCCTGGCCGACGAGCCCACCGCCAACCTCGATCCCATAGCGGCGAGAGAAATCGCGGATCTGCTCGCGCGGATAGCCGGGGAGAGGGGGCTGGCGCTGATCACGGTCGCCCATACGCTCAGCCTGCTTCCCAATCTGGCGGAACGCGTTACAGGACTGAAGGCCGGGCGCATCCAGTTCGACCAGCCGATCGATGCGATCGACGAGGACCAGATGCAGCAGCTCTACAAGGGGGCGTATGGAGCGATTGGGTAATTGGCGATTGGGCGATTGGGTGATTGGGTGATTGGGTGATTGAGCGATCCAGGCGACCCTGACCGCGGCGGTTTTGCGCTCGAGCGTTAATACGATTCCGTAAACCATTTGCAAAAAACAAAGATGAACGATCTTCCCGACACCTGGCGACCTGGACGAAGCTGTCCCCTTCACTATCGCTATGCGCCTTCGGTCTTCGCAAGGCAAGCCGATCTGCAGGCAGACACGCTCTACATCGTCGGCGGCCTTTACGGAAACCGGCTGGCACTTGAAACCGTACTCGGCCTGATGGCGCAAGAACGCGGATCGGCCGCACTGCTGTTCAATGGCGACTTCAACTGGTTCAATTCCGACGACGAAGGCTTCGAGGCCATCAATACGGCGGTGTTATCCCACCGCGCATTGCGCGGGAACGTCGAAACGGAGCTTGCTTCAGACGACATTAACGGCGGATGCGGTTGCGGATACCCGGACTCGGTCCCGGAAGCCGACGTGGATCGTTCCAATGAAATTCTTGAGCAGTTGCGCGGAACCGCCCGGCACTTTCCCGTTTTGCGGGAAAGGCTGGCGCAACTGCCAATGCACGCCGTTGCGCAAGTTGGAAAGCTGCGCATCGGCATTGTTCATGGCGATGCGGAGTCGCTGGCAGGGTGGCAGTTCGATGTGAGTGCGCTGGACGACGACCGTCAGAGGCCGCACCTTGGCACCTTATTCGCGGCGTCGGATGTCGACGGCTTCGCGAGCAGCCATACGTGCCTGCCCGCGCTGAGGGAGTTTTCCGTCGGCAATGGCAAACATTGGGTGATCAACAACGGCGCGGCCGGGATGCCCAATTTCAAGGACACGCAATTCGGCGTGCTGACGCGTATCTCGATACACCCTTGTACGCGCGGCGCTTCGCTCTACGGAATACGAACAAAAGAAACCTTTGTCGATGCCCTGCCGGTCCGTTACGACCATGCGCGCTGGATAAGTGCGTTTCTTGCCAATTGGGCGCCGGGTTCCCCCGCCCATGCATCCTATTACGAACGCATAGTCAGCGGCCCCTCATATCGGATAGACCAGGCGAAGTCTGGCAAGCGAGCTTGGATTTCCGCTTGACGCTTGCCCCCGAGTGCGAACTCAGCGCCGGGATATCAGAGGATGGAAGCTGTGGCTGGGGCTTTGGCTTTGGCGCTGGCGTTAGCCATATCGGACAACAGGCGGCCCAATTCCTTTTTGATGACCGAGTAGCACTCGCAGGCGCGCGCCTCCAGGCCGGAACGTTCAAGCACTGCCACGTGACCGCGACGGTAGCGGATAACACCGGCGTGTTGCAATTTTCCGGCCGCGGCGACGATGCCTTCCCGGCGCACGCCAATCATGCTGGCGATCAATTCCTGCGTAATGACCAAGTCGCGCGAGCAGAGCCGATCGGAGGCCAATAACAACCAGCGGCACAATTGCTGCTCGACCGTATGGTGCCGATTGCAGGCTGCGGTCATGCTTAATTGCATAATCAGCGCTTCGGTGTAGCGCAGCAACAGGCGCATGGTCAAGCCGGCGCGATTGAATTCTTCCACCAACAAGCGGCCCTGCATCCGGTAAGCATGGCCCGCGATTTGCACCACCGCCCAGTTTGGCGACGTATTCGTTCCCATGAAGATTGCGGTACCGACTACGCCTTCATTGCCCACCCCCGCGGATTCAGCCGAGGCACCGGACTCCATCATATGGTGCAGCGACACAATGGCGGTGGTGGGGAAATAGGCGTGGCGCACCGGTTCGCCGGGTTCGTAAAGCATTTCGCCGAGCGGTAGCGGGACCAATTCCAGATGCCCGGCCAGACGCTCGAATTCCACCGCGGACAGAGCGGCGAGGAGATGATTCTGGGTCGGGCTATGCGCTAGCGACATCATTGACTCCCTTCGAAGCCTTGCCTTTACTATTCCCGGCATCGAGTTCGATGCCGATTCCGCGGTAACCGATGAAGCGGGCGGACTGATTGAAGATCGGTTCCCCGCTCACCTGGAACTTCTGCTGCGAGCCGTCGGCATTGTTGCGGCTGAATACGAAATCCAGGAAGGGTTGCCGGGCCGCAATGGTTGCCCGCAGTTCTTCCCGTTGCGACTCATTCCAGCCCTGCGTCTGAAATCCGCCTGTATTTCCCGCGATTGAGTCCACCTGGAGACCGAGCATCTCCAGGACCGGCCCGGATACCTTGGTGAAGTTCCCTTTCTCGTCCTGCTCCCAGTACCAGTCGGAGGCCAGTTCGGTCAGGCTGCGATAGCGGGCTTCGCTTTCGCGCAGCTCGGCGGTGCGTTCCAGCACCGTCTGTTCCAGAACCTTGTTGTAATTCTCGAACTTTTTGTACAGCAGCCGCACTTCCAGCATATTGCGGATGCGTGTCTTGACTTCGATCAGATCGAACGGCTTGCTGATGAAATCCTTTGCGCCCGCCTGCAACGCGCGCAGCTTATGGCCGGGCTGGGCGGTAATCACGATGACGGGAAGGTAGCCGTCCGCATCGTTTGTCTTGAGACCTTCCATCACCTGGAATCCATCCATGCCGGGCATTTGCAGGTCGAGCAGGATCAGGTCATAGCGGTTCTTGCGGTGCAGCTCACACACTTCGCGCGGACTCATGGTCGACGCAACGCGGACATAGCCGGATTCACGCAGCAATTGCCCGAGCAGACTGACATTAACCTCCTGATCGTCCACGATCAGGATGCTGGCGTTAAGAATGTCGGAGGCATTAACCATCATGCGTCGTCCTTTTTCAATTGGTGGATCGGTTGCATTTTTCGACCGTTTAGAGCCGCGTCCAGCGTGTCCATGAGTTCATTGAACTCGATGGGTTTAGTGAGATAACGAAAGAGTCCGAGCGCGAGGCACTTTTCTATATCATCGGGCATCGCATTGGCGCTGAGCGCGATGATGGGGATATGCGCCGTTGACGGGTCCTCGCGCAGGATTTCCAATGCTTCAATACCGTTCATGCCGGGCATTTTGATGTCCATCAGGATGACATCAGGCACTGCGGCACGCGCAATCTCGATGCCGCGGTTAGCGTTCATTGCCGTTAGCAAGCGAATATCCTTCCGGTGCGCAATGAGCGCCTCGAACAGCGTCATATTTTCAGGGTTGTCTTCGACATAGAGCAGGGTGCGCAACGGCGCGTCGGGTTGAATGTCCGCCGGGGGGGCAGCCGTCAGTTCGGCTGCGCGCGCGGCTGGCAAAGGTTCGGTTGCCAGGCTCAGGTCAAACCAGAAAACACTCCCCACGCCGACGGTGCTTTCCACGCCGATGGCGCCCCCCATCAATTCAACCAGTCGCTTGGTCAACACCAGGCCGATGCCCGTGCCTTGCTCGGCGCTCTCCTCCTTGCCTAGACGATTGAACGGCTGAAAAAGCTGCGCGAGCTTATCCGGCGTCATTCCTTCGCCGGTGTCCCTGACTTCGATGCGAATGCGCCCTGGGGTGTTCGCGCGGAAGGCCACGTCGATTGCCCCGCCGACCCTGTTGTATTTGATCGCATTGGACAGCAGGTTGATGAGAACCTGCTTCAACCGTGTCCGGTCGGCTCTGACGCTGTACGGGATGTCGGACAGTGGATAGCTCACCGTGATGTCACGCGTTTGCACCTGCGGTCCAATCATGGTTGCGCACTCATCCACAATTGCGGCCAGCGATATCACCTCCATTGACACGGACAGCTTCCCGGATTCGATCAGCGCGAGATCGAGGATTTCGTTGATCATCTCCAGCAGGTACCACCCTGCCTTGAGGATCTGTTCGATGTTTCGCTTCTGTGCGAGCGTTGGCGGCGGGGAGCCGGATTCCAGGAGCTGGGCAAAACCGAGGATTGCGCTGAGCGGCGTGCGCAGGTCATGGCTCATGCTGGACAGGAAATCCGATTTGGCGCGGTTGGCTTTTTCCGCCGTCGCTTTGGCCGCACGGAGTTTCGATTCGGCGCGTTTGGTCTCGCTGATGTCCACGAACGAAGTGATCGCGCCAGTGATGGCGCCCTGCGCGTTCTTCAGGGCAGCGAAATTCATCAAAACGGGTAGGCGCGACCCGTCGGGTCGCTCAATGAAGACTGCTACATTCAGCGCCGGGATGCCGGTGCGCAGCACCTCTACTATGGGGCTTTGGGTGTGTGGCAGGAGCGTGCCATCGGGCAGCCAGAGTTTGACCGAGCCGCAATGTTGCTCGACTCCACACACCGGTTCTCTGCCCCAAAGCGCCACCGCGTGGCGGTTGTACTGTTGAATCACCGAATGCCGGTCGCAAACGAACACGGCCATCGGCACGGCATTGAACAGGGTGCGGTAGCGTTCCTCGCTTTCCCGCAATGCATCCGTGCGCTCGGTCACGCGCCGCTCGAGAGTTTCATTCAGTTCGCGCAGGCTCTCCTCAGCCCGGAGGCGCTCGGTCGCTTCAACGCGTAGAGCGCGGTTGGTCATCCCGAGTTGGAGGTTCTTGCGGTGCAGCTCGGCGAAGACCCCGACCTTCGAGCGCAGGATGGCGGGATTCAGCGGTTTGTGCAGGTAGTCCACCGCGCCGGTGCTGTAGCCTTCGAGTTCGTGTTCGTCTTCGTTGTAGTAGGCGGTCAGGAAGATGATCGGCAC
>JANXVW010000147.1 GCA_025351455.1 Betaproteobacteria bacterium | reverse complement strand
AGGTACACATGGAAAGCGGGAGAGGCACGCGCCTCTCCCGCTTTCATTGGTCTGCGATTATAGACGAACGGGCCCGCCCGTTCAATCCGCCGTGATCGGCCTGAAGCTCGGCTTATTTCAGCCCGAGCACGTCCTGCATGTCGTAGAGCCCCGATTTCTTGTCCGCCAGGTAGCGCGCCGCGCGCAACGCGCCAAGCGCGAAAGTCGCGCGGCTGGCGGCCTTGTGCGTGATTTCCACGCGCTCGCCGGTACCGGCGAACAGCGCCGTGTGGTCGCCGACGATGTCGCCGCCGCGCACGGTGGCGAAGCCGATGGTCGATGGCTTGCGCTCGCCGGTCACGCCCTCGCGGCCGTACACAGCGTCTTTCGCCAGGTCGCGACCCAGCGCCACGGCGATCACTTCGCCCATGCGCAACGCGGTCCCCGAGGGGGCGTCCACCTTGTGGCGGTGATGCGCTTCGATGATTTCCACGTCGTAACCTTCGTTCAGCACCTTTGCCGCGATTTCCGCCAGCTTGAACGTGAGGTTCACGCCCACGCTCATGTTTGGCGCCATCACGATGGAAATTTTCTTCGCCGCGTCGGCGATCAGCGCTTTCTGCGCCGGCTGGAAACCCGTCGTCCCGATGACCATGCGAATACCGTGCACGCTACACAGCTTCAGGTGAGCCAGCGTGCCTTCGGGCCGCGTGAAATCCACCAGCACGTCGCAACCCGCCAGCGCGACCTCGAGGTCTGCGGAAATGCGCACACCGCAGGGCGCGCCCAGCAGTTCACCGGCGTCCCTGCCCAGATAAGGACTGTCAGGCATTTCGAGCGCCGCTTTGAGGCGGAAATCCGGCGACTGTCCGATGGCCTCGATTAAGGCCCGGCCCATGCGCCCGGAACTGCCCGCTACTGCAATCTGCTGAATCATCATCTCGCGGTATGACCCCGGGAACGCCGCTCAGGGCCGGCGGATTTCGGAAGGTGCCTGCGACAGCGTATCCGCCGGCACGATGTCGCCCTCGACGTGGTTCAACTTGTCGCCGTCGAAGACGACCGTGATCTTGTGCTGTGTGTGCACGTTGTTCGCCTTGCCGGTGAGATAGACATAGTCCCAGCGGTTCGGATGGAAAGGATCGGCAATCAGCGGGGTGCCGAGAATGAACCGCACTTGCGAGCGCGTCATCTCCGGCTTGAGCTTCGCCACCATCGCCTGGTCGATATAGTTGCCCTGCTGGATGTCGATCTTGTGCGGCGCGAGCATGCAGCCGGCGACCAGCAGGGGTAACACAAACAGGAAGCGCATTGGTTCCTCAGGCGCGGATCGGCACGCTGGCCGCGCGCGGTTTCCAAGCAGATTGAAAGCCGCTATGATAATTCACCCTTCCCTCCCTGTCAGTCCTGTAATGAGCACATCGCACGACCTGAAGAACATCGGACTGAAAGCGACCCTACCGCGCCTGAAGATTCTCGACCTGTTCGAGAACAGCAACGTGCGCCACCTGACTGCCGAAGACGTCTACAAGATCCTGTTGGGCGAAGGCATCGAGATCGGGCTTGCCACGATATACCGCGTGCTCACCCAGTTCGAACAGGCGGGCATCCTCATCCGGCATCACTTCGAGTCGGGCAAGGCGGTGTTCGAGTTGAACCAGGGCGCCCACCACGACCATCTGGTCTGCCTGCAATGCGGAAAGGTGGAGGAATTCGTGGACGCCGAAATCGAGCGGCGCCAGACCAAAATCGCCAAGGATCGCGGTTTCTCCATCCACGAGCATTCGCTGCAGCTCTACGCCGACTGCATCAAACCCCACTGCCCGAACAAGCTGAAGGCGTGACGCGCGCGAGGCGCCAGACACGGGGCGCGAGGCACTAGGATTTAAGTCTTGAACGGTTTCAAACCTCGTGCCTAGCGCCTCGCGCCATCCCAAGCATTTCTGCTGCATGCTTGCGCGTCGTCTCGGTGATCTTCACGCCGCCGAGCATTCGTGCGATCTCTTCCACCCTGGCATCGTGGTCCAGCACGGCGACCGCGCTGGCGGCCTTTCCGTTTGCGGCGGCCTTGCTCACCTGCCATTGATGGTCCCCGGCAGCCGCCACTTGCGGCAAATGGGTGACACACATGACCTGGTGTTTGCGGCCCAGGTCTTTGAGCATGAGCCCGACAATTTCGGCCACCCGCCCGCCGATGCCGGCATCCACTTCGTCGAAAATCAGGCTCGGCACGGCGGCCACCTGGCTGGTGACGGTCTGGATCGCCAGACTGACCCGCGACAACTCGCCGCCAGAGGCGACTTTCGCCAAGGGTCGAGGCGTAGCGCCCGCATGCCCGGCAACCAGGAATTCAACCTGCTCCAGCCCATATGCACTGCCCTCGGCCAGCGCATTGAGCGAAATCGCGAACGACCCCCCCGTCATCGCCAGGGTCTGCATGGATGTGCTGACTTTCTTCGCCAGGTCCACCGCGCCCTTTTTGCGCGCGGCAGACAGTTTGCCGGCGACGTCCTCGTAAGCCTTCTGCGCCTGCGCTTCGCGTTCGCGCAAAACATCGGCGTCGAATCCCGCGGCCAGCTCGGCAAGCCGCGCCTTTAGTTTCTCCAGCCGCTCGGGAATGTCGGCGATCTGCAGCTTGAACTTGCGCGCGGCGGTATGGACTACGTCGAGCCGCGCCTCCACGTCACGCAGGCGCTGCGGATCGAGTTCCAACCGCTGCTGATAGTGTCGCAGGCCGTACACGGTCTCCTGCAACTGGATCTGCGCCGGTTCCAGAATGTCGAGGATATCCTTAAGTTTCGGGTCGTAGTCCACCATGCCTTGCAGGCGCGACAGCACCGAGGCAACCGCCGCCACGCTCGATACCTCACCTTCCGACAACACGTCGAGGCCGAATTGCACGGTTTCGATCAGGCTGGCGGCATGCGCCAACCGTTTGTGCTCCACCTGCAGCTTGT
>JANXVW010000044.1 GCA_025351455.1 Betaproteobacteria bacterium | reverse complement strand
ACGGATCATTGTAGGTTTCCCACCATTTGCCGCGCAGTTCCTGGTCGCGCGGCTGCGCGAATTTCCAGCCCTCCATTTCCTTGAATGCGGCCGGTGTGTCCGCCGTCGGTCGCACGTAGTTCGGTCCGGCCGTGCAGGCGCCAAGCAGTGCAAGCGCCAGCAGTGGCCAGACGCTGTTTTGGATTGCTTTCATTTGGCCTCCAGGGCAGTCGGACCGGACAAGCCGGCTTTTGCGCCCGTAAGCCTCGACCAGCCGCGCTTGCACCAGAGGCTGAAGCGGTCGAGGTAAAGATAGACTACCGGCGTGGTGTACAGCGTCAGCATCTGGCTGACGATCAGGCCGCCCACGATTGAAATGCCCAAGGGGCGGCGCAGTTCGGCGCCATCGCCGAAGCCCACCGCCAGCGGAATGGCGCCGAGCAGGGCCGCCATGGTCGTCATCATGATCGGCCGGAAGCGCAGCAGGCAGGCCTGATAGATGGCCTGCTCGGGTTTCATGCCCAGCCGGCGTTCAGCGTCGAGCGCAAAGTCGATCATCATGATCGCGTTCTTCTTGACGATGCCGATCAGCAGGATCACGCCGATCAGCGCGATGATGCTGAATTCGCTGCCGCAGGCGCGCAAGGCCAGCAGCGCGCCGACGCCGGCTGAAGGCAGCGTCGACAGGATCGTGATCGGGTGCACGAAGCTCTCGTAGAGCATGCCGAGCACAATGTAGACGGTGAGCAGCGCGGTGAGAATCAGCAGCGGCTGGCTGTTCAGCGAGTCCTGGAACAGCTTGGCGCTGCCCTGGAAACTGCCCTGGATCGACGTCGGCACGCCGATGCGGTTCAACGTGTCGGCGATCGCGCGCGTGGCGTCGGACAGCGCAACCCCGACCGGGAGGTTGAACGAGATGGTCGAGGCAACGAACTGCCCCTGGTGATTGACCGCCAGCGGCGTGTTGTTCGGACCGTAGCTGGAAAACGCGGACAGCGGTATCTGCTTGCCGTCTGTGTTGCTGACGAACACGTCGTCCAGCGCCTGCGGACTTTGCCAGTATTGCGGCGCGGCTTCCATGACCACGCGGTACTGGTTGAGTGCCGTGTAGATTGTCGACACCTGGCGCTGGCCGAACAGGTCGTTCAGCGTCGCATCTATCGTTTTCGTGTTCACGCCGAGCCGCGACGCGGCGTCGCGGTCGATCAGCAGGGACGTCTTGTCGCCCTTGTCCTGGCTGTCCGTATTGACGTCCGCAAGCTGCGGCAACTCAGTTAAGGCTTGGCGGATGCGCGGTTCCCATTCGCGCAATGACCGCAGATCGTCGGCCTGCAGCGTGTACTGGTATTGGGCGTTGCCCTGCCTGCCACCCATGCGGATATCCTGCACAGGTTGCAGATAGAGGCTCGCTCCCGGTTCGCGGGCAAGCTTGCCGCGCAGCCGGGCGATCACCATGTCGGCTGACATCTTGCGCTGATCGAGGGGCTTGAGCGAAATGAACATCTGGCCGCCGTTGCGCTGGCCACCCCCGGTGAAGCCGATGACGTTCTCGACAGCCGGGTCCTGGCGCACGATGTTCATGAAATCGTCCAGCTTCTTCTGCATGGCCTGAAAGGAAATGCCCTGGTCAGCCTGGATGAAACCGCTCAGCCTGCCCGTATCCTGTTGCGGGAAGAATCCCTTCGGGATGTCGATGTAGAGATAGACGTTCAGGCAGATCGTAGCGGCCAGCAGCAGCATCATGAACAGGCTGTGCCGCAGGGCCCAGGCGAGCGAGCGCCGGTAGCCGTTGTGCAGTTTCCCGAATGCGTCCTCGCTCAGGCACGCGAGGCGTCCCGGCTTTTCCGTGCTTGTTTTCCTGCGCAGCAACCGCGCCGCCATCATCGGCGTGGTCGTGAGCGAGAGCACCAGCGAGATTAAGATGGCAACCGACAGCGTGACCGCAAACTCGCGGAACAGCCGCCCGATGATGCCGCCCATGAGCAGGATGGGAATGAACACGGCAATCAGCGACAGGCTCATCGACAGTACGGTGAAGCCGACTTCGCGCGTGCCCTGCAGTGCCGCTTCCATCGGTGGTGTGCCTTCCTCGACCCGGCGCCAGATATTTTCCAGCACGACGATCGCATCGTCGACGACGAAGCCGGTTGCCACTGTCAGCGCCATGAGCGACAGATTGTTCAGGCTGTATCCCGCCAGATACATGGCGCCGAATGTGCCGAGCAGCGAGACCGGCACCGCGACCGTCGGGATCAGGGTCGCGGATACCTTGCGCAGGAACAGGAAAACGACCATGACGACCAGCGCAATCGAGATCATCAGCGTGCGTTCCACTTCAATCAAGGATGCGCGGATCGTCGGTGTGCGGTCGATTACGACGTTCAGATCGATCGCACTGGGAATTGAAGCGCGCAGATTGGGCAGGGTGGCACGCACGCGGTCCACCGTTTCGATGATGTTTGCCCCGGGTTGCCGGTTCAGGACGAGCAGGACAGCGGGCTTGCCATCGGCCGATCCGGCATTGCGCAAGTCCTGCACCGAATCGACAATATCCGCGACATCGGTCAGATGCACGGCCGCACCGTTGCGGTAAGCGACGATCAGCGGGAAATATTCCGCGGCTACCCTGGCCTGGTCGTTGGCGTAGATCTGCCAGTGGCGTGTATCGTCTTCCACGATGCCTTTGGGCCGGTTCGCGTTGGCGGCGGCGATGGCATTGCGCACATCTTCGGTGCCGATCCCGTACTTGTGCAAGGCCGAAGGGTTCATCTCGACACGAACCGCGGGCAACGAACTGCCACCCACGGAAACCTGGCCGATGCCCTCCACCTGGGAGATTTTTTGCGCAAGGATGCTGGAGGCCGCATCATAGAGCTGGCCACGCGTCATGGTGTCGGAGGTCAGCGACAGGATCATGATCGGCGCGTCGGCGGGGTTGACCTTGCGATAAGTCGGGTTGCTTGGCAACCCGGTCGGCAGCAGGGTGCGCGCCGCGTTGATCGCGGCCTGCACGTCGCGCGCCGCGCCGTCGATGTTGCGGTTCAGCTCGAACTGCAAGGTGATGCGCGTCGACCCAAGCGTGCTCTGCGACGTCATCTCGTTGACGCCGGCGATGCGGCCCAGAGCACGTTCCAGCGGCATGGCGACCGTGGCCGCCATGGTTTCCGGACTCGCGCCCGGCAGCGACGCCTGCACCGATATCGTCGGGAAATCCACCTGCGGCAGCGGCGACACCGGCAGCAGGCGAAACGCCATGATCCCGGACAGCGCGATGCCCAGGGTCAGCAGCGTGGTGGCGACCGGCCGGTTAACGAAGAAATCGAGGAATTTCATGGCTGCGCGCTATCCGGCTGTTCAGGACGTGCTTCGCGTGCCGGTGCGCGGCGTCTACCGCGAGTGGCCAGGCGGTCGAAGAACAGGTAGATCACCGGCGTCGTGAACAAAGTCAGCGCCTGGCTGAAAATCAAGCCGCCGACCATGGTGATGCCCAGCGGATGGCGTAATTCGGAACCGACGCCGCTGCCGATCATCAGCGGCAACGCGCCGAGCAGCGCGGACAGCGTGGTCATCAGGATCGGCCGGAAGCGCAGCAGGCAGGCCTGGTGGATTGCTTCCCGCGGGCTCTTGCCTTCGTTGCGCTCGGCGTCGAGCGCGAAGTCGATCATCATGATCGCGTTCTTCTTGACGATGCCGATCAGCAGGATGATGCCGATGATGGCGATGATGCCCAGGTCGGTGCGCGAGAGCATGAGCGCCAGCAGGGCGCCCACGCCCGCCGAAGGCAATGTCGAGAGGATCGTAATCGGATGGATGTAGCTTTCGTACAGCACACCAAGCACGATGTACATGGTGACGATCGCTGCGAGGATCAGCAGCAACGTATTGTTCAGCGAAGCCTCGAAGGCCAGTGCGGCCCCCTGGAAGCTGGTCTGCGTGCTGGCCGGCAGGCCGATGTTTTCTTCCGTCGCGCGGATGGCCTTCACCGCGTCGCCCAGCGACGCATCCGCCGCGAGGTTGAAGGAAATCGTGACGGCGGGAAATTGTCCAAGGTGGCTGATGGAAAGCGGGCCTGCCCTTTCGACCACATGGGCGAGCGCGGACAAGCGCACCTGCCGCCCGTCGGCGGATGTGACATAGATGTCGTTGAGCGAGGTCGGACCGTTCTGGTAGTCCGGGTGGACTTCGAGCACGACACGGTATTGGTTAGATTGCGTGAAGATGGTCGATATCAAACGCTGACCGAAAGCGTTGTAGAGCGCGTTGTCCACGGCGGCCGGCGTGACGCCTAGACGGGCGGCTGTGCTGCGGTCGATATCGACGTAGGCCTGTAATCCCTGGTCCTGCAAATCACTGGCCACGTCGGCAAGCTGCGGCAGCGCGCGCAGGCGCTCGACGAGTTTCGGCACCCAGATGCTCAGATTGTTGCCGTCGGCATCCTCCAGGGTGAACTGATACTGGGTGCGGCTGACACGGTCTTCGATGGTCAGGTCCTGAACCGGCTGCATGTAGAGCGCAATGCCGCCGACCTGCGCGAGTTGCGGCTGCAACCGGCGGATGACGCTGGTGGCATCGATGCCGCGCACCTTCATCGGCTTGAGGTTGATCAGCATGCGGCCGCTGTTGAGCGTCGCGTTAGTCCCGTCCACACCGATGAAGGACGACAGGCTTTCCACTGCCGGGTCCTGCAGCACGACTTTCGCCAGTGCCTGCTGGCGTACAGCCATGGCGCTGAACGAGATGGATTGCGGGGCCTCGGAAATGCCCTGGATCTCGCCGGTGTCCTGCACCGGAAAGAAGCCTTTGGGCACGAACAGGTAGAGCAGGACGGTCAGCGCGAGCGTGCCGACCGCGACCAGCAGCGTGACGGCCTGGCGGTCCAGCACCCAGTCGAGCATGCGGCCGTAGCGCGCGATGACGTTGTCGAAGAAGCGGCCGCTGACGCGGTAGAAACGGCTTTGCTTTTCCACCGGCGTGTGGTGCAGCAACCGCGCGCACATCATCGGCGTCAAGGTCAGCGACACGAAGGCGGAAATCAGGATTGCCACCGCGAGCGTGATCGCGAATTCCCGGAACAGGCGGCCGACCACGTCGCCCATGAACAGCAGCGGGATGAGCACGGCGATCAGCGAAAACGTAAGCGAGATGATGGTGAAGCCGATTTGTTCGGCGCCCTTGAGCGCGGCTTCCATCGGTTTCATGCCTTCCTCGATGTAGCGCGAAACGTTCTCGATCATCACGATGGCGTCGTCGACCACGAAACCGGTGGCAATGGTCAGTGCCATGAGCGTGAGGTTGTTTATGCTGAAGCCGGCGAGGTACATGACGCCAAAGGTGCCCACCAGGGACAGCGGCACCGCCACGCTCGGGATGATGGTGGCGGCCACGTTGCGCAGGAACAGGAAAATCACCATCACCACGAGCCCCACCGCCAGCATCAGTTCGAATTCCACGTCCTTCACGGACGCGCGGATCGTGGTGGTGCGGTCGGTGAGCAGCACCACTTCCACCGAGCCCGGCAGGGTTGCCTGCAATTGCGGTAACAGCTTCTTGATGCGATCGACCACCTGGATGACATTGGCCCCGGGCTGGCGCTGGATGTTGAGAATGATCGCCGTCTTGTCATTCGACCAGGCGGCAAGGCGGATATTTTCCGCATCGTCGATCACATCGGCCACGTCGGTGAGCCGGATCGGCGCGCCGTTCTTGTAGGCAATGATCAGGCGCTGGTATTCCATCGCCGACTTGAGTTGGTCGTTTGCATCGATGGTGGAAGCGCGCGCGGGCCCGTCGAAACTTCCCTTTGCCTGGTTGACGTTGGCGTTGCCGATCGCGGTGCGCAGATCCTCGAGGCTCATGCCGTAGGCCGCGAGCGCCCTGGGGTTGGCCTGGATGCGCACCGCCGGCCGCTGGCCGCCGGACAGTGTCACCAGTCCGACACCGGGCAGTTGCGAAATCTTCTGCGCGATGCGCGTATCGATCAGGTCCTGCACTTTCGGCAGCGGCAGCGATGTCGACGTGATGGCCAGCGTCAGGATCGGCGTGTCGGCGGGATTGACCTTGTTATAGATCGGCGGTGAAGGCAGGTCCGCCGGCAGCAGCGAATTGGCCGCGTTGATCGCGGCCTGCACTTCCTGTTCCGCGACGTCCAGCGAAAGCGCGAGGCTGAATTGCAGCGTGATGACCGATGCGCCGCCGGAACTGGTCGACGACATCTGGTTCAGACCCGGCATCTGGCCGAACTGGCGTTCGAGCGGCGCCGTGATCGACGACGTCGTCACGTCGGGACTCGCGCCCGGATAGAGTGTCACAACCTGGATGGTCGGATAGTCGACTTCAGGCAGCGCCGACAGCGGCAACAGCCGGTAGGCGACGATGCCCGAAAGCAGGATGGCGACCATCATGAGCGAGGTCGCCACCGGCCGCAGGATGAATGGACGCGACGGAGTCATGCGTCGCGCACGCTAACTGCTGGAGGCAGGCGGCGCATCGCCATCGCGCTGGCGGCGGCCGCGCTTCTGTTGTGCGCCATCCGTTGGCGTCTCCGCGGCAGCGGCATTGCGCTCCCCAACTTCCACGCTGGCGCCTTCGCGCAGTTTATCGGTGCCGTCGGTGACTACGACGTCCCCCGCCGTGATGCCGGAGTCGATCGCGGCGATCTCGCCTTCGGTCGAGCCGACCTTCACCGGCCGCACGCCGACGCTCTTGTCTTTCTTGACGACGTAGACGAACGTGCCCTGCGTGCCGCGCAGGATGGCCGCCGACGGAATGAGAATGGCATCGTGCTTCACGTCGAGCAGCATGCGCGCGTTCACGAACTGGTTCGGAAACAGGCTTGCATCTTCATTGTCGAACTGCGCTTTGAGTTTTACCGTGCCGGTCGTCGTGTCGATCTGGTTGTCCACCGTCAGCAGCATTCCCGTGGCGAGCTTGACCTTTCCCGCGCGATCGTAGGCATCCACCGCCAATTTCTCGCCGGCGTGCAGTTTCTTCATGACCGCGGAGATGTTGTCTTCCGGCAAGGTAAACACGACGGTGATCGGCTTCAGTTGGGTGATGACGACGATGCCGGTGGTGTCTCCGGTGTGGACGATGTTGCCCACGTCGACCTGGCGCAGGCCGAGCCGCCCGGTGATCGGCGCGGTGATGCGCGAATAAGTCAGTTGCAGCCTGGCGCTGTCGATCTGTGCCTGATCGGCTTTCAGCGCGCCTTCATATTGGCGCACCAAAGAGGCCTGCGTATCGAGTTGCTGCTTGGCGATCGAATCCTGTTCGAACAGCGTGCGGTAGCGCTCGAGGTCGGCCTGGGCATTTTTGAGCAGGGCCTGGTCCTTGGCCATGGTGCCTTCGGCCTGCGCCAGTTGGACCTGGTAAGGACGCGGATCGATTTGGGCGAGCAGGTCGCCTTGCTTGACGGCCTGGCCCTCACGGAACATGACCGCGCTGAGTTCGCCGTCCACATGGGTCCTCACGGTCACGGTATTGAGGGGAACGACCGTGCCCAGACCGTTGAGGTATAAATTGATATCGCCGGCGCGGGCCGCGGCTGCCATGACCGGTTGCGGCCGGTTCATCGCATTCATGCCGGCCTTGCCGCCGGCTGGCTGCGCGCCGGCCAGCTTTGCGCCGTCGGATTTGGCAAAAACGAAATAAGCGGTCCCGCCAAGAGCGCACAGCACAAGCAGCCATACCCAGGTGTGCCGCCACCAGACCCTGGACGCGGCGCGCTGCCGCATGCCGGCGGGGATCAGGTCTTCGTCGAGGGCGGGGGTACTCATCGGCAAAATCCGGGATGATGGCGGAAGCTTTTCTCGGGAGCGCCAACTGTATGTCATGCCCCCGCCGCTTATGTAACGAAATGTCCGGGGGGTGCGCCGGGGTTACAGTAAGTGACAAAACTTCTCCCAATTGGTTTCGGTCGGAGGTATAACGTTTTGCTCCTGAAGAAAGTGCCGGCGCCGCCATGCGAGATCGCGTCCTGATAGTCGACGATGACGAAGACATCCAGTCCCTGCTGGAGGAATACCTGCGCAAGAATGGTTACGATGCGCATGCCGTAGGCGACGGCAAGGCCATGTGGGATGCGCTGGCCGTCAAGCCGGTGAGCCTGGTGGTGCTCGACCTGATGCTGCCCGGGGAGGATGGCCTGTCGTTGTGCCGGCAGTTGCGCGCGCGCTCCCAGGTTCCGGTGTTGATGCTGACCGCCCGCGGGGAAGCCGTGGATCGCATCCTCGGACTGGAAATGGGCGCGGACGACTATCTGGCCAAGCCTTTCGATCCGCGCGAACTGCTGGCGCGCATCCGCAGCATCCTGCGCCGCGCGAAATCGTTGCCCACGGATACCGAAGTCGACGTGCCTGAGACTTTCAGGTTTTCAGGATGGCAACTCGATACGCGGGCGCGCAACCTGTGCGCGCCGGATGGCGTGGTGGTGCCGTTGTCCGGGGCGGAATACCGGCTGCTGCTGATTTTCCTGCAGAACCCGAATGTCGTGCTGTCGCGCGATCAGCTTTCCAACTTCACCTTCGGGCGCGATGCCGACCCGCTCGATCGCACCATCGACATGCAGATCAGCCGCTTGCGCGAACGCCTGCGCGAGCAGGCGCGCGAACCAGAGGTCATCAAGACCGTGCGCGGCAAGGGCTACGTCCTCGCCGCCAGAGTTGATGAAACGCTTATCGATGAAAAGCCTGCAGACGCAATGCCAGCGAGGGAAAAGCGATGAGAGTTTTTCCGCGATCGTTGTTCGGGCGCATCGTGCTGATCCTGGCGGGCGGCTTCCTGACGGTCCAGCTGATCACGACCGCCATTGCGATTTCCGACCGCAATGCCCTGGTATTTCGTTCCGGCGCCACGCAGGCTGCCACGCGCATCGGCGACGTCGTCCGCACGATGACGGCGGCCAGTCCCGCGGAACGCACGCGCATCATGCACGCGGTATCCAACGACACGCTGAAGGTGACGTATGGCAAGCCGGCCGGTTCCGATGCCGCATCCGGCGAGGACTCGGAGCTGATGAATGCCGCGCGCGACGCGCTTGCTCTGGCGTTGCAGCCTGGCATCGGATTTAAGGTCATTGACGCCCGTCCGGTCTATCTCAATGCCGACTCCTGGTATGCGCGCGAATTCGGCGAGCGTCCGGGGGTCAGGATGTTTTCAACGGTTCTGCTCAATGACGGCGTGTGGATCACCGTGGACAGCATCGAGCCGGCGCGGGCGACGCACTGGGTCACCCGTATGTTCCGCAATCTCGCCATCGTCGATGGCGTCATGGTGATTCTTTGCTTCTTTGCAGTGCGCCTGGTCACGCGGCCGCTGTCGTTGCTTGCCAGCGCGGCGGAGGATCTGGGACGCAACATCGACCGACCGCCCTTGCCCGAGCATGGCGCCAACGAACTGGTGCGCGCATCGCGGGCACTGAACGTGATGCAGGACAGACTCAAGCGCTATGTCGACACGCGCGTGAAGGTGCTGGCCGCGATGTCGCACGACCTGAAGACCCCGATTACCCGCATGCGGTTGCGAGCGGAGATGCTCGACGACGCGCATATCAAGGCGAAATTCGTCAAGGATCTGGACGAACTGCAGCAAATGGTGGGGTCGACGCTGGATTACATGCGCGGACTGGCAGAAGGTGGCGAAGCGATGCAGCCGATCGACGTTTCCGCGCTGATTTCCAGCCTGAAGGAAGATGCGGAGGAGGCGGGCCATACCGTCACCCTTTCCGGGGATGCACGCACGCCGGTGATGGGCCGCGCGCAGGCGCTCAAACGCTGCCTGCAGAACCTGATCGATAACGCACTCGCCTACGGCCGCCGCGCCGACATCACGCTGCGCGACGAAGGCGGGGCGCTCAATATTGCGATCACGGATGACGGACCGGGGATCCCGGAAGCCGACATCGAACGGGTCTTCGAGCCGTTCTATCGTGTCGAGGGCTCGCGCAATCGCAATACCGGTGGCAGCGGGCTCGGACTTTCGATCGCTCGCAACATCGCTCAATCGCATGGCGGTTCGGTGCGGTTGCGCAACCTCGCGCGGGGCGGTCTTGAGGCGACATTGAGAATTCCGCGCGCGGCCGCCTGACCTTTCTCGGACCGAAATGGCCGAAGATTAAGATGCAGTCTTGCAGACACCACGGGGGTTGGGATGGCTGACGAAGTCCAGGAGTATCGCGGCGCAACCATCGTTGTGCATTTCGATGGCGAGAAATGCATTCATTCCCGCAACTGCGTGCTCGGCCGCCCCGAGGTTTTCCAGGCCAATGTGCCGGGTGCGTGGATCAGGCCGGACGCCGTGTCGGCGGAAGGGGTGGTGGCCACTGCGCTGGCTTGTCCGTCCGGCGCCATCACTTATGAACGCATCGACGGTGGCAAGCAGGAATCGCCGCCGCCGGTGAATGTGATCCGCATCCGGGAAAACGGACCACTCGCGATTCATGCGGACTTGCGTATCGGGGACACGACTGCGCATACACGCGCAACCTTGTGCCGTTGCGGCGCGTCGCAAAACAAGCCTTACTGCGACGGTCGCCACGTCGATGCCAAGTTCCAGTCAACCGGTGAGCCGCCGACAGAACCCTCCAGGCCGCTTGCGGCGCGTAACGGAATTCTTGCGTTAACACCGAAGAAAGACGGACCCCTTTACTTTTCCGGCAACCTGGAACTGGTCAGCGGAACCGGGCGTACCGTGAACCGCATGCAGGAAGCCTGGCTATGCCGTTGCGGCCAATCGGCGAAGAAGCCCTACTGCGACGGCACCCACAAGAAAATCGGCTTTCGCGCTGATTGACGGTCAAAGTCCGTCTACGACGATAATCTTTGCGTCGGAGGTTTTCTTGCGGATGTCCATGGCCGGTCTGTATTCCGGGGAGTCATACCACTCCCGGGCGCGGGCCAGGCTTTCGAATTCGCAGATCACGACGCGTTTGGGCGACCAGTTGCCCTCCAGCACATCAATCTTCCCGCCACGCGCGACGAATTTGCCGCCGTATTTTGCCAGCGACGCGCCAACGAGCTTTCGATACTCTTCGTAGCCTTGCGGATCGTGGACTTCAATCTGCGATATCAGGTAAGCGGGCATGCGATTCCTCCGTTGCAGGTTGCGTTCAGGCCTTCCAGTCCGCGAGGACCATTTCCGCGCCTTTTTCCGCAATCATCGTAGTCGGCGCATTGGTGTTGCCGGACGTAATGCGCGGCATGACCGAGGCGTCGATCACGCGCAGGCCGGTCATGTCGCGCACCTTCAGGCGCTCGTCCACCACGGCCAGAGGGTCGCGCCCCATGCGGCAGGTGCCAACCGGATGAAAGATGGTTGTGCCGAGTTCGCCTGCGGCGCGGTAGAGTTGTTCGTCGGTGGCGATGTCCAGTCCCGGCAGATATTCTTCCGGCCGGTATTTTTCCAGCGCCTTTGCCTTCATGATCTCGCGCGTCCTGCGGATGGAGTCGATGGCGACCTTGCGGTCTTCCTGCGTGGACAGGTAATTGAGCTTGATCGAAGGATGTTCGTAGGGATTGGCGCTCTTGATGCGTACCTGGCCGCGGCTGGTGGGACGCAGGTTGCAGACCGAGGGCGTGATCGCCGGAAACGAATGCAGCGGTGAACCGAACCTGTCCAGCGACAGAGGTTGCACATGCCATTCGATGTTGGCTGACGCCTGTGCCGGATCGCTTTTCGCAAAGGCGCCCAGTTGCGAAGGGGGCATGGTCAGGGGACCGGTGCGATGCAGCAGGTACTCGAGGCCCATCGCCGCTTTGCCGAACAGACTGTTCGCGCGTTCGTTGAGCGTGCCGACGTTCTTCACCTTGTAGATGATGCGCACCTGCAGGTGATCGTGCAGGTTTTCGCCCACGCCGGGCAGGTTGTGCTCGACTTCGATGCCATGTTCCTTCAGGAGCGCGGCTGGCCCGATGCCCGACAGCTGCAGGATTTGTGGCGAGCCGATCGCGCCCGCCGACAGGATGACTTCGCGCCGCGCCTTTGCAATTTGTTTGCCGCGCGGGCCGAGGCGGAATTCGACACCGGTGGCGCGCCGGAGCATGCCCATGTTTTGCAGGACAATGCGTTCGACGTGGGCATGGGTGACGACGGTGAGGTTCGGCCGGTGCATGACCGGTCGCAGGAAGGCCTTGGTGTTGCTCCAGCGCACGCCGCGTTTCTGGTTCATCTGGAAATAGGCGTTGCCGAAATTGTCACCGCGGTTGAATTCATCGATCTTCGGAATGCCGCATTCCGCAGCGGCCTCGCGCCAGGCATCGAGGATCTCCCAGTTCACGCGGCGTTCTTCCACGCGCAACTCGCCGCCAGCGCCGTGGAATTCGCTGGCTCCGTGGGCATAATCCTCGGTACGCAGGAAATACGGCAGGACTTCGTCCCACGACCAGCCCTTGTTGCCGAGCGCGGCCCAGTGATCGAAGTCACTTTTCTGTCCGCGCATGTAGATCATCGCGTTGATGGACGAACAGCCGCCGAGCACTTTGCCGCGCGCATAGCCGATGGAGCGACCATTAAGGCCGGGGTCCGCATCCGTCTTGTAACACCAGTCGGTGCGCGGGTTGGCGATGGTATAGAGATAGCCGACCGGAACATGGATCCAGAAATAGTCGTCCTTGCCGCCCGCCTCCAGCAGCAAGACCTGGATCTTCGGATCCGCGCTCAGGCGATTCGCGAGCAGGCAGCCGGCCGAACCGGCGCCGATGATGATGTAGTCGAATGGTCCCAGGGTTTGGGCCATTTCTCCCCCGCTATATAGGCGTGCGTTTTTATGGGTGGACGCGGTCGCATGTGTGCCGGAAGCGTCCCCGATGTGGATTATGCCCGAACCGCCGCGCTGGATTCATGCTGGCGTTCGTTTTAATCTCTCGCCTTTCGGGGGAGAACAATGAAAATAACCGCAATCAAGACGGCAGTCTGCAATGCCGAGATGCGCAACTGGGTGTTCGTGCGCGTGGAGACTGACCAGCCCGGACTCTTCGGCTGGGGCGAGGCCACGCTGGAATGGAAGACGCGCGGCGTCGTCGGCGCCGTTCAGGACCTGGAGCCGCTGCTGATCGGCCGCGACCCGCGCGACATCGAACAGGCCGTGCGCGTGATGGTCAAGCATTCCTTCTGGCGTCTGGGCGTGATCGGCAACACGGCGATCAGCGGCATCGAGATGGCGTTGTGGGACATCTGGGGAAAGGAACTCAATGTCCCGGTCTGGCGGCTGTTGGGCGGCAAGACGCGCGACAAGATCAAGGTCTATACGCACCTGGGATTCGGCGATATGACCTCGGTCTACGAAAGCATGGAACACAGCAAGGTGGTCGAGCGCGGACTGGAAGTCATCGAAAATGGCTATCGCGCACTCAAAGTCGTGTTCATTCCCTATACGCATTTCACCGCGTCGCCGAAACAGCAGGACCACGTCGGTGGCATGATGCAGAAGCTGCGCGAAGCGGTGGGCGACGACATCGAAATCATGATCGACTTCCATGGGCGCCCCGCGTCGACCAGCGCGGCGCTGCAGTACATCCATGCGCTGGCGCCGGCGCGCCCGTTGTTCGTCGAAGAGCCGATCCAGCCCGGAGACGCATTGGGCATGAAGCAGGTCATGGACAAATCACCCGTGCCGATCGCGACCGGCGAACGGCTGGTCGACCGGCGCGAATTCGACGACCTGTTTCGGTTGCGCGCCATCAACATCGCTCAACCCGACCTTTGCCATGTCGGCGGGTTCACCGAGGCGCGCAAAATCGCGGCCATGGCGGACACAGCGGGCGTGGGCATTGCTCCGCACAATCCACTCGGGCCGCTGGCCGGAGTCGCCGCACTGCATTTCGACATCGCCACACCGAATTTCGTGATCCAGGAAGAAATGTCCGGCGCGGTGCCGTGGTATCACGACGTGGTGAACGGACCGATCCGCAGGGTGGACGGCTACTGGCAAGTCCCCGACCGGCCCGGCCTCGGCGTCGAAGTCGACGAGAAGGAAATCGCGAAACATCCGTTCAAGCAGGAAGTCATGCACGCGGGCCACGCGATGCTGGACGACGGCACGGTCGTGGACTGGTAAATAGGGCGTTTTCACCGCAAAGACGCAAAGGACGCGGAGGAAAGAAATGAAAAAGCAGAAGATGGAAATATGAATGCCACATGCTAGCTATCCCGACTGGCAATCGATGTGCCATCGCAACTCGTTCGGACCTGCATTTCTTCGCGTCCTTTGCGTCTTTGCGGTGACAACCAAGTTTTAGATGGTTACTGGTTAAGGAAAATCATGGCGGAAGCTTTTATCTGCGCGGCATTGAGAACCCCGATCGGCCGTTATGGCGGTGCGCTGTCGGCGGTAAGGCCCGACGATCTCGCAGCGATCCCGCTTCGCGAACTCATGGCGCGCAACAAGGCGGTGGACTGGTCCGCGGTGGACGACGTGGTGTTCGGCTGCGCGAATCAGGCGGGCGAGGATAATCGCAACGTCGCGCGCATGGCGCTGCTGCTAGCCGGGTTGCCCAAAGAGGTTCCGGGCAGCACGATCAATCGCCTGTGCGGGTCCGGGATGGATGCGGTAAGTATTGCCGCGCGGGCGATTATTGCGGGACAGGCGGATCTCATGATCGCCGGTGGCGTGGAGAGCATGTCGCGCGCGCCTTTCGTCATGCCCAAGGCCGACACTGCCTTCTCGCGAACCAATGCGGTGTTCGATACCACGATAGGCTGGCGCTTCGTCAATCCGGTCATGAAGCAGATGTACGGCACCGACTCGATGCCGGAGACGGCCGAGAACGTCGCGCAGGAGTTTGGTGTTTCGCGCACCGATCAGGATGCATTCGCGCTAAGGTCGCAAACGAAGGCGTCTGCTGCGCAGAGGAACGGCCGGCTCGCGAAGGAAATCGTGCCGGTGACGATCCCGGCGAAGAAGGGCGACGCTGTCGTCGTCGACCGGGATGAACACCCGCGCGAAACCAGCATGGAAGCACTGGGAAAATTAAAGGGCGTCGTGAAGCCTGACGGGACCGTAACCCCAGGCAATGCATCGGGGGTCAACGACGGCGCATGCGCCTTGATCCTTGCGAGCGAGTCTGCGGCTAAACGTCACGGCCTTGTTCCGCTCGCACGGGTAGTCGGGTTGGCCGTTGCCGGTTGCGCTCCCCGCATCATGGGGATCGGTCCGGTACCGGCTACGCAAAAATTGCTGGCGCGAACCGGGGTAAAGCTCGACCAGATCGACATCATCGAACTGAACGAGGCTTTCGCGGCCCAGGGCATCGCCGTGCTGCGGCAATTGGGCATCAAGGATGACGATGCGCGCGTCAATCCGAACGGCGGGGCGATTGCGCTGGGTCATCCGCTGGGCATGAGCGGCGCACGCCTGGTGGCTACGGCCGTCTACGAGTTGCAGGAACGCGCGGCGCGTTATGCCCTGACCACCATGTGCATCGGGGTCGGGCAGGGGATTGCGGCGCTCATCGAACGAGTCTGAATCACACTTTCACGCCGGCTGCGACGTAGCAGGATTCCATCAGCTTCAGCGTTTCCAGGTTATCCAGGCGGTCGATCGCGAACGGTTTGCCGTCGAGCATCCCGCGCACGAATTCCCGCACCGCGCTGGTGAAGCAGGCCTGATAATTCTTCGCGAGATCGAACACCACCGGCGCTTCGTCCGAACCGGCCATTGTCAGCCGGTCTCTATCGAAGATCAGCGTGCCCTTCGTTCCCATGATTTCCAGCCGGTCTGCCGGCATCGGACCGTAACCGGAGGCCGAAATGTTGCCGTCCAGGACGACGGTCATGTCATCGCGGCCTCGCATCAGGATGACGGCGACGTCTTCACCCGTCAGTGCCTTGTTCACCTTTGCGACTTGCGCCGATACGACATCCAGCGGTCCAAGCAAGGTGCGCATTACATCCAGGTGATGAATCAGCACTTCGAAAATCAGCAGGCGTCTGAAGTCTTTCAGGTAGGGCTGGCGATTGAGCAGAAAAGCGGGGGTGCCGCCGACGTCGATCATGCCTTGACTGCGCACGGTCATGCGTGCATGGGTAACGTCGCCGATCCTTCCCTGTTCCAGCCATTGCCTGACCTGCAGGTAATGCGGGCGGAAGCGATAATTCTCGTGCACCATGAAGCGAACGCGTTCACCGACGTAGGCGATCAATTCTTCCGCTTCGCGCACGGTCGGCGCCAGGGGCTTCTGGCAGGAAACATGCAACCCGGCGTCGGCGGCGAGCCGCGTCAGCTCCGCGTGCGTGCCGACAGGCGTGACAATATCCACCGCGTCGAGCTTTTCGCGCTCGATCATCGTGCGGAAGTCGGTGTAGACGGCTGGGACGTTGAAGGCCTGCGCCTTGGCGCGGGCCTTGGCTTCGTCGATGTCGCAGATCGCGACGACTTGCGCGTCCGGCGTTTCCGACCAGCCAACCAGATGGTACTGGCTGATGGCGCCCGCGCCGGCAAAGCCGATTCTGAGTTTGCTGCTTTTGGAGATCGTCCCGGACATCTGGCGATTCTAGCGCGATAAATAAAAAGCCCCGCTCGCGGCGGGGCTCACTGGGCCATTGCGAGGCCTTACTTGGCTTTCAGGCACTCATTGCGCGTCTTTTTATATTCGTCACCCTTCAAACCCTTGGCCTTCGCGCTGCAGTCCTTCATCTTTTGCTGCTGCGGCGTGAGTTTCTTGTCTTGCGTCGCGGCGGCCGCGGCCGGCTGGGCCTTCAGGCATTCGTCCCGGGTTTTCTTGTATTCATCGCCCTTGAGGCCTTTGGCTTTGGCATTGCAGGCCTTCATCTTTTCCTGCTGCGGTGTCATTTCCTTGGCCGCATCCGCTGCCAAAACCGGCATGGCGAACAGCGACAGGCTCAACAACAAAACGATTTTTTTCATGTAAGTCCCCTGGTCATGTAGTTTGGTCGCTCCCCAAACGCGGGGAGCAACCCGCTAACGCGCAGCGGTGGCCCAGGTTGACGCTTCGTGAGCGGAAGGCAGCGGGGCCAGACGGCCCTCGGGTCCAAACGCAAATGCGGTTGCCGGGGAGGAGATCTGGAAGTGATCGGGACGGGCGCGTACTTCGCCAAGCAAAGGTTCTGAAACCTGGATCTGGGCGATGTCCAGGGTGTTGCGGATGCGCACGACCCGGCAGTTTTGCGGTTTGACGCGTACCACGGTCTTGACCGCCAGCTGGATCGCCTCGCGTTCGGTGTTCATGACAATCGGAATGGCGCCGCCGTCCAGGTTCATGGAGGTGATGATGTTGGCGTAAGTGGACGGAATGTCGATTTCCTTGAACAGGCGCATGGTGATGATGTCGGCGCCCCCCATCCCGGTGGCATTGCCGCGGGTTTCAGGCGTCAACCCGAGCACGACGATTTTCTTGACCTTCGGCCCGAAATTCCATTGCACCGCGCGACGGTTGCGGCCGGTGATGTTCGGGTCGAATCCGGCCCCGCTGATGTTCTTGCCCATCTCGTCGATGACCAGCACGTCAATTTCATCGAAGTAGAGTTGCGGCATGAGCTTCTTCGCCGTCTCCTGCAGCACCGGTTCGCGGGTCGCGATCTGGTTGGCCGGCATGACTTCGATGACCGCGGTCTGGTCGTGCGCGTTTTCGACGATGCCCACGCCAAGCAGGACATTGCGCTTTGCGAGGTTGACGTCGCGCACTTTCGGCAGCAGCGTCGGGAAGGTGTCCATGCCGTGCTGGTGGTAAGTGGCGGCGCCGTTGATCTTGCCGATGCCGATCGACAGCATCTTGGTGACGCCGCTCTCGGTTGCGCCGCGGAACGCCGTGTGGGGCTTGATGCGATTGATGACGACAATCCCTTCGGCTTCGGCTGCGAACCGGTCCATGTGCACGGGGGTGCCGTCGTCAAGGTTGCCGACGATGATCGTGTCCATGGTGGCCTTGACCGGCACGCCCATGGTCGCTTCGGAAATACCGTAGCCCTCCAGGACCTTTTTCTGGCCTTCGGCCGTCGCGGCGCCATGGCTGCCCATCGACGGGAATATGAACGGCCTGGCGCCGAGTGCCTGCAACTCCCGGATCACGCACTTGGCGATCATCGCGATATTGGCGATGCCCCGGCTGCCGCAACCGACCGCAATGACCTGTCCGGATTTCACTTTTGCCCGCACTTCGGGACGCTGGAATTCTTTCGCGACCGTTGCCGGAATGTCACCGAGGTGGACGCTATCGAATTTCTGGCGGACGTTGACCATGCGCGGCAGGGGGACGTCGAGTCCGCCGGCAATGTTCACTTCGATTTTGTCCTCGATCATTGTTTTTCTCCTCAGGCCGGCTGGTAGTAGGGCACCACATAGGGCCCTTCAGGGATGACCGCCAGCGCGTTATCTCCGCTATGTTCGATGCACTCCTGTACGGTTCGTTCGACAGAATCGATCAGGTTGACGCCGGTAAGTGAACGCTCCATCGCAGGCAAACCGCCGGTATACAGGTGCACAGTACCCGCCTTCATGGGTTTTAACTGCATCTGCGTCTGCCATTCGTCGACGTCGGCAAATTGCTTGCGGCTGATGTCGGCGAAAAATCCCTCGGCGCCGAGCGCGATCAGCCGCCTTTGCGCATCCGCGTATTCGGGGGAGCCCAGTCCCTCCGAACACTCGGACACGATGATCAGGTTGCCACCGGGTTCGAGGATGTCGACCGGTCCGACCATGCCCTTGACGGTCTGGTAGTAGGTCTTGTCCAGCGGATAGCCGGCCGCGCTGGTCACGACGGTCTTGAAGCGGCGGCCTACCGGCACCCGCGCATAGCACTGCGTAAACTCGACCGCTTGCATGTGGCTGGCGAGGATTTCACCGTAATTGACGAAAGACAGGCGGCGGTGCTCGTCGATGACGGTATTCACCGCCAGCACGTGCCCGAGCATGCGCACGATCTCGAGCTGCTCTTCGTGCAACGGGTTGCCTTCGAGCGTGCAATTGTCGGCCTTCGGATGCGACATGAAGCGCGCGCTGTGGAAGGTCGTAATGGTGTCGCGGTGCGCGACGCCGGGGGCGATGACCTTGCGCCCGCCGGAGTAGCCGGCCATGAAATGCGGCTCGACCAGACCGGTGGCGATCTTCAGGTCGGCCTCGACGAAGCGGCGATCCAGTTTCACCGGCGTGCCGCGCGTCGGCGTGCGGCCCAGGTCGACATGCGCGGCGTCGTCGCGCGCGAAATGGTTTACCACGCGCACGGTCTTGAGTACCCATGGATCGCCGACCAGTTCTGCGAGTTCGGCGCCTTCGTTCGGGCGATGCAGTCCGGTTGCGACCAGCACGGTGATGTCGTCCGGTTTCATTCCCGCTGCGAGCAGTTGCCGTACGATTTCCGGCAACAGCAGTCCGTTGGGTACCGGGCGCGTGATGTCGCAGATCAGGATGCAGGCGGTTTTCAGGCCCTGTGCTTCCTGCGCCAGGGAGCTTGCCCCGATCGGGTTGGCCAGTGCATTGCGCACCGCCAGGGCCGGATCCGGCTCCAGCGGCATGGCGGGCTTGCGGATGACCGTGACGTCCCAGCCGCCGGAGAGTTCAAGCGGATAGCTGTCGCGGCCGTAGTTCAGATCAAGTCGCATCGATTTTCAAGTGAAGAAGCAGGGAAACTATAGCACCGGCAGGCGGATGGCGCCTGTCGCGTGCCCTTCCGGCAGACGGGGCAAGGCGGTAGCATCGCGTTACCATGAATTTATCCGATCCCGTAATGGCGGCCCTGATCGGGGCAACCGCGACCTTCATAACCGCGATGTTCCAGTTGCTCATCAACGCCAGGCGCCAGGCGGCCGAACGTGCCGCGGGCAAGCCGGTGTCGCGCAAGTCCGGTACCTGGCTCGCGATTTTTGCGCTAATGCTGGCGGCGGCTGTCGGTGGCTACGCGCTTGCGCAATATCAGATCTTCAGGGATCGGGAAGATGGCAAAGCCCTACGCCAGGAACTGCAGGCGAAATTGCGCGATCTCTGTGACGCGGCGGCGCGGCTCGAGCGCGCAGGCTCGCAACGCAATGATCAATCCGAGTCCGAGGCGAAAACGTCGGCGGAACGCCGGCGCGGCAACGACGGAATCGCGGCGGTCATGGAATTGCCGCCTTGTCCTGTCGCCCAGACCGGAGCGGATGCACCTGTGGGCTGCACCGAGAGCAATGCCGTGCGCGCATCGGTTTGCGTGACTATTCCGGCCGCCGCGGTTGTCACCGAAGTCCAGGTCTTCACGCGGCTGGAAGATGCCCAGATATCCTGGATGGATGCGATCGTGCAGCCCGGCCAAGACCTAGGAGCGGCCAGATTCGTCGATGCGTTTTACGAACGTGCGCACGGCGACACAAAAGAAGTCTGCCAGCGCTTCGCTCACTGGAACAGCCAGAAGGGACGCTCGGCCCGCATCCTCGTGAAATACGCCCTTTAACCGGCGAGCAGTCTGACGAGCAGGCCGGCTGCGCCGCACGCGGTGATGGTCGGAATAATGCCGACCCGAAAACGGAACAGGGCGATCAGGGCGGCAGATCCGATAAGGGCCAGCGGCCACTCGAAACGGCCCTCCGGACCACCAGGCAGCAAGACATGCCAGGCGAAAAACATCGCAAGATTGAGGATGACGCCGACGATGGCCGCCGTGATTCCGCTCAGCGGTGCGCTCAGGTGGGGCTGCTGATGCGTGGACTCCACCAGCGGCCCGCCCAGCAAAATGAATACGAAAGAGGGCAGGAAGGTAAAGAAGGTCACCACGACCGCCGCGACGACACCGGCGGCCGCAATCGAATCGGCCCCGAACGGGGCCTGCGTCCAGCCGCCAACAAAACCGACAAACGCGCCCACCATGATCAGCGGGCCGGGGGTGGTCTCTCCCAGCGCCAGGCCGTCGATCATCTGGGTCGCGCTGAGCCAGTGATGTTGTTCGACCGCGCCTTGCACGACGTAAGGCAGGACGGCATAGGCGCCGCCGAAGGTCAGCAACGCCGCCTTGGTAAAAAACAATGCCATCGTCACGAACACGCTGTGCCAGCCGAAATGCAGGCACAAGGCGACGATGGCGATGACCCATAGGCCGACTCCGGTTACCAGGACGAGCAGCGCTCCGCGCCAACTGAACCGGGCATGGTCCGGGGTGGGCGAGTCGTCGTCGATGATGGCCGGGCCGTAGTTCTTGTCGCTGTCATGGCGGCTGTCGATGGCGAACGAGGCCGGTGCCCATCGGCCGCCCGCAACCCCGATTGCCGCCGCGCCGAGGACGATCAGCGGAAATGGAGCATCGAAAACGAAAACGGCAAGAAACGCTGCCGCCGCGACCGCCCACAAGGCCGGGTTGCGCAATGTGCGCGAACCGATGCGGTAAGCTGCGAACAAAACTACTGCCGTCACCGCCGGTTTGATGCCATAGAGAAGGCCGGCGACAAGCGGCAAATCGCCGAAGGCGAGATAGATCCAGGATAAGGCGATCAGGATGAACAGGGAGGGGAGCACGAACAGGGAGCCGGCGATGATGCCGCCCCAGGTCCGGTGCATGAGCCAGCCGATGTAGGTCGCGAGTTGCTGCGCCTCCGGCCCTGGCAACACCATGCAGTAGTTCAACGCATGCAGGAAACGACGCTCCGAAATCCAGTGTCGCCGCTCGACGAGTTCCTGGTGCATGATCGAAATCTGCCCCGCCGGTCCGCCGAAACTCACGAAGCCGAGCTTCAGCCAGAAGCGGACCGCCTCGGCAAACGAGATGGGGTTGGGGGGCACGGGTAGCCGGGGTTCGTCGGAGGACACGGTCATTGCGGACGGATAGACAAGATTTTTGCCGGAAGTCATCGGAGTGTGAGATTTCATTTTATCTGTAATCACTTCAGAGGGCCGTCAATGAGTCGCATCAAGCGCGTGGAAGTACAGGAGTTCGCATTCGAGTTGCCCGATCTGGGCTGGGATGCGGGCGGGTTCAACGTCGTCTATCAACCCGCCAACAGGCTGAAATTGTCGAAATATGCGATCGCGCTCGAAGCCGACGACGGCGCACGCGGCGAATACGTCGCGCTGTGGGGCGGCACGAAAATGGCGCTGGGCCAGACGCTCGCGCTCGCGCCGCACCTCCTGGGCCGCGATCCGCACCAGCGTGAACTGATCTACGACGATTTCAAGCGCGCACTGCGGCAATACGACCACATGGGTGTGGGCTGCATCGATATTGCGCTGTGGGATCTTGCCGGCAAACAACTCGGCGCGCCGATCTGGAAGATGCTCGGCGGGTGGCGGAAGCGTCTGCCGACTTACGCGAGTTCCTATCATGGCGATCGCTTCGGCGGGTTGTCGAGCGCCCAGGCTTATGTGGATTTTGCCGAGCAGTGTTACGAAATGGGCTACCGCGCATTCAAGATGCATGGCTGGTGCGACGGTAACGTGAAGGAGGAATCCGAAGCCGTGCTGGAGCTCGGCCGTCACTTTCGCGGACGCATGAACCTGATGCTCGATCCGGCGTGCGAGCTGCGCACATTCGCAGACGCATTGGCGGTCGGACGGGCTTGCGACGAAGCGGGTTTTTTCTGGTACGAAGATCCGATGCGCGACGGCGGCTGGTCACAGCATGCGCACAAGAAGCTGCGCCAGTTCATCAAGACGCCGCTGCTGCAAACCGAGCACGTGCGCGGGGTCGAGCCGAAAGCGGATTTCATTGTCAATGATGCAACCGATTTCGTGCGCGCCGATCCCGAATACGACCTTGGCATCACCGGCACCATGAAGATCGCCCACCTGGCCGAAGCTTTCGGCCTGGACGTGGAAATCCATGCACCGGGACCGGCTCATCGCCACTGCATGGCGGCGATTCGCAACACGAACTACTACGAGCTCGCGCTCGTCGGCCCGAAATGCGGAAACGCGATGCCGCCGGTCTACGCGGACGGTTACTGCGATGAACTCGCTGGAGTTGGCGCCGATGGTTGCTTTCCCGTGCCCGAAGGCCCGGGCCTGGGCGTTGTCTACGACTGGGAGTTCATCAGAAAGCACCGTGTCGCCATGCATGAATTCAAATGACAAGGCCAGTTTTGCCCGATTCGCCGAAGAATGGGTAAAGAAGCCACGTTCAAGCGTCCGCTCGGAGAGCTTCCCGACGATCAGCACAGATGATGCGCTGATCGGTTCCCACGCGGCGCACCAGGGACACAACGGACACCGCTGTTTTACTTGATCGCGGGCAAACTGCGATGCGCTGCACCATTGGAAGAAAGGCTTACGCCCCGCGGCGAGCGCGCCAGATGGCGGAATCCCCTCGATAATTTCGACTATACTTCCCCGCGATTGGGACCGGCTGCCAAGCCAAGCACTGGCGTCCAGTCAACATAAAAAAATTATTCAGGGGAGGAGACGTCATGATCTGGTCTCAGGTTTACGACCCGCTCGGCAACACGATCTTATCCACGCTCGTCTGCGCAATTCCAGTTCTCGTGTTGCTGGGTGGATTGGGGTTTTTTCATGTGCGCGCCCACTACGCGGCGCTTGCCGGCCTGGTTGCCGCTTCGCTCATCGCAGTGTTCGTCATGGGCATGCCTGGTGAGATGACGATGCGCGCTGGATTTTATGGAGCGCTATTTGCCGCAACGACGGTCTGCTGGATCATTTTCAATCTGATTTTTCTGTATCGCATGACCCTGAAGGTGGGGTTGTTCACGATTCTGCAAGACAGCATCGGCGGCATCACCAATGATCGCCGGCTGCAGCTGATTCTTATCGCATTCTGCTTCGGTGCTTTCTTCGAAGGCGCGGCCGGTGGCGGTACGCCGGTGGCAGTGACGGGCGCGATCCTGATCGGACTTGGATTCAATCCGCTGGCTGCGTCCGGCCTGTCGTTGATTGCCAATACGGCGCCGGTTGCCTACGGCGGACTGGGGACGCCAATCATCGTTCTGCATTCGGTCACCCAGCCGGAAAATCCCGATTACCTGCTGACCTTGTCATCCATGGTTGGACGGCAGTTACCTTTCTTTTCGGTGATTGTGCCGATCTGGCTGGTGCTGACGTTCTGCGGCTGGCGCCGCACGGTGGAAGTGTGGCCCGCGGTTCTCGTCGCAGGTCTGTCTTTCGCCATTCCACAATTCCTGATCTCGAACTATCACGGCCCGTGGCTGGTGGACATGCTCGGTGCGATGATCTCGATGATTTCCCTTGCCGTATTCCTGGCGATCTGGAAGCCGAAGACCGTCATGCTCGACGCGTCTGGGGCCGGCGTCACGGTCCCCAGGGCGCAAGCCGCGCAGGTACATCACGGACACAGCCGCGACCTGGTGATCAAGGCGTGGACGCCTTGGGTGATTCTGACCGTGGTGTTGTTTCTGTGGGGCTTGCCCGTGGTCAAGGCATTCCTGAATATGAAGGGTATCTACTGGGAATGGCAAATCCCGGGCTTGCACAACCTTGTCCAGCGCGTGGTGCCGGCAGTCGCCGTGCCAAGACTCGAACCGGCGGTCTGGAAGTGGGGCCTGGTTTCCGCGACGGGTACCGGCATCCTGATTGCGGCGGTGATCGCCGGTTTCGTGATGGGGTACAAGGTCAAGGACATGTTCAAGACCTGGATCGAGACCTTCGGCATCATGAAATACTCGCTGCTGACGATCCTGGCGATGCTGGCGCTGGGCTACATCACGCGATACGGTGGCATGGATGGAACGCTCGGCCTGGCGTTTGCCAACACGGGCTGGCTGTATCCGTTCTTCGGAACGATGATCGGATGGATCGGCGTCGCGTTGACCGGAACGGATGCGGGCTCCAATGCATTGTTCGGGAGCCAGCAAGTGATCACGGCTAACAAGCTGGGTCTGAGCCCGACGCTCATGGCGGCGGCGAACAGTTCCGGCGGTGTGATGGGCAAGATGATCGACGCGCAGAGCATTGTAGTGGCGTCGGTTGCAACCAATCAGCAGGGCAGGGAGGGCGTAATCTTGCGATTTGTTTTCTGGCACAGCATTTCGCTCGCCGCGCTGGTCGGCGTTCTGATCATGCTGCAGGCCTACGTGCCGTTCTTCCAGGCAATGGTTCCGAAGTAGAAGCAGCTGGTTTTTTTACCGGCACGGCAGCTTTCGCCGTGCCGTTTTCATTTCGACCTCGATGAAAAATCTGCAGGTAGTCCTCGCCAGCCGGCCGCAAGGCTCCGTTGCCGAAAATAACTTCCGTTTTGTCGAGGCGGCGATGCCGTCGCCCGGCAAGGACGAAGTATTGGTGCGCAACCTTTTTCTGTCGCTTGATCCTTACATGCGCATGCGCATGAACGAAGGCAAGTCCTACGCACCGCCGGTGCAAATCGGCGAGGTCATGGTAGGGGGCACTATCGCCGAAGTGGCCGAGTCGAAAGATCCACGGTTCAGGACGGGCGATATCGTCAGCGCGCGGGCGGGATGGCAGCAATATGCGGCGGTGGGCGGCGGCACGTTGCGAAAAATCGACATGCGCGGCGCGCCGTTGTCGACGGCGTTGAGCGTGGTCGGCATGCCAGGGGTGACGGCCTGGTACGGATTGCTGAAGATCGGCGAGCCCAAACCGGGCGAAACGGTGGTCGTATCCGCGGCGTCCGGCGCAGTCGGCAGCGTCGTCGGACAGGTCGCGCGATTCAAAGGATGCCGGGTTGTCGGCATCGCCGGCGGAACCGCAAAATGCGACTACGTCGTGAAGGACCTCGGCTTCGATGCATGCGTCGACTACAAGGCGGACGCGTTCGAAAGCCGGTTGCGCGAGGCGACGCCGGACGGAATCGACATTTACTTCGAGAATGTCGGCGGGCGTGTGTTCGATGCCGTCTTGCCCCTGCTCAATGCATTTGCCCGAATCCCGTTTTGCGGATATGTGTCCGAGTACGACAATTCCACGACTTACGGGGTGCAACACCTTCAATCATTGTTGGTAAGCAGGGTCAGGCTGCAGGCCTTCATCATTTCCGAGCATCTCGAGATATGGGACGAAGCGCTCGCAGACCTCTCTGCATGGCTTCTGGGCGGAAAAATCAACTACAGGGAAACGATCGCGCTTGGCCTTGAGAACGCGCCGGGGGCATTCATCGGCATGCTGCAGGGGCGCAACCTCGGCAAGCAGTTGGTCAAACTTGCCTGAGATCTGCGGGTGTCTGGATCAGTGCAGGACGGTGGGCAGGTTCATCAACGAATCGAAACCGCCGAGAAACTCATCGACGGAATCAACCGACGGATTTTCCGCAATGAATTTCGCGAAATTGTCGCGAAAGGCGACGGCTACCGGCCCGTGGAAATAGGCGCAGGCGTGCGCGGAATTGTTGGTGACTTCGAATCCGTCGATGCCGGAGTATTCGATTACATGGTAGTTCTGGCTGTCATAGACGATTTGCATGGGGGCACCCGGAAAGTAGCCGCGCAGCCGCGCGTATGCTTTGGCATATGGCGCGATTTCACCCGCTTTTCAAGGTACGCCATGAAGTCGCAATTTATTCAAGGGCCGATCGGATGATTGCAAAAAAACTCGCGGAACTGGGAATTGATCTGCCGGTCGCCGCCATGCCTGCTTTCCAATATGTTCCGGTCACCATCCACGACCGTATTGCCTTTGTCAGCGGGCAGTTACCGCGCCGGGGCGATAACTTCATCACGGGTAAAGCCGGAGGCGAGGTGAATTTGGAGCAAGCCAGGGAGGCGGCGCGCCTTTGCATCCTGCAGGGGCTGGCCTGCCTGACCCAGGCCCTCGGATCGCTCGATCGGGTGGAGAGGATCCTGAAGATCACTGGTTTTGTCGCCTCCGCGCCGGGTTTCAATCAGCAGCCCAAGGTCATCGACGCGGCGTCGGAATTGCTCGTCGAGGTATTCGGAGAGGCTGGCAGGCATGCTCGGAGTGCTGTCGGCGTGGCGGAACTGCCGCGCAACTCGGCGGTGGAAATAGAGATGATCGTCGGATTGCGATGAATCGGGCAAACGGCATTTAAGACGGCGAATGGTCGGAACGCGGGAAACATAACGGGAGAGATGGGAATGAAGTACGGCAAGCTGGGATCGAGCGACCTCAATGTGTCGGAAATTTGCCTCGGTACGATGACATGGGGAGAGCAGAACAGCGAAAAAGAGGCGCATCAGCAGCTCGATTACGCGGCCTCACGCGGTATCAACTTCATCGATGTGGCCGAGATGTATCCGGTGCCGCCAAAGGCGCAGACCCAGGGGCGGACCGAAACCTACCTCGGCACCTGGCTCAAAAAGCAGAGGCGCGACAAGTGGATCGTCGCCACGAAAATTACGGCCCAAGGCCGCGGGTTCGACTGGGTCCGCGGCGGCCCTGGCCCGATCGGCCGCAAAACCATTCAGGAAGCACTGGACGGCAGCCTCAAACGACTGCAGACCGACTACGTCGATCTTTATCAGATTCATTGGCCGGACCGTTATCTGCCTTTGTTCGGCAATACGTTTTATGACCCGAAGCAGGAACGGGCAACGGCTTCCATCGAGGAGCAACTGGAGGCCTTCGCGGGCTTCGTGAAGGCCGGGAAAATCCGCCACGTGGGACTATCCAATGAATCTCCGTGGGGGGTTCTTGAGTTCATGCGCGTCGCCCGCGAAAAAGGCCTGCCCATGATGGCCTCGATCCAAAACGCCTACAGCCTGCTGAACCGGAGTTTCGAAATGGGGTTGTCCGAAGTTACGCGCCGCGAAGGCATCCCGTTGCTTGCCTACAGCCCGCTTGGGTTTGGGCATCTGTCGGCAAAGTATCTGAACGGGGCCCAGCCCGCCGGTGCCCGCCTGACCCGGTTTCCACTATTCGGGCAGCGCTATGACAAGCCGAACGTGTTGCCTGCCGTGGCTGCCTATGCGGACCTGGCGATGAAGGCAAATTTGTCCCCGGCCTCCTTGGCTCTCGCTTTCGTGCGCAGTCGCTGGTTCTGCGCGAGCACTATCATT
Source organism: Betaproteobacteria bacterium (assembly GCA_025351455.1). Taxonomy (GTDB): domain Bacteria; phylum Pseudomonadota; class Gammaproteobacteria; order Burkholderiales; family JACQAP01; genus JACQAP01. The sequence continues at coordinate 921 of JANXVW010000044.1, read as the reverse complement.
GGCGCAACCACCCTGGATCAGTTGCGGGAAGACATCGATGCCGAAGGGGTTACCTTGCAGGAATACGTTCTTGCGGAAATCGATGCCATTCACCAGCGTTACCCCAATCCGGCAATCTGAACGCGTGACGCCCTTGCAAGACCGCGTTCCGGGCGCTTTGGACTATGCTTGCCGGCCTGCAAAGGTTTGACAGGTCTTCGATTCTTATCGATAATCCGCGGTTTCGTTCGGAGGGGTTCCCGAGCGGTCAAAGGGATCAGACTGTAAATCTGACGGCTCTGCCTTCGAAGGTTCGAATCCTTCCCCCTCCACCAAAATAACTGCAAGACGGGATGGGCGACGGCGGCGGGTTTGGGTTGTCGGGTGTCTTCGTGCCGGGGAATCGGTAGGTTATACATACGAAGAGCGCGGATTCGCGGGTGTAGCTCAATGGTAGAGCAGAAGCCTTCCAAGCTTACGACGAGGGTTCGATTCCCTTCACCCGCTCCAGGAATTCGCCGGGCGGTGGTTTTAGAAGACTTGAAGGCGGGACGTCAGTGCAGGTGAAGGTGTTCCGGCGAGTTTGCCCATGTAGCTCAGTGGTAGAGCACTCCCTTGGTAAGGGAGAGGTCACCAGTTCAATCCTGGTCATGGGCTCCAAGATGTCAAGGGTTGCTCCAGTTATAAAGAAGTTAATTCAGAGGATAGCGAGATGGCAAAGGGAAAGTTTGAGCGCACGAAGCCGCACGTGAATGTAGGGACGATCGGGCACGTGGACCACGGGAAGACGACGCTGACGGCGGCGATTACGCACGTGCTGTCGAAGAAATTCGGTGGGGAAGCGAAGAACTACGACCAGATCGATGCGGCGCCGGAAGAAAAGGCACGCGGGATCACGATCAACACCGCGCACGTGGAATACGAGACGGCCAACCGCCACTA
>JANXVW010000331.1 GCA_025351455.1 Betaproteobacteria bacterium | reverse complement strand
GTCGGACCTTTCCCCGCTCGGGGCGCTGCCTATATACTACGTGCCAGAAAATGCGGCATAAATCCAACGCGTCGCGAGGCAAAGGGCAGATGAATTTAAAAAAAGGAGGGTTGGGTCTCGCGCTCGTCGCGGCAGCATTGTTTTCCGAAGCGTTGCCGGCACAGACACCCGGCACAGGCCAGGAACCGAAGTTCGATTCTTCTGGACCCCAGCCGTCAACCCTCCCCATCCGCTCGCCGACCATCGTCACGCCAGCGCCTGCGCCGGCGACCGACAAAATCAGTTCACCCGCGCCGGCACCCACTGCCGAACGTCCGATCATTCAGCAGCCCGTCACGACCGCGCTGGAGCGCAACGAATTTCAGGACTTCATTCAGAAATCTCTTGGCAAGGATCTAAAACTATTCGGGTATGAGCTGTTCGAAGGCGGGCTTAGTACGTTCGCGCCCCTCGAGCGCGTACCTGTCCCGTCCGACTATGTGATTGGGCCGGGCGATGAGATCCTGGTCCGGGCCTGGGGCCAGATTGATGTCGATGTGCGCGCGACCGTCGATCGCAATGGTCGCATCTATATCCCCAAAGTCGGTTCCATCAATGTCGCAGCGACGCGCTATCAGGATCTAGATGCGCGCGTGCGCAGTGCGGTGGGCCGCATCTTCAAGAATTTCGATCTCGTCGTGACCTTGGGCGAATTGCGCTCGGTCCAAATCTTCGTGGTGGGCCAGGTCAGAAAGCCCGGCTCATACACGGTCAGTTCGCTTTCCACCCTGGTCAATGCGTTGTTCGCCTCCGGCGGCCCCAGTACCAAGGGTTCGATGCGTCGCATCCAGTTAAAGCGCGCCGATCGGGTCGTCACCGAGTTCGATATCTATGACCTCCTGCTCAAGGGAGACAAATCGAAAGATTCGCAGCTCCTCCCCGGCGATGTCATTTTTGTGCCCCCCATCGGGCCACTCGCCGCCATTAATGGCAGCGTGAACAACTCCGCGATCTTCGAACTCAAGGGCCCGCAGACCCTCGATGACTTGATCGCCATGGCGGGCGGCCTCACCACCACGGCGTTCGGGCAGAGCGTCTTGCTTGAGCGCATCGATAACCGCACCGTGCGGACGGTGGACGAATTCACACTAGACAAAGTTGGGCTCGCCAAGCCAGTCAAAGACGGTGACGTGGTTCGGGTCAAGCCGCTGTCGCCGCGTTTTGACAATGCCATCACCCTGCAGGGAAGCGTCGCTCTCCCGGCGCGCTATCCGTGGCATCAGGGCATGCGCGTCGGCGATCTCCTGCACGACAACAACGACCTCATCACCCATGCCTTTTACGACCGTCAGAACAAGGGCAACCTGACCGCCAAGGTAAAAGAACGCGAGATTAACTGGGATTTCGCCGCCATCCAGCGGCTGGACAAGGCGACACTGGCTTCGCGGCTCTATCCTTTCAACCTCGGCGTTGCGATTCTCGGCAACCAGCAAGAAAACTTACTGCTGCAGGCGGGCGATATCGTCACCATCTATGCGGCCAACGACGTGTTGCCGAAGACCGATGCGGACGTGGTGTTGCAGGGCAGCCTGCTCGGCGCGCCTGCACGACGTTTCGCCTGGCGCGAAGGCATGAAAGTCACCAACGTCATTCCCGACGCGAAGTGGCTCATCGATTACTACGACTACTGGGGCAACCTCAAAGGCGACGGCCTGCGCAGCGACATCAATTGGGAGTTCGCCAACATCGTGCGGCTCAATCCCGCGGATCTGAGCAAGACCACCGTCCCCTTCGATCTGGGCAAGGCGGTACTGACCAAGGATCCGTCTCAGGATCTCACCCTGCAACCCGGAGATGAAATCACTATCTTCACCCGCAACGAAATGGCCGTCCCGCAGGATAAGCAGGCCAAGTATGTGCGCGTGGACGGCGAATTCCCCAACGCAGGGATCTATCGGGTGCTGCCCAACGAGACGTTGCGCCAGTTCGTCATGCGCATCGGCGGCGTCACCGGCAACGCCTATATCTATGCCGCCGAATTCACGCGCGAGTCAGCCCGTGTGCAGCAACAGAAGCGCTTGAATGACTCCCTCGATAAACTGGAGACGGAAGCCGCGCGCGCTGCAACCGAGCGCAGCCAGAACGTGGTCAGCAAGGAAGATGCGGAAACCCTAAGCCAGCAGGCGCAGGCGCAGAAGGCGCTAATCGGCAAGCTGCGCCAGATCAAGGCGACGGGGCGCATCGTGCTGGAAGTGCCGCGCGAAGGCGCAAGCCTGAAAGACCTGCCGGCCCTGGCGCTGGAAGACGGCGACCATTTGTTCATCCCGGCTAAACCCTCCACCGTCAGCGTCTTTGGCGCGGTCTATAACCAGAACGATTTCATGTACCGCAACGGCAAACGCGCCGGCGACTATCTAGGCCAGGCCGGCGGCCCGACCAAAGATGCCGACAAAGGCAGCGTATACCTGGTGAAGGCCGATGGCTCAGTGGTGAGCCGCCAGCAGCGTGGCTGGTTCTTCAACGGTTTCGACGGCCAGGTTCTCGTCCCTGGCGATGCCATCGTCGTGCCGGAAGAATTGATCAAATTCAATTGGAGCAGGGAGCTCAAGGACTGGAGCCAGATTTTCTATCAATTCACGCTGGGAGTCGTCGGCATCAAAGTATTGAAGGGCTTTTGATGGGTGACGACAAAAATAAGCAATCTGCGTCAGCGCCCAGCCCGCAGCGCTCGGAAGAGACGGATGAGATCAGTCTGTTGGATATCGCAATCGTCCTCGCCAAGCACAAAAAACTCGTCCTCGGTCTGCCTCTCCTCGCCGCCGTAATTGCCGCAGGCGTTACGCTCCTGATGCCTAACTGGTACACCGCCACAACCAAGATCCTCCCCCCCCAACAGTCGCAGTCCAGCGCGGCCGCGATGCTCGGTCAGCTTGGCGCATTGGCGGGTGTGGCGGGCAGCAGCCTGGGGATCAAGAATCCGAACGATGTGTTCGTAGCGATGCTCAAAAGCCGCACGATTGCGGATGCGATCATCGAACGCTTCAAGCTTAGAGAATTGTACGACGAGAAATATGTGCAGGACACCCGAAAAGAATTAAGCACCAACGTCAACATCTCGGCTGGCAAAGAGGGGGTCATTACCGTAGAG
>JANXVW010000319.1 GCA_025351455.1 Betaproteobacteria bacterium | reverse complement strand
AGGTAGGATCTCGAGGACAGTGCCGGAGCCTGGGCGAAGGCCAGGTGGCTGGGGAAAAAAAGCGCGAGAAGGACGAGAAATTTCATCATCGTGAAGCGTACGCATTATACAGGACGCGTATCGCATTCCCGATTGCCCCTTGGCTTGGCGTCTGGAACAATGCGCGCTGCCGGTGATCGCAACCGATGGAGAGCTCACTCAATCATGACGAACCCTTTGCTCAGATACGGTTATTGCACCACGGTGCTGCTGGTCAGCCTCCTGGCAGGCGGCACGCACGCCGCCGAACTGGTCAAGGTGGTCGACCCCTGGGCGAGGGCGACCGTGCCGGGGCAGAAGGTCGGCGGTGTCTACATGGAACTCGTCGCGCGGCAGAATCTGCGCCTGACCGGCGCCAAGAGCGTGGCGTCGGAAACGGCGGAAGTGCACCAGATGAAAATGGAAAAGGGCATGATGAGGATGCGCGCCGTGCCCTTCCTGGAACTGCCGGCCGGCAAGCGGGTGAAGCTCGCGCCGGGCGGCTATCACGTCATGCTGTTCGACCTCAAGCAATCGCTGGTGACCGGGCAGAAGCTGAAACTCGAACTCACCGTCGAGGACAGTTCCAAACACCAGCATCAAATCGTGGTCGAAGCCCAGGTGCGCGATCGCGATGCCGGGACTGCTGACAAGCACGAGCATCATTAACTACCGGCCGCTAGGCCGCAATCAGCAGTTCCGCAATCCAGCCTTCTTCGACCCAGCCGCGTAGCAAGCCGGCGGCGCGCGCCGGCGCGGCGTCTTCGGCAACCCATTCACACAAGCCGGCGCAAATCTCGCCGAAACTGGCCTGGGCCAGCAGCGCGCCCAGCGCCCAGGCCTCGTCTTCTTCCAGCGACCGGAAAAACGGCGAATGCTGCTTGCGCCAGATCGCCCAAGCGACCGGTGCGGTAAATGTTTCCGCGGCCGGCGGATCGGCCTCATCGCCAATTGCCTTCCAGATTGCGACCGCATTCGTATGCAGGCCCATCCGGCGCAGGCTCGGGTGGGGCCTGAAGCGAAGGTCCGCCCAGGCTTCCGGCGGCACGCCCGCGACTTCTGCGAATTGCACCGGGTCCTCGTCCGGCGAATCGAAGGCCATGCCCAGCGACCATTCGAAGCGGGCGAGCTCGCCCAGCTCGGGATGGTTGGCGTAGCGCGGCGTCGCATCCAGGAAATCCGCCATCCGGCCGCCGAACCAACGCACGTTGCGAAACGTGGAGGGATGCGCGGCAACATATTCGGCCGCCAGGGCGTCGAAGGAGTCGTCGCCCAGGTAGGCGTGCAGGACGTCATAGTCGTTGCCGAGGACCTCGATCAGGCGCAGGCGGTAGGCGTCGCGGTAGATGGCCAGGCGCGCGTTACGGAATTCGGCGCCGTCGCCGTCGATTTCTCCATCAATGGCGGGGTTGCCCGTCAGCACGTAGTCCTGGAAATGCGCTTCGGTTGTGGCAAGTTGCTTCATAACCTGTTCACGCCGCTTTGGCCTGTAGGGAATGCGCGGCGATTTCGCGCGCTCGGCCGAGTTCCGCAACCAGATCCGCCAGCGGCGGAATGTGGTCGTCGCGCTCGATCATGGTCGCCACGTTGCCGAAGCGGCGCACCGCCGTGGCGTACAGGTCCCAGACCGCGTTGATGATTTCGGCATCGTGCGTGTCGATGATGTGCGTCCCGCAGTTGCTGTGGCCGGCCAGGTGGATCTGGCGCACACGCTCGACGGGAATGCCGTTCAGGAACTCGAGGGCATCGAAGCCGTGGTTGAACGCGCTGACATAGATGTTGTTTACGTCGAGCAGCACCTGGCAGTCGGCACGCCGCGCGATCTCGGACAAGAAATCCCACTCGCTCATCTCGGAGCCGCGGAAGGTCACGTAGCTCGATACGTTTTCGAGCAGGATGCGGCGGCCGAGGAAATCCTGCACTTCGCGCACGCGGGCGGCGACGTGCTCGACGGCTTCCTCGGTGTAGGGAATCGGGAACAGGTCGTGCAGGTTCTTGCCGGCCACGCCGGTCCAGCACAAGTGATCGGAGACCCAGGCCGGTTCAACGCGCTGCGCGAGCTGTTTCAGCGCCTTGAGATAATCGCGGTCGAGGGGATCCGCACTGCCGATCGAAAGCGACACGCCATGCAGGACGATGGGGTAATCGGCGCGGATGCGATCTAGGTAATACAGCGGCTTGCCGCCGGGCACCAGATAGTTTTCGCTGAGCGCCTCGAACCAGTCGACCCGCGGATGCGATTCGAGGATCGCCTCGTAGTGATCGGTGCGCAGGCCGAGCCCGAATCCCAAAGCCGCCGTCATGAAGAACCTTTCGAGCGTGCCTGGTGCGGGAAGGCCGGCACGCCGGCGTTCCCGCACCCGAACATTACGAGCGGTTGGTCGCTTTCTTGCATTCTTCCGACGTCAGGGAAACGAAGCCCTGGCCCTTGCAGGCGTTCTGGCCTTTGCAGGAACTGTTCGCGCTCTTGCACTCGCTCTGGCCCTTGCAGGCGTTGCCGCCGCTGCAGGCGACCTTCGCTTCAGTGCCGGAATGGGTGCCGCCGCCCATGTTCGCACAGCCGGTGATGAAAAGTGCAGCAGCGGAAGCCGCTACCGCCAAGCCCAAGATTTTCTTGCCTTCCATGGTTCGCTCTCCTTCGAATGTGAATGACGATCTGCCTGGTTACGGCCGTATTTGCCTGCCGTAGACCCAAGTACGCAATGCACCGCCAATTGGATGCAGCGCCCCGCGACGCCTGGCTTGCGCCTGAGGCCGCCTTGAATCCGGAAGTTTAGTCCCCAAAGCCCGAGGCCCGCCATTCCGGGGACCGGCAAAGATGCTCTTGAAATAGTCGGGTGGGGGCTCATATAGCGGTCAAGGGTGATACGCGCCCGCAATTCAAGGAGAAACACTATGGTAAGTTTGATCCGATACACCCCGTACGACAGTTCCGTCGACAGCTTGTTCAGGAGCTTTATCGCGCGTCCGTCGGCGTTCGACGCCGAGCCGGTTGCGGAAGCGCGCATGGATGTGACGGAAGATGAAGCAGCCTACACCGTGCACGCCGAAATACCTGGTGTGAAGAAAGACGACATCCAGGTCACCATCGACGGCAACCAGGTCGCGATTACGGCCGAAGTTAAAAATCACCAGGAAGAAAAGCAGGGCGAGAGGGTGCTGCGCTCGGAGCGCTATTACGGCAAGGTCTACCGCGCGTTCAGCCTGGCGCAGGAGGTGGACGAAGCGGCGTCGGAAGCCAAGTACACGAATGGCGTGCTGGAACTGCGGTTGCCCAAGAAGGCCGTCGCGCCCGCCAGGAAGCTTTCGATCCAATAAGCGGGTTGGTAGCATTCAATAAAGGGGCGCTTCGGCCGCCCCTTTTTTACGTCGTTGGTTGCCAGGCTGGTGGTCGGTTAGAATTCGCGCGTCCCGAGCCCACTCTGGTGCGCCATGTCCCTGTCTCCCGCTGAAGTCGCGCAGAAAGCGCAGATCCTCGCCGAAGCGCTGCCTTACATCCGCCGCTTCCATGGCAAGACCATCGTCGTGAAATACGGCGGCAATGCCATGACCGACGAGAAGCTCAAGCACTCGTTCGCGCGCGATGTCGTGCTGCTTAAGCTGGTCGGCATGGATCCGGTCGTGGTCCACGGCGGCGGGCCGCAGATCGACGACATGCTCAGGCGGGTCGGAAAAAAGGGCGAGTTCATCCAGGGCATGCGCGTCACCGATCGCGAAACCATGGACATCGTCGAGATGGTGCTGGGCGGCCTGGTCAACAAGGAGATCGTCAACCTGATCAACCAGAACGGCGGCCGTGCCATTGGCCTCACCGGCAAGGACGGGTCCTTCATCCGCGCCAAGAAACTGTTGCTGCCCAACAAGGATAACGCGAATGACATGCTCGACATCGGCCAGGTCGGCGAGATCCAGAGCATCGATCCGGAAGTCATTTCATTGCTGGAAAGCCGCGAGTTCATTCCCGTGGTGGCCCCTATCGGCGTCGGGGAGGATGGCGAGTCCTACAACATCAATGCCGACCTGGTGGCCGGCAAGCTGGCGGAGATCCTGCACGCGGAGAAACTGATCCTGCTGACCAATACCCCCGGCGTGCTCGACAAGGACGGCAAGCTGCTGACCGGTTTGACACCCAGGCAGGTGGAGGACCTGTTCGCCGACGGCACCATCCACGGCGGCATGCTGCCCAAGATCGGCTCGGCGCTGGACGCGGCCAAAAGCGGCGTCAAGAGCGTGCATATCATCGACGGGCGGGTCGAGCACGCATTGTTGCTGGAAGTGTTGACCGATCAGGGTGTGGGAACGCTGATCCGCAACCGCTAGCGGGGTGCTCGCTGAATATGGGATTTTCCGCCGGCGGCAGGTCGAGGGTCTGGATATTCGATCTCGACAACACGCTGCACGATGCGCGTCCGCACATCTTTCCGCACATCAATCGTTCGATGACCGAATACGTCGCCAGATTGCTCGATCTTGGGGCGGAAGAGGCCGACGAATTGCGCGACGCGTACTGGAAGCGCTATGGCGCAACCCTGATCGGACTGATCCGGCATCACAGCGTCGATCCGGGGCATTTCCTGCGCGAAACCCATCCTGTCCTCGACATCGAGCGCATGGTCGTGGGCCGGCGCGAACTGCGCTCCGTGCTGCGGCGCCTGCCGGGACGCAAGATCGTGTTTTCCAATGCACCCGGTCATTACGCGCGGGCCGTCCTGCAGGTGCTGGGAGTAGGCGATCTGTTCGACGACGTGTTTTCCATCGAGCGCACCCGCTTCCGGCCCAAGCCGCAGGCGCACGGCTTTGTACGCTTGCTGCATGCACACCGCCTGGCGCCTTCGCGCTGCATCATGGTGGAAGACAGTCTTGAGAATTTGCGCACCGCCCGGCGGCTGGGCATGAAAACCGTCTGGGTGACCGAATCGAATTACGCCCCGGCGTGGGTGGATGCCAGCGTGCGGCAACTGTTCCGTCTGCCCAGGCTGCTGCATCGCCTTTGAGCCACGCCGCTTCGCGCGGTTCGTGTTAAATTTCGCGGCGTTCGGGTAACCTTTGTTCGCCCTCAACCCCAATCAGCGCAGCTACACCCTCTCAGAGCCGCCATGCCAATGAAGCCCGGAGAACGCAAGCTGCAGATTTTGCAGACCCTTGCGAGCATGCTCGAAAATCCCAAGGGGGAAAAGATCACCACCGCCGCGCTCGCCGCCCGGCTCGACGTTTCCGAGGCCGCGCTGTATCGGCATTTCGCCAGCAAGGCGCAGATGTTCGAGGGATTGATCGAATTCATCGAGCAGACCCTGTTTGGCCTGGTGAACAAGATCACCGCGGAAGAAACCAGCGGACTGAAGCAACTCGAGGCGATCATGTCGTCGTTGCTCGGCTTCGCCAAGAAGAATCCCGGCATGACGCGCGTGCTGATCGGCGACGCGCTGGTCAACGAAGACGAGCGCCTGCAGACGCGCATCAACCAGTTGCATGACCGCCTGGAGGCAACGCTCAAGCAGTCGCTGCGTTTCGCCATTTCGGAAAAGCAGATCGCGGAAAGCACCGACGCGGCTGCCCAGGCCAATCTCATGATCGCTTTCGTGATCGGCCGCTGGCACCAGTTCGCCAAGAGCGGCTTCAGGCGCGATCCAACAGAGCAGTGGGCCGCGCAATGGCCCGCGCTGGTTTGATGCGGGGCTTCAATTGCCGACCGTAAGAATTATCTTTTTTGCGCTGGTTGCCGCGCTGCTTGGCGGCTGCGGCGCGTCGGACGATGAATTCGCGAAGGTGCTTGTCGGCACCTGGGGATCGCGAGAAGTCGCCTCCGACGATGTGATCGTGGAAACCCAGTTCACACTGCTGCCTGGGGGACGGGTCAACTGGCAGGGCGAGTTACGCATGCTCGTGCCCGCCGATTTTTACCTGCCGAATCGTCCCAATTTCGAAGTCCGGAATGGCCGGCTGGTGTACTACTTCAGTGCGAGCGGCAACTGGACGGTGCGCGATGGGTACCTGCACACCAAGATCGAATCCTCGACGCTGCCCAGCCTGCTGCCGGTGGGATTTGCCGCCGCGTGGAAACTCAAAGAAGTGACTGGCAAGGAAATGATCTACGTGTCCGCCGCAAACGGCAGGACGCGCGTGGAATTCCGCAAAGAGTGATTGCGTAGTTCCGCGATTGGGCGATTGGGTGATTGAATGGTCGGGCGATTGCGCGATTCAGCGATTGCGGGATTGAGTCACTCAATCACTTAATTGCCCAATCGCTTAATCACGCGACCTTCGGTCGCCGGGCGCTCTCTCCGGCGCCGCATACCGCGCACTGCGGGTCTTTCTTCAGACGCACGCTGCGCCACTCCATTGTCAGGGCATCAAGCAGCAGCAGGCGCCCGGTAAGATCCTTGCCTGCCCCGATCAGCAATTTCAGCGTCTCGGCGGCCTGGATCGAGCCGATGATGCCGACCAGCGGCGCGAATACGCCCATGACGGCGCAACGCATTTCTTCGAGGTCGCCGCTTTCCGGAAACAGGCAGTGATAGCACGGGCTGTCCGCGCGACGCAGGTCGAACACCGCGACCTGCCCGTCGAAGCGAACGCCGGCGCCCGACACCAGCGGCCTGGCAAAACGCACACAGGCGCGGTTGATCGCGTGGCGTGTGGCGAAGTTGTCGGTGCAATCGACAATCACATCCGCGGACTGGACCAGTTGTTCCAGCCGCTCACCGGCGACGCGTTCCGCAATGGGCGTGACAACGGTTTGCGGATTGATGCGCGCCAGCGTGCGTTGCGCGGAATCGACCTTGCGTTCGCCGATCGAATCGGTGAAGTGCACGATCTGGCGTTGCAGGTTGGTCAGGTCGACGCGGTCGTCGTCGCAGATCGTCAGCCGGCCCACGCCGCTTGCCGTCAGATAAAGTGAAACCGGCGCGCCCAGCCCGCCCACGCCGATTATCAACACATGCGCATCGAGCAGCTTCTGCTGTCCGTCGATTTCGATCTCGGGCAGCAGGATGTGGCGGCTGTAACGCAAAAGCTGGTTGTCGTCCATTTCGCTTGAGGGCTATTTCGCTCAGGGCCTATTTCACTCAGGGCAGCGGATTTTGCGGGCATCTTAACGCGGAAGGCCCGCGCTGGGCGGGCCTTCCGTCACTGCACTTGCCGTACTGCTTTATCTCTTGCCAATAATCTGCAGGCCTTTCAGCAGATTCAGCGCCTGGTTCAACTGGTAGTCGTTTTTCGACACGATGTCGGGCGGCGTGCCGTCGTCGGCGGGCTTTTCCTCGGGCTTCGGCGCAGCCGGCGGCGTGGCCGGCACGGCTTGGGGCTGAGCCGGCTTGGCTTCGGGAGTGCCGCCTTGCGGGTTGGCCAGGTGACGGTCCAGATCGGCTTCGCGCAGCCTGGTTGCAGCCTCGCCCTCGGTCACCGTGGCTTCTTCGACGATGATGTCCGGGGTGATGCCCTTGGCCTGGATCGAGCGTCCGTTCGGCGTGTAGTAACGTGCGGTCGTGAGCTTGATCGCCGTGCCGTTACCGAGCGGCAGGATGGTCTGCACCGATCCCTTGCCGAATGTTTGCGTGCCCATCACCACCGCACGCTTGTGATCCTGCAGGGCGCCCGCAACGATTTCCGACGCCGATGCGGAGCCGCTGTTGACCAGTACCACCATCGGCAGCGTCTTCATCTCCTTGGGGAGCTTCTTGAGATAGTCGTCCTTGCTGCCGCGCAGATAGTACTCGGGGCGCGCGAACAGTTTCATCTTCGCGTCTTCGGTGCGGCCTTCGGTGTAGACCACGAGGTCTTCACTTGGCAGGAAAGCGGACGAAATTGCCACGGCGCCGTTCAGCAGACCGCCCGGATCATTGCGCAGGTCGAGGATGATGCCCTTCATCGCACCATTGTTATCCTTGAACAGCTTCTCGACGTATTTCGCCAGCGTCTCACCGGTGTGCTCCTGGAACTGGGTCACGCGGAAGTAGGCGTACCCCGGTTCGAGCAGCTTAGCCTTCACGCTTTGGATCTGAATCACAGCGCGGGTCAGGGTGACAACACGCGGCTTGGTGTCGCCTTTGCGAACGAAGGTCAGCGTGATCGGCGTGTTGGGCTTGCCGCGCATGCGCTTGACCGCATCGTTGAGCGTCATGCCCTTCACGTTGGCGTCATCGAGCTTGATGATCAGGTCGCCCGACTTGAGGCCGGCGCGCCACGCCGGCGTATCTTCGATGGGCGCGACGACCTTGACGAATCCGTCTTCCATGCCGACTTCGATGCCCAGGCCGCCGAATTCGCCCTGGGTGCCAACCTGCAGGTCGCGAAACGCTTCGGCGTCCAGATAGGCGGAATGCGGATCCAGGCCGGATAACATGCCGTTGATCGCCTCGGAAATGAGCTTCTTGTCGTCGACCGGCTCGACATAGTCATTCTTGATGCGGCCAAATACTTCCGTGAAGGCGCGCAGATCCTCGATCGGCAGCGGGCCCGCGCTTTTTTGCGCAACGGCGGAAAAGTTCAGGCTGATCAGCACGCCAAGGATCGCCCCGAGGACGATCAGGCCAACCTGCCGAAATTTGCTTTGCATCTTCATGACTCCTCATGCGCGCAACCCGATGTCGCGCGGTCTTATTTCAACGTTACCCAAGGGATGGGGTCGAAAGGCTTTCCCTGAAATCTCAACTCAAAGTATAAACCCGAATCGGGGTTGCCACCGCTGTTGCCAGCGGCGGCAATGGTGTCGCCGGCCTTGGCCTCTTCGCCGACTTGCTTGAGCAGCGACTCATTATTGCCGTAAAGGCTCATATAACCGTCGCCGTGGTCGAGAATCAGCAGGTTACCGAAGCCGCGCAACCAGTCGGCGTACACGACCCGGCCCTCTGCGACGGCTTTGACCTCCCGCCCTGTCCTGGCGGAAATAAACAGTCCTTTCCAGGAAAGCCCGCTGTCTTGTCTTGGGCTGCCAAATCGGTTCATCAGTTCCCCGATCACCGGCAATCGCAGTTTGCCCTTCAGTTCACGGAATGGCCCTGCTCCACTATCGGCATTGGGCAAAGCCTTATTGGTGAGGCGTTTTCCCGGCTTCTTGTGGCTCTTGCGCGCCGCTTCCCTGGCCAGCCGCTCGATCAGTTGCGACAGTCTTTCCTCGTCGTGCTTGAGCGTGGAGAGCTGTTTGCGGCTCTTTTCAATATCGTCCGAAACCTTTACGTAAACCTGCTGGCGTTGTGCTTTCTCCTTTTCCAGCCGGCGCATTTGCGAAGTTTCTTCGCTTTGCAGTGCGTGCAGTTCCGAACTCTTGCGGCGGGTTTCGCCGGTCAGCTTGTCGAGACTCGCAAGATTTTCCCGCAGGCTGGCGAGCAGTTCGGCGCGGGCGCGGGAGACGTAACTGAGGTAGTGCAACTGGCGGGCGATTTCGTTCGGGTCTTCGCCGTTGAGTACCAGCTTGACGGCGTCCGATTGCCCGCCGACATACTGCTGATAGAGCAGCCGGCTTAGTGTGACCTGTTCGTCGGCGATGTTGCCTTCCACGGCACGAGCCCGCGCTTGCAGCCTGGACAACGCGGTGTTGACTTCACGCCGCTGGCCGGAAATCTGGTAAAGCTTGCGGCTGGTCTCGCTGACCGCCCGCTCCGAATCCTTCAATGCATCGGCGGCTTCCGCCTTCGAGCTTTCGGACTCCGTGAGCTGCTTGCGCAGGGCTTCGATGCGGCCGCGAATATCCTTCAGATCGTCCTGTGGGCCCGCCCGGGTTGCCGGAGATGCGGCCACCATCACCACGACCGCGAGCGCGGCTGGAAACAACGAAAGGAATTTTCGCGCCGCGCTCAAGACTTGCCGCGCGCCTGCGCCGCCACGGCGGCCGCGGCCTGCTTTGCCTTCTCCTGGTCGCCCAGGTAATAGTTGCGCAGGGGCTTCAAGTTGTCTTCCAGCTCGTAAACAAGGGGGATGCCGGTGGGGATGTTCAGGCCTACGATTTCATTTTCCGATACGTTGTCGAGATACTTCACCAGCGCGCGGATGGTGTTGCCGTGCGCTACCACGATGATGCGCTTGCCGGCCTTGACTTGGGGCGCGATGACATCGTTCCAATGCGGCAGAAAGCGCTCGACTGTGTCTTTCAGGCACTCAGTGATCGGAATGTCTTGCGGGCGCATGTCCGCATAGCGGCGATCCTTGCCGGGATAACGCGGATCGCTTTTTTCGAGCGCCGGAGGCGGCGTGTCATAGCTGCGGCGCCAGACCAGGATCTGCTCTGACCCGTATTGCCGGGCCATGTCGGCCTTGTTCAGACCCTGCAGCGCGCCGTAATGGCGCTCATTCAACCGCCATGAAAGCTGTTGGGGAATCCAGGTTAAATCGAGTTCCTCGAGCGTAATCCACATGGTGCGGATTGCGCGCTTGAGCACAGACCCGTGGGCCTGGTCGAAAGTAAAGCCTTCCTGCTTGAGCAGCCGGCCGGCGTCGTGGGCTTCTTCGAGGCCTTTCTCCGAAAGATCGACGTCGGTCCAGCCGGTGAACCGGTTTTCCTTGTTCCAGACACTTTCACCATGACGCAGGAGTACGAGTTTTTTCATGGAAACATGTAATGATCGCGAGGTTGGAGGGAGGGGGACGCGTTGGCGCCCGACGGATAGAATTGTATTACCCGCATCGGCGAGTGTCCTGCCGATCTCAACGGCGCCATGAAGGCGGCGGTTGCCCGCGTTATTCATGGAGGCTGATTTGATGGTTGCCGTGTTGGATCGCTCGGCACTGCCAGCGCGTATTGCGCTGGGTTTGCTCGGACTGGGCTGTGTCCTGCCCTTCCTGAGCCCCGTTTTCCAGCCGCCGGTTGCCAGCTTTTATGGCGAAGCCGTGGCTGTTGCGCTGGGTCTGGTGGCGGTCGCTTTGATGGCGGCCCGATCTTTGTGGGCGGGAATGCGCCTGCCGCGCATCAGCCTGATGTTTCTTGGTTTTGCAGCGCTGATGGTATTGCAGATTGCCTTGGGCAAGGCACTTTACGGCCAGTTGAATCTGCTGGGCGCGCTCTACGTCCTGTGGGCGGCAGCGTTGGCAATGCTGGCCAACCGGCTGGTGCAGGTTTTCGGGGCAGCAACATTTGCTGCGACATTGGCCTGGTTTCTGGTCGCAGGCAGTGTGATCAGCGCGCTCATAGGATTGATCCAGTTATTTGGCGTGCAAACGCCGCTGGCGCCATTCATGCTGCCGCAGGCGCATGGCCGGATTTATGCCAACACCGGGCAGCCGAATCACCTGGCGAGTTATTTGTGTCTGGGGCTTGCTTCGGCTGGATATCTCTGGAGCACACGCCGCCTCGGGTTGGTCCCGGTTGCCTGTATATGCGCCGTCCTGTTTGCCGTTCTGACGATATCCGGCTCCCGTGCCGTCTGGCTGTACGCCGCGGCATTTGTGGTGTTCTCCCTGGTAATGGGCAAGTTGCGACCATCAGTGGAGTTCAGGCGGCTGCTCGTTTTCAGCTTAGTCATTGTTGGCGGCCTGCTGGTCGCGCAGTGGGCAATGTCTGGCTTGCTCCCGCAGCGTCCGATCGCGGTGGAAACCATGGGTGAGCGCGTGCAGTCCGAAGGAATGTCGTCCCCGATACGGCTGCATTTCTGGCGTCAGGCATGGCTGATGTTCAGTGCAGCGCCAGTATTCGGCCTGGGCTTCAAGCAATTCGCCTGGAATAATTTTTTGCTGACCGGACAGATTCCGGGCTCGGCGACCGATGAAGGCATTATCGATCACGCACACAATCTCCTATTCCACATCGGCGCCGAATTTGGCGTCTGCGGTCTGATCGTTTTGCTCGGTGGGTTGGCCTGGTGGGGATGGACCCTGAGACGTGCACGGATCGACCCCGCGCTATGGTGGATGGCAGCGGTGCTCGGCGTGCTCGGACTGCACAGTATGCTAGAGTATCCGCTGTGGTATGCGTATTTTCTGGGGATCGCCGCGGTGGCTCTGGGCGCAGCCGAAAGCGAAGCGCCTGCCTACAATAGACCCGCCGGCAGGATCATTCTGTGCGCGGCAGTTTTGCTCGGTGCGTTAGCGTTCGCGAACGTGTATCGGGACTATCGCATCCTGCAGGCGTTGCAGGGCACGGCGATTCGTGAGTCGGCTGCGGCGCCGGGTTCCGGGGACGCAGGGATTCGGGTGCTGGTCGACATGCAACGCACTTCGCTATTCGCTCCGTTCATCGAATTCGCGCTGGCCCGCCGGATGTTGCTGAATCGGGAACATCTGGACGACAAGATCGTGCTTAACCAGCGTGCGATGCGATTCCAGCCTTCCAATGATTTTGCGTATCGGCAGGCCTTGTTGCTGGCGATGTCCGGAGACCTCGAGGGAATGCGGGTGCAGTGGAATCTGGCCGTTGCCAATTACCCGAACGACCGCGGGGAAGTTCTTAAGGTTGCGCAGGAGCTGGAAAAGTCCGGCGAACCCGGGATGACGGAGTTGCTGCGATTCTCGCGGCGACAAGACAAAAAGGTTGAAAAGTGAAATTCGTACTGAACAATATATGGCTCGTTTTGGCCGCCGCGGTGAGCGGTGCCATCCTGATTTGGCCCTTGATCAACCGGCGCCTTAGCGGCGCAGCCGAAGTCGGCGCCCTCGAGGCTGTCCAGCTGCTCAACCGCAAGGATGCGATCTTGATCGACGTGCGCGAGCCGGCGGAGTTCAATGCGGGTCACGCACCGAACGCCAGGAATATCCCGCTCGCGCAACTCGACAAGCGCATCGGCGAACTGGAGAAATTCAAGAACCGTCCGGCAGTCGTCGTTTGCCAGACGGGAGGCAAATCGCACGCGGCAATCGCCTTGCTGAAGAAGGCGGGCTTTGCCGAAGTCGTCGTTCTCGCCGGGGGCATCGGCGCCTGGCAACAGGCCAACATGCCCGTGGAGAAAAAATAATGCCGCGCATCAGCATGTATTGCACGGCGGTTTGTCCCTATTGCGTGGCTGCGGAACGTTTGCTCAAAAGCAAGGGCATTGCGGAAATCGAGAAGATTCGCATCGACTTGCAGCCCGAACGCCGTGCGGAAATGATGGAACGCACCCGCAGGCGTACTGTTCCGCAGATCTACATCGATAACCGGCATGTCGGCGGTTTCGATGACCTGGCCGCGCTCGATGCCGCTGGCGGACTCGATCCCCTGTTGCGCGACGCTGCCTGACCACCTAACAACCCCTCACCGAGAGCCGTAACCATGAGCCAGGAGTCCAACCAGCCGGTCTTTTCGATCGAAAAGCTGTTCGTAAAAGATCTGTCTATCGAGGTGCCGAACGCGCCAAAGATTTATCTCGAACGCGATACGCCGCAGGTCGAGATCCAGATGAATACCAGCGCCAATCCGATCGATGAAGGCTATTTCGAAGTCGTGGTCAGCGTGACGGTCACGGCGAAGCTCGCCGAAAAGACCGTCTTTCTCGTTGAGGCGAGCCAGGGCGGCGTGTTCCAGATTCGCAACATACCGCAGGGAGAACTCGCTCCCGTCCTCGGCATAACCTGCCCCAACATTCTTTATCCCTACGTGCGCGAAGTCATTTCCGACGCGGTTGTCCGCGCGGGGTTTGCACCGGTGGTGTTGAACCCGGTCAACTTCGACGCGATATTCCAGGCGCAACGCGAGGCAAAGACCCAGGCCGGGGCAGGAGTGACGCATTAGGAGGCCAGCATGGTGATCGGCAGTCTGCGATACGCAGCCGTTTTGGCAGCTATCCTTGCCAGCGCAAATGTGGCGGCGCTGGAGTTTAAGTCCGTCACCGAGCCGGCCGCCATCCTTTACGACGCACCGTCCGCCAAGGCGCAAAAGGTTTTCATCCTTTCCCAGGGTTATCCAGTGGAGGTCGTCGTCAAATTGGAAGGCTGGACCAAGATCCGCGACGATACCGGCGAATTCGCCTGGATCGAAAACAGCCACCTGTCGGATCGCCGTACCGTGATGGTAAAAGTCGCCAGCGCCGAGGCGCGCCACGGCGCCAGCGAGAGTTCGCCGGTGGTCTTTACCGCCGAGAAGAGTGTTTTCCTGGAAGTGCTCGACACGGCGGTGGGCTGGGTCAAGGTGCGCCACCATGATGGTGCCGTCGGGTTTATCAAGGTAAGCCAGCTCTGGGGTCTATGAGGCTCGCTATCCTGGGCGCTGGAGCATGGGGCACGGCTTTGGGGGTCGCTCTGGCCGCCGACCATGAAATATCCTTGTGGGCGCGCGACGCAGACCTATGCCGAAAGCTCGCGGCCGGCCGCATCAATGACCGTTACTTGCCCAATGTGGCGATTCCCGCAAGCGTGCGGATTACGCCGAACATGGCATTGGCGATTGAAGAATGCGAACTGATCGTCGTGGCCGTTCCAACGTCGGCATTGCGCGAAACATTGCGGCAGGTGGCCGCCTCGTCCAGGGCGGGGGTGGTTTGGCTGTGCAAAGGGTTCGAATCCGGCAGCGCCAGGTTTCCTCACCAGATCGCCGAGGAAGAATTGCCGCCGACACAGCCCCGCGCCGCGCTTTCCGGGCCGAGTTTCGCCAACGAAGTTGCCCGCGGACTGCCGGCCGCGGTGACGCTGGCATCCCGTGACGCAAACTTCGCCGCCCTGGCTTCGCGCGAGCTTCATACCGGCCGGTTGCGGGTTTATTCCAGCGACGACCTGATTGGCGTGGAAACGGGAGGCGCCGTGAAAAACGTCATTGCCATTGCGGCGGGGGCGTGCGATGGCCTGAATCTGGGAGCGTCGGCAAGGGCGGCGCTGATTACGCGAGGCCTGGCGGAAATAACCAGGCTGGGGGTGCGGCTGGGCGGCCGAGTCGAAACCTTCATGGGACTGGCGGGGGTCGGCGATCTTATGTTGACGTCGACATCGGACTTGTCGAGAAATCGCCGGGTCGGGCTGTTGTTGGCCTCGGGCCGACCCTTGCCGGACATCCTGAAAGAGCTCGGTCACGTCGCAGAGGGGGTCTACACGGCGCGTGAAGTGTTACGGCTATCCAAACAGCTCGGCGTCGACATGCCGATTACAGCGGCGGTTGTGGCGTTACTTGGCGGCACAAATTCTGTTCATGAATTAGTCAGCGGTCTGTTGCAGCGAGGGCCAAAGCAAGAGAGCGGGCGCTAACTGGCCATTCCGGCAAATCCGTTCTGGCGCCATGCTTCATAGACCACCACCGCCACCGCGTTCGAAAGGTTAAGACTCCGGCTCCCCGCTACCATCGGCAGGCGCAATCGCTGCCGGGGATCGAAGCTTGCTAAAAGATCGTCGGGCAAGCCGCGGGTTTCAGGACCGAATATCAACGCATCCCCCGGCCGGTATTCGATGCTATCGAAGCGGGTTGCCGCTTTGGTGCTGAAAACGAATCGTCGGCCGGGCAGCGCTTGCAGCAGCGCTGGCCAGTCGGGGTGAACCTCGACGGAAGCGTATTCGTGGTAGTCCAGTCCCGCCCGCTTTAACTGACGATCATCGAGCTGGAATCCCAAAGGTTGAACCAGGTGCAACCGGCACCCGGAATTGGCGCAAAGCCGAATGATGTTGCCAGTGTTGGGCGGAATTTCAGGCTCGAAGAGGACGATGTTGAACATTTTTTGTTGCAATTCAGTTGGTTTAATAGTTTAATCTTGTAATTCAATGGACTGCGTCAAACACCTAAAGTTAGATCGAAAGATAATTCCGAAAATCAATCACGATTTATGGGCAGACCGGAAAAAATCAGGCTCGGCGAAATTCTTCTTCAGCAAAAACTGCTGACAGAGGATCAGCTCAAGGCGGCGCTCGACGAACAAAAGCGCAGCGGTCGCAAACTCGGCCGTATCTTCATCGATGCCGGGTACGTCACCGAGGAGCAGATCGGCAGCGCGCTCGCGCGGCAGTTGCAAGTTCCGTATATCAATCTCAAGCACTTCAACATCCGCCCGGAAGTCGCGACGCGATTGCCGGAAACCCTGGCGCGCCGTTTCCGGGCGATCGTACTGGAGGATACCGGCGCCTTCTATCGGGTGGGCATGGCGGATCCTACCGACTTGTTCGCCTACGACGAGATCAATCGCGTCCTCAAGCGCGAGATCCAGCTGGCTGTGGTCGCCGAGTCGTTGCTTTTGCAGACCATCGACCGGGTTTATCGGCGTACCGAAGAAATCAGCGGGCTGGCACTGGAGTTGGGCGAAGAACTCGGCGAAACCACCGATTTTGCGGCACTGGGTTTGACGCCTGGCGCCGAGGAAGCGCCGGTGGTGAAGCTGCTCCAATCTGTGTTCGAGGATGCGGTGCAGGTGCGGGCTTCGGATATTCATATCGAGCCCCAGGAGCACAAGGTACTGATCCGTTTCCGGATCGATGGCATGTTGCACGTGCAGGCCGAGGCTGATTCGAAAATTGCCTCCGCCCTGACCTTGCGGCTGAAGCTCATGTCGGGGCTGGACATCTCCGAAAAGCGGTTGCCGCAGGATGGTCGCTTCATCGTCAAGGTGAGGAACACTCAGGTCGACGTGCGGATATCGACCATGCCGACGCAGTACGGCGAATCGGCAGTCATGCGTCTGCTCAACCAGAGCGGCGGCATTCTGGGCCTCGAGCGCATTGGCATGCCGGCCGACATGCTCCTGCGCCTGCGCCACATCATCCACCGGCCGAGCGGCATGGTGCTGGTCACCGGCCCGACCGGCAGCGGCAAGACGACCACGCTCTATGCCGCACTCGATGAGCTCAACACAACGGAGCGCAAGATCATCACCGTGGAGGACCCGGTGGAATATCGGTTGCCGGGCATCAATCAGGTGCAGATCCACGAGAAAATCGACCTCACGTTCAGCAGAGTGTTGCGTACTGCGTTGCGCCAGGATCCTGACGTGATTCTGGTCGGTGAAATGCGCGATCAGGGTACCGTCGAAACCGGACTGCGAGCCGCGATGACGGGGCACATGGTTTTTTCCACTTTGCATACCAACGACGCTATCAGCACGCCGATCCGGTTGCTGGACATGGGGGCTCCGCGATATATGGTGGCCATGTCGCTGCAGGTTGTACTCGCGCAACGATTGTTGCGTCTGGTCTGCGAAAGTTGCGGTGAGGTTGCGCAACTGGCTCCCCAGGAACACGAATGGATGCGTCTGGAACTCGGCCGCGAAGCCGATGGGCCGCAGTACCGCAAAGGTCGCGGTTGCACGCAATGCAATGGCACCGGCTACCTTGGGCGCACTGGTGTTTACGAGATGCTGGAGATGACCCGACCGGTGGTAGAAGCCGCGAACCAGCCCGATCCGGCGATATTCATGCAAGTGGCCCGCAAGCAAATGGAAGGTCACATGTTGAAGGATCATGCAGTCAAGCTGGTGGTAGAGGGCAAAACCACGGTTGAAGAAGCGATGCGCATCGGTTCGCAATTAAACGACTGATGGCCTACTTTTCGTACAGGGGGCGTAACGCAACAGGCGAACTGGTGCAGGGCGTATTGGAAGGCCCCGATAGTGGCGCGGTTGCAACGCAATTGTTCGGTTCCGGGATTACGCCGGTCGAAATCGCGACGGCCCTCAAGCCCAACGATAACAGCGTCACCAGTCTTTTGGCGCGATTCACCCAGCGCCGCGTGGAGCAGACCGAACTGCTGCTGTACAGTCGCCAGATGTATGCCCTGCTCAAGGCCGGAGTGCCGATCATGCGCGCACTTGCCGGCCTTCAGGAGTCGGCAACCAATCCGACCTTCAGGGAAGTCCTCCGGGACATCCGTGAGAGCCTGGACAATGGCCGCCCACTGTCTACGTCGATGCAACGCACCGGCGTATTCTCGCCGTTCTATGTGGCGATGGTGTACGTGGGCGAGACCACCGGAATGCTTGAGGAGATATTCCTGCGGCTGTATAACCACCTCGAATTCCAGGAGTTCATGCGCAACCAGGTCAAAGCCGCGCTGCGCTACCCGATATTCGTCATGGTCGCGATGATGGTCGCCATCGTCGTCATTAATCTCTTCGTAATTCCTGCGTTCGCCAAAGTCTACGCGGGCTTCAATGCCCAACTGCCACTGCTTACCCGAATGCTGATCGGGTTCTCCGAGTTCATGGTCGCAACCTGGTGGTTGCAAGGCCTGATACTGATTGCGGCGATTTTCGGGTTCCGATCCTATATCGGCACGGAATCCGGCCGCTACAACTGGGACCGGATGAAGATGCGCATCCCCGTTGCGGGCAAGATTGTGTTGAAGGCAACCATGGCGCGCTTTGCGCGAAGCTTTGCGTTGGCGATTCGCAGCGGTGTGCCTATCGTTCAGGGACTGACCCTGGTCGCGCAAACAGTCGAAAACGCTTTCGTCGCAAGGCAAATCGACAAGATGCGGGAGGGTGTCGAGCGCGGAGAAAGCGTGCTGCGTACCGCTTCCCATGCCGGAATCTTTACGCCGGTCGTGTTGCAAATGGTCATGGTCGGCGAAGAATCCGGAGCACTGGACGACATGATGCAGGAGATAGCCGATATTTATCAGCGCGAAGTTGAATACGAACTCAAAACGCTGGGCGCGCAGATCGAACCAATTCTGATAATCGGCCTTGGCATATTGGTGCTAATCCTTGCTCTCGGAGTATTCCTGCCGATCTGGGACCTCGGCCAGGCGGCGATGAAGAGATGAATCCATGCCGGTCAATGCCAGAGACCCAAGGCAACAAAGTGGCTTCAGCGTATTTGAGCTCGTCGCCGCCATCGCCATCATGGGGGTATTGGGTGGCATGCTGTTGCAACGGATGCTCTACCTGCAGGAGTACGCGGAAATGACGGCGATGGATCTGACCGTCGCAAACTTGCGGACCGGACTGCGCTATAAAACCGGGGATTTGCTGATTCGCGGCAAGGTGTCGGAAATCGCGACACTGAGCGACGAAAATCCGGTCAACTGGCTGCAGGATCATCCGGAAAACTATCTCGGCGAATTCGATCTGAAGCCGGACGCGGATTTGCGTGGCAAATGGTACTTCGACAAAACACGGCATGAGATGGTGTACACGATCAACAATAGGCGTCACTTTCTACCCGCCAACGGCCAGGACTACGCGCTCAGATGGCAAGCCGTGCGTCTGCCGGCGAAGGAAGAGGACATTTCACGCAGCAGAAACGAAGTGCATTGGGTCGCGTTGGTGAAGGTTTCGGGCGGGAGATGGTTTTAAGGGTGGGTGGCATGCGTTCTGCTGTTATCCACATGGTTGCCAGTGATAGACGAGCGGAAAGGGAAAAAAATGAGAGGACGATTACGAGGTTTCACCCTGATCGAACTGGTCGTGACGATCAGCATCATCGCCATCCTGGCGGCCGTGGCGTTGCCGCGGTACATCGCGTTGCAGACGCAGGCGCGGACCGCAAAAATGCAAGCCATATACGGCGGCATTCGTTCCGCCTCGATGCTGGCCCATGCCCAGGCGATCGCCACTAACTCCACAGCAGCCGCAACGATTTCCATGGAGGGGGCTCTCATCGATCAAGTCAATGGATACCCGACCGCGAACCTGACCGGTATCATCAGAGCGTTGCAGCTCGATGCCACCAACGATCAGGTCACCCTTTCCGCGGGCGGCGCGGCGGCCGGATCGACCATTACCATCGATATCAATGGCGCCACCACGCCCGCGAACTGCGCCGTTTCGTATACGTCGGCACTTGCCAACGCGTCGCCGACAATCGTGTTGCCCGTCGTGCCGGACTGTTCTTAAGGGTTTTGGGTGGCGCAGCGGAAATGGTAACGAAGATTATTTGACTGTGGATTTTTTGAATAGGAGAAGGAAAATGCAAGCCAAGCAAAGTGGTTTTACATTAATCGAACTCGTCGTTGTGATTGTGATACTGGGCATTCTGTCCGCCGTGGCGCTGCCGAAATTTATCAACCTTTCAGGCGAAGCTGCGCAAGCGGCTGCCCAGGGAGTGGCGGGCGCCATTTCATCAGCGACCGCCATCAACTATGCCGCGCGCAAAGCGAGCGCCACTGCCGGCGCCGGGCCGATTCTCAGCTGTGCCAACGCCAATACGAATATTGCTACGTTATTGTCCGGTGGTCTGCCTGCCGGCTACACGATCACCGCTGGTGCCGGCTGCACCGACGGCAACACCGACACTTGCACGGTTACCAATACCAACGTAACGCCTAATCGCACAGCGAGTGCCGTTATCGTGTGCGTCAGTCCGTAATTAATGCGGCCTGAACGATCCTGCCGCAGTCGATATCGGCTGCGGCAGTGATCGTTTCCCCCGTCTTGGACGTACTGTCACAGCGTATGTCTGTGCGGAGTCACCGATCGATCGCCTGGAATGCGGGCTTTACGCTTGTCGAGCTGGTGGTCGTCATCATTGTGGTATCGATACTGGCGGTGGTCGCGTTGCCCAGGCTCAATACGCGGAGCTTCGACACCGCCGGCTTTTACCAGGAAGCGCTGTCCTCGGTGCGCTATGCGCAGAAAGAGGCCGTGGCCAAGCGTCGCGTTCTGTGCGTCACCTTGGGCGCAAATTCCGTGACGGTCCGTTCTGCAAATAGCGCAGGTGCGTTCGTATGCAACACCGACCTGACGAGCCCCCGCGGAGTTAGCCCCTTTACGGTTACGGCGAGCGGTGGCGTCACCCTTTCCAGCGTTCCCTCTATCACAACATTCTACTTCGATGGCCTCGGCCGGCCACTCGATGCGGCTGGCGTTTTCAGTCCGCAACGCACCATCAGCATCAGCGGGAATGGCACACAAAGCTTCGTCATCGAGACGGAAACCGGCTATGTGCATTGACATCCGCCCGGTCAATCGGATGCGCGAGCGCTCGCAAGCGGGGCTGTCATTGATCGAATTGATCATGTTCATTGTCATTGTGGGCGCTGGCATTGCCGGGATCCTTTCCGTGCTGAACGTAACTGTCCAGAAGAGTGCAGATCCGATGATCCGAAAGCAGATGCTGGCGGTTGCCGAATCGCTGCTGGAGGAGGTGGAATTGATGCCGTTCACCTATTGCGACCCGACCGACGCCAATGTACTGACCGCGACCGGCCCGACGATCAGCCCTACCGGTTGCGCCACACTGGTGGAAGGCACGACCACGATCCCCGGGAGTGAAGGACGGGGAACGGCGACGCCGTTCAACAATGTCGGCGATTATGGAGGTACCACTGGCACGCTCATAATTTCCCCGCTCACGGACATTTCCAATACCGCGATCGGCATGCTTTCGGGATACTCTGCAACGGTCAACGTCGCCACTTCCAGCCTCGGTGGCATTGCTGCAGCCGAGTCGCTGCTGATCACGGTGACGGTCACCGCTTCCACCGGCGCATCGATTGCCCTCAGCGGATACCGTACCCGCTACGCGCCTAACTCGACCCAATAGCCATGGCACGCCCGATCGCGCTACGAGAGGGGGGGTTCACGCTTGCGGAAGCGATCATCGTCATCGTCATAACCGGCATCCTGTTCGCGGCGGTTGCGATCTTCCTTCAACGCCCGGTTAAGGGCTTTTTCGATACGATTCGGCGTGCCCAGCTTGTGGACATTGCCGATACGGCGCTGCAGCGGATCAGCCGCGACGTCCGGCTGGCATTGCCCAACAGCGTGCGCATTGCCAGCAGTGGCGGGAAAAACTATCTGGAATTCCTGCTGACCAGTGGCGGCGGACGTTACCGCGCGGACGGACCGGGCAATGTGCTCGCCGCCGGAACGTTGGTTACCAATTTCGACGTGCTGGGGCCGATGCCGACATTTTCCGGAGGCGAATCGATCGTCGTGTTCAATCTGTTCTCCGACCCGGCGGCCACGAGCGCGAATGCCTACATTGGCGACAACCTTGCAACCTACTTCAGCAATAACGGGACGGCCATCACATTGGCTCCCCCCGGCAAAATATTTCCCTTCGACTCGCCGGCTCACCGGTTCCAGGTCGTCCAGTATCCGGTTACCTACGAATGCGACCCGACGGGCGGTGTTTTGCGCCGCTACTGGGGATACGCAATAGCGACCAGTCAGGCAACCCCGCCAGTCGCCGTCAATCAGGCGCTGCTCGCGAACAACGTGTCCGCATGCGCGTTTGGCTACGCCGCGGGTGCCAGTCAACGCAACGCAGTGCTTGTCACGTCGATTTCCCTGACGCTTGGCCAAGAAACGGTGAGCCTGTTCAAGCAGGTGCATGTCAACAATGTCCCGTAAACCACAAACCGGCTTCACCCTCGCTGCGGCGATTTTCCTGGTCGTTGTCCTGGCCGCGCTCGGGGCTTTTGCTGTCACCGTGTCCGGGTTGAACCAGGGCTCATCCGCACTGGATTTGCAGGGGTCCAGGGCCTATCAGGCCGCGCGCGCCGGCATCGAATGGGGCGCGTACCAGGTACTCCAGCCCCCGCCCGGGCCCTACGCGACCGCATGTATCGGCGCATCGTATGCCGCGCCAACCAGCCAGAGTTTGTCGGGACTTGCCGGCACGCTTTCGCCATTCACTGTCACCGTCACCTGCGGAAGTTCCCTCTACAGCGAGGGAGGCGCACCGGTTCGCGTCTATCAGATTGTATCCACCGCCACCGCAGGGGCCGGCGCGTTTCAGGTGGAACGACAATTGCAGGTGATGTTGGCTAACTAAGGCCGTCGAATTATCAAGACCTCTAGCGCTCGAGCGCCTGAAGTCATTCGGAGAGATGCTCGAATGCGAAACATGCGAATGATCATTGCTCGTTTTCAATGCGGCGTCGGTGAAGAGTGTATCCATCGGCATGCTCAAATGATTGCCGGCCAGTGATGATCCCGACACAAAAACGTAACAGCTATTTTCTAGTAAATCGGCGTCTGGCCGGTTGGCTGTGCATCGCGACACTCCTCTTGATGCATGCGGGCGCCTGGGCAGCGAACGGCATCACGGTTACCCCCGCAAGCGGCGGATCGGCAATTTCAGCCGATAACGCCGGCACGACCTGGACGGCATTGACGGGCCCGACGCTGACCGAAAATAATCCGGGAGGGATAGGTACAGGGACAATCATTTGGGCGATTCCAAGCGGATTCCAGCTCAATACGGCGAACCCGGTGACCGCTTCGGTCTCTTGCAGCGGTAGCGGCAGCGACATGATCGTGACCAGTCCGGTCCTGAGCGGCAATACTATTACCACGACCGTCACGCAAATTAGCACCGGCGGAAGAACGTGCATCCTCACGTTCGGTGGTATCCAGGTGCGCCCAACGGCATTCACGCCCCTCGCAAGCGGCGTGATCACGCTGAGCGGTACCGCGACCGTATCGCCAAGTCCCGCATTGACTCCGGCGCAATATGGGCAATTGACTGAGGTGGCCGGTACCAACGTCGCGCCGACCATTACCAAGAGCTTTAGCCCGACTACGATTCCGGTCAACGGCACGAGCACCCTGACGATCACGATCACTAACCCCAACGGCAAACAGATCGTCGGACTTTCCTTCACCGACACCTATCCGGCCAACCTCAAGAATGCGTCGACGCCGGCTCTCGGCAATACGTGCGGCGGCACGGCGACTGGCGCGGCGAACGCAACCTCGTTGAGTCTCAGCGGCGGATCGTTGGCTGCCGCAGCGAGCTGCACCGTCAGCGTGAGCGTTACTTCCGCAACCGCGGGGAGCTATCTCAATCCGCCCTCCAGCATGTCGGTGATGGTCACCAACGCTCCGGCAGGCAGCCTCGCGGCGAACGCCGCGACCTTGACGGTGGTCAACCCTCCGGGTGTCACGAAATCCTTTGGCACGAATCCCATCTTCGCGGGCGGCACCTCGCTGCTGACGATTACCCTGTCCAACAGCAACGCAGTTGCCATTACAGGGGTGGCATTTACCGACACTTATCCGGCCGGCGTGACGAATTCCAGTACGGCGTCGACCACCTGCGGAGGTACGCCGACCGCGGCCGTCAGCGGCGGCACTGTGTCGCTATCCGGAGGCAGCATTCCAGCGGGGGGCAGTTGCACGGTGACTGTTACAGTGACAGCAGCCTCCGCCGGATCCTATGCCAACAGTATTGCCGTTAGTGCGGTGACCTCAGCAAATGCCGGGTCGAATACGTTGGCGGCGTCCGCCACGCTGACGGTCAATGCAGCCGTTGGTGCTTTCGACGCCTATGAAACCGCCACCGCGCCGGCGACCGCGACCTCAGGGGTTATCAAGACCAAAATCGCAGGCGCTTCGTTCAGCCTCGACATCATTGCACTGAACGCCGCGAAAACCGTGATGCAGACCGGTTTCACCAATGTGGTGAAGGTCGAACTTCTGGGCAACATCAATACCGGCGTATCGCTGGATGCCAATGGCTGCCCGGTTACGTTCGGGCTTGACCAGGTGGTCTCTCCCGACCCGACTTTGAACAATGGCCGCCAGACGCTTACTTTCGCCGCAGTGTCCAACGCCTGGAAAGATGTGCGTGTAAAAGTGAGTTATCCGGCGGTGTCGCCCACCGTTGTCTCCTGCTCCCGGGACAATTTCGCCATCCGCCCGAATACGTTTACGCTGAGCGCGACCGATACCGATCCGCAAACGGCCGGCACGACGCGAACATTGGCCAATACCACGGCGACCAGCGGGAACGCCCACAAAGCCGGAATGCCTTTCACAATACAGGCTACTGCGGTGAATGCCGCCGGCACGCCTGCAACCACAACGAACTACGCGAATTCACCGACGACCACGCTCAGCACTTGCGTCGGGACAGGTTGCACTGCGTCTCTCGGTACGCTCACCGTCGTGACAACATTCGCTTCCGGGACGCTTACCTCGAATTTGGCGACTTACACCGAGGTCGGGTCCTTTGGCCTGACGCTCCAGGACCAGACTTTTGCCAACGTCGATGCCGCCGATTCATCGACGGCGGAGCGTTACATCACCTCTTCGACAATTAATGTCGGACGCTTCGTTCCGGATCATTTTGCGCTCACGACGACGGGGGTGAGCGCACCGGCACTTACCAATCGCAGTGAGGTTTCGCCTCTTTGCTCGCCAGCCTCGGCATTTACCTATATGGCCGAACCGATGTCGATCAGCTTCCAGTTGCTGGCCCAGAACGCCTCCGGCGTCACGACAGCCAACTATGCCGGAGCGCTGGCGCGTCTGGATCTTTCCTCGGCATCATCTTTTGGCTTTGGAGCCATCGACAGCACGCTGACGACCCCACGAACCGTGCCGATCTCGGCGTTGACGCAAGCCAACCCCGGGAACGTCACCGCCACCGCGCACGGATTCGCGACTGGCGACAAGGTGTTCCTATCCGGCGTCACGGGCATGACACAGGTAAACAACCTGACCTATACGGTAACGTTCGTGGATGCCAACAATTTCACGATAGGAACCAACACCTCGGGGTTCTCGGCTTATATCGCTGGTGGAACGGCGTCCCGGCTGTCGGTCCCCACGGTGACCGGCTCGTGGGCAGCAGGCGTGGCCAGTGTCGTCGCAACAATGCAATTCGAGCGTGGCGCGAATCCGGATGGACCGTTCAACGGATTGCAGGTTGGCATCGCACCGACTGACCCCGACGGGATCCAGTTGCAATCGGGTGCTTTCAATATGGATGCCGATGGCAACGGCACCAGCGAACGCGCGCAACTGGCAACAACACAGGCTCGCTTCGGTCGATTGCGCCTCCTCAATGCCTTCGGAACCACGCTACTCAACTTGCCCCTGACGTTGACCGCCGAGTACTTCAATACGGGCGGTTTCTTTGCGACCAATACCCTGGATAGTTGCACGACGATTGCTGCGAACAACATACGGATGGCGTTTGTTGCCGGAACGCCCAATCTGATCGCATGCGAAACCGCGCTGAGTCCGACCGGTACCATCTCCTTCAACGGCGGTAAAGCTTCGCCGTTGAAGCTGACCTTGCCCGGCAGCGGCAACGATGGCGCCGTGGATCTGACAGTCAACCTGAATGGTGCAAGCGGCGGCAATACTTGCACCCCAAGCGCGACGCCTGTGACCAATGCGGGTAAATCCTGGTTCCAGGGAAACTGGGGCAGCGGATCGTATAGCGATGACCCGCGCGGCCGGGCGACCTTCGGCATATTCAAGAATCCGGATCAGTTTATTTATTTCCGGGAAAATTTCTGATTGAAATAGACTAGGGAAATCCTATTGACGACAATAAGTTATTGATATATGTTCGTGTTCTAATTTAACATGACATTCATGCCCCCCCGATTATTTTCGAAACAACGAGCCACCGAACTGGCTGCGGTAAATCTCTATGGGGATCGCATAGAGGTTGGGCACGTTCGCCGAAACGGTTCAGAACGGCCAGTCGTGGGCATGTGCGCACAACTTCCCAACGCAGGTGATCCAGTCGAAACTTTGCAGCGATTGCGACGCGAGTTGCATCTTGAGCGGTTCAGTTGTTCGACTCTGCTGCCCGCACGCCAATATCAGTTGCAGTTGGTCGATGCGCCGAACGTTCCTGACGCCGAAATGAAATCGGCGGTGCGCTGGCGTCTGAAGGATTTTCTCGAATACCCTGTGGAAACCGCGACTGTGGATGTCGTCCCGGTTCCGGCGGATCAGGTCGCCGCTGGTCGTGGCCGCTCGGTTTACGCAGTTTCCGCCCGCAACCAGGACATCGAATCGCGCATGAAAATGTTTGCGCAGGCCCGGATTGCATTGCGCGTAATCGAGGTCGCCGAAATGGCGCAACGCAATCTCGCGGCATTGTTTGAATCCGACCAGCGCGCGCTGGCGATGCTCAGCTTCAGCGAGGAGGGCGGATTGCTTACATTTACCGCCCGAGGCGAACTGTATCTGTCGCGACGCATCGAAATCAGTCTCGATCAACTCGTCGATTCGCGCGCGGAAATGCGCGAGCAGTTATTCGAACGCATTGCTCTGGAGTTGCAGCGCTCGCTGGATCACTTCGATCGGCAATTCAGCAACATTCCCCTCGCGCGTCTGCTGCTGGCGCCATTGCCGGAGGAACTGGGACTGGCGGCTTATCTGGCGGGAAATTTGTCGACACCGGCGGAAGCGGTGAATCTGGGCGATGTCCTCGATTTTCACGAAGTGCCGGAATTGCGCGAGCCGGCCGAACAGATTTTGAGATGGCAGACGCTCGGTACGGCGTTGCGACTCGAAACGGCTTGAAACACGATAGAAAGCCATGCCCCAGCAGATCAACCTGTACAACCCGGCCTTCGAAGCGCAGCGCGCGCTGCTGTCCTTCAAGGGCGCCATCGCGGGCTGGGTGGCGATTGCGGCGCTGGTGGTTGTAATTGCCGGCTATCAGATGATCAGCTTGCGTTCAATGGAGCAACAGGAACGCGAATTGGCGCGACAGGTCGCGACCGCGCAAGCCGACGCGCTGCGCTTGGGCAGCGAAATGGCCTCTCGCCGTCACGATCCGCGCATTAGCGAAGAAGCTGCCCGCCTCGAAGGAGAGGTAAAAGGCCGGCAGGAAGTCATGGCTGTGCTCCGCGCTGGAGGCCTCGGGGATACCCGCGGTTTTTCTGACCATCTGAAGGCCTTCGCGCGCCAGTCTTTCGAAGGGGTCTGGCTCACCGGATTGAGCATTGCGACCGCGGGGCGCGACGTTTCAGTGGAAGGGCGCGCATTGCAAGCGGCTTATGTTCCGGGTTATCTGAAGCGCTTGAACGGCGAGAGCGCCATGCAAGGCCATCCTTTTTCGGAATTGGTAATCCAGGAGCCTGCACCTGACCCGTCTGCGAAGGCTCCGGTGCGCCCGAACTACGTGGAATTCAAGTTGACCACCAAGCCTGATTCAGCCGCGCTCAAGGCTGGCACGAGATGAAGAAGCCCTGGGGCAAAAT
This sequence comes from Betaproteobacteria bacterium, assembly GCA_025351455.1. Taxonomy (GTDB): domain Bacteria; phylum Pseudomonadota; class Gammaproteobacteria; order Burkholderiales; family JACQAP01; genus JACQAP01. Next base: position 8,627 of record JANXVW010000319.1, on the reverse strand, counting down.
GGCAGGCCGATTTGACGCCTTCAAGCCGCGCGAGCGGGTGATGGTGTTCGCGGCGGGCGCGGCGATCATCGCGGGATTGGGATTTGTGCTGGCCATTGATGGCGCGCTTGCCAAGCATAAAATTCTTGCCGCTAATGCCGGAAAACACCGCACCGAACTCGCACAACTGCAGAAGCAAAACGCGGAACTTGCCCTTGTGCTGACGCAGGATCCCGATGCTGAAGGGCGCAAGCATGTGGATGATCTCCGGCAGCAGTTGGGAGGGTATGACACGGAGTTGCGCGGCGTTCAGCAGGGTCTGGTGCCGCCCAACCGAATGGTCAAGGTTCTGGAAGACATGCTGAATCGGGATTCGCATGTGCGTCTGGTGAAACTTCGCACGCTCCCGGTTGCAGCACTCGTGGAACCGACGGACGGCGCGGCAGCCAAGTCCGCCGCTGCGTCAAAGAACGTCGTTTACAAGCACGGAATAGAGTTGACGGTTGAAGGCAGCTATCTTGACTTGCTGGAATATCAGTCCCGGCTGGAGCAGCTTCCCTGGCGCATGTTTTTTGCCCGTACCAGCGTGAATTCGGTCGATTATCCCAAGGTTCTCATGACAATCACGTTGTATACGCTCAGCCTGGAGGAAGCGTGGCTGGTCGTCTGATGCGCCGCGTATCGGCCGTGCTGGCGCTGTGCTGCGCGGGCGTCGCGTCGGCAGCCGTTGCGCAGACACTGCGAGATCCGACTCGACCCCCGGCCGCAGACGCAAACAGAGTGGCGGGCAAAATGCAGGCGTCCGGTTGGATTCTGCAATCCGTACTGATTTCTCCCGAGCGGCGCTATGCCATCATCAACGGAGAGGTCGTTGCTCTCGGTGGTTCGATCGCCGGCGCGGACCTGATCTCAATTGCCGCGGAACGCGTGACGTTGCGCACTCGGGAGGGTCTGCGGATTGTCTATCTGTTTCCAGATGTGGCGAGGCTTGGCATCGCCGACGCGGGCTCCGACAAGTCGAAACGGTTGCGCGAGCCGGAAGCCGAGAAAGACTCGAAGGCTCAGAGATCCGGAAGTCCCGGAGTGAAGAAATGAAAAAACCAAGTGATGCCATGAATCGGTTTTTGACCCTGCTCCTGCTCTGTCTGGTCGGTGCGTGCGCAACCCCACAGGCTCCGACCGGCACCACATACGACAGCGCAAAAAGGGAAATGTCGGCCGCTGCGCGTCTGCAGCAAACCAGCGTCCAGCCCGAAGATGTGGGCAAGGCCCTGCTTCCCCCGCTGACCGTGGAAATGCCAAAGGTCGACGGTCGGCCGATCGAATCGCGATTCGATTTGGCAGTAAACAACGCGCCCGCCAGCCAGGTCTTCATGGCGATCGTGTCCGGCACCCGCTACAGCATGGTGGTCCATCCAGGAGTCAAGGATTCGATCTCGGTGAACCTGCGCGATGTGACCGTATTCGAAGCCCTGGACACGATCCGCGAGGTCTACGGCTACGAATACAAAATGCAGGGTAACCGCATCCTGATCGAACCGATTAGCCTGCAAACGCGCGTGTATCAGGTGAATTACCTGATGAGCCAGCGCAAAGGCAAGACCGAGGTAAGGGTGACATCCGGGGCGATTTCAGATTCCACTTCCAATACCGGGACCACTGCGCAGCCCAGTCCTACCACCGGGACTGGTACGACGACGACGGCGCTTGAGAGCAGCCGCATCAGTACCTCCTCGAACAATGATTTCTGGGCAGAGATCGATGCCGCCCTGCGCGCCATCGTCGGCAAGGAAGGCGGCCGCAACGTGGTGATGAGCCCGCAGGCTGGCGTCATCGTGGTCCGTGCATTGCCCGCTGAATTGCGCGGGGTCTCGGAGTTTCTGAAGACCATGCAGATCGTTGTCGAGCGTCAAGTGATGCTGGAAGCAAAAATTATCGAAGTACAGTTGTCCGACAGTCATCAGACTGGCGTTAACTGGGCTGCATTCGGTCAGGGAGCGAATAGCCGGGTGGCGGGCGGCGTGCTCGGTCCGGGCGGAATACTGACGCCTAACGGGACCATCAGTGCCTTTACGTCGCGGAATCCGGACGGTTCGGTATCGAGCAGTTCCCTGCTCTCGTCGAACCCGGCCGCTCCGGGATCGATTACCGCCGGGACGGGCATACCGGGAACCCTGTTCGGGCTGGCGTTCCAGACCAGCAACTTCGCCGCGTTGGTTTCATTTCTGGAAACACAGGGCAATCTTCAAGTACTCTCCAGCCCGAGAATCGCCACGTTGAACAACCAGAAAGCGGTGCTCAAAGTCGGAACCGACGAGTTCTTCGTAACCAATATCACGACGAATACCACCACAACCGGTACGACCAGCACGCAGTCGCCAACCATTACGGTGTCGCCGTTCTTTTCCGGCGTGGCGCTCGACGTAACGCCGCAAATCGACGAGAACAACCAGATCATTCTGCATATTCACCCGTCCGTTTCCAGTGTCATCGAGAAAACGAAAGTCATCGATCTTGGCACCGCTGGCAATTTCCGGTTGCCGCTAGCATCGAGCACGATCAGCGAAAGCGATACCATCGTGCGGGTGTCCAATACCAACATCGTCGCCATCGGCGGCTTGATGAAGGAAACGACCACGCGAGACAGCAGCGGCGTTCCGGTGCTGGGCACACTGCCGATAGTCGGGAATCTGTTCAGCAGCAAGAGCCGTTCGGTCACAAAAAGCGAGCTGGTGATCCTGCTCAAACCCACGGTGATCGAAAACGACGCGACTTGGCGTCAGGATATACTGGACACCAAAGAACGCATCGATGCTTACGAACGCAGTGACCGCCCCACGTACAGACCCAAGCCTGCAAATTCTGCCGCGCCGGCACAGTAATCCGCCTGGCGCCGCGAAAAATCCTGCTGTAGCGCCGGATCGGCTTCAGCGCTGACGATGTACCACACCCATTTCGCCCTGCGCGAGCTACCGTTCGGCCTGACGCCTGACACCGCCTTCGCTTTTGCCTGCACCCCGCATCAGGAGGCGCTCAATACACTGCTGGTCGCGGCGGCCAATGGCGAAGGATTCATGAAGGTTACAGGCGAGGTCGGGACCGGCAAAACCCTGCTGTGCCGCCGATTCCTGTCCCAGCTCGACGACGAAAACGTAACCGCCTACATTCCCAATCCGCTGCTCGATCCGCATGGACTCCTGCTGGCTCTGGCCGAGGAACTGCGCGTGGATTTCGATCGCGATGACGACGCGCATCGCCTTTTGAAATCCCTGAATCAGGTGCTGCTTGCGCATGCGCGGGCGGGCAAGCGCGTCGTGGTCTGTCTGGACGAGGCACAGGCGATGCCGCTGGAAACGCTGGAGTCCCTGCGATTGCTGTCCAATCTGGAGACCGAGAAGCGCAAGCTTTTCCAGGTTGTGTTGTTCGGACAACCCGAACTCGACGAGAAGCTGGCTCATGTTTCGGTGCGCCAATTACAGCAACGCATCACATTTCAATATCATCTTTCTGCGCTCTCGCGCCGCGAACTCGAGTACTACATATCGCATCGGCTGCGCATTGCAGGCTACATGGGCGACCGCCTGTTCAACAGGGCTGCGCTGGATGCGCTTTACAAAGCAAGCCGTGGCGTGCCGCGTTTGATCAACGTGGTGGCGCACAAGGCCATGCTCGCCGCGTATGGTGAAGGCCGTCATTACGTATCGGCGACGCATGTGCGCGAGGCCGCCCGCGATACCCCCTCAGCAAGCCGAGTTTATTCGTCAATATTGAGGGCAGGAGCAGCCGCAACAGCGATAGTTGCGATCGCGATTTACTGGTATTTGAATAGATGAGTCTGATCAATCAGGTTTTGCAGGATCTCGAAAAGCGCCACGCATCCGAGTCCGAACTCAATTCCCTGCCGCCCTACGTGCGCGCAGTGCCTGGTCGGCCACGATCGTTTGTACGGGTGATCCTGGTCGCGGCAACGGTGGCCCTTCTTGCCGTTGCAGTTGCTGTCTTCATCTACAGTCGCCGCCATGACCCGGGCAATGATGCGCCCCCTATTATCGCCAAGCCGATTGCGATACCCGTACCGGATCCGACCCCCGCGCCAAGTCCGGTAACGAAGCCGTCTTTAGTGGAACCTCCTGCACAGGCGACCGCTTTCAATCCCGTTTCCAGGCTTTCGGATGAATTAAGTTTCGCTGCAACCCAGCCGACCCGGACGCCGAAACCGGCAACGTCGGGCCATGTTGTGAAACCCAGGGTTACACAATCGCTTGCGCAGTTGGGTGACGCTCCGTCGCCTCAATCTGAAAAGCCACCAGCGCCGGTCGTGGACACGTTATCCAAGGCCGTAATGCCGGCCAAGTCCGTCGTGCCCGACGCCGAGGGAATAACGCCGCCGCCGACGCCGATCGCCGTCACGGCTGGCACGCCGGCCGCGATCGACAAGCAGATGCGTGAGGTGGCACCGTCGGAACGCGCCGAGATCGCATTCCGCAGGGGCGTGGCGCAACTCCAGGAAGGCAGGGCAAATGCCGCCGAGCTGGAATTTCGCGAGGCATTGAAGGTGGACCCCTCGCATGGCAGCGCACGCCAGGCGCTGCTCGGATTATTGCTGGACAACGGGCGTAACAATGAGGCGGAAGAAATTTTGCGCAAGGCACTGTCGATCAATCCGCGCCAGCCGCGTCATGCCATGGTGCTGGCGCGCCTCGAAGTCGAGCGCGGTGAAGTCACCGGTGCGATCAATACGATGGTAAGCGTGCTGCCGTATGTTCAGTCCGATCCGGACTTCCACGCCTTCCTGGCGGCGCTGCTCCAGCGGGAGGGACGCCATCGGGAGGCAGCGGAATACTATCGCACCGCACTACGCGGCGTACCGGGCAACGGCGTGTGGATGATGGGCCTCGGGATATCCCTGCGTGCATCGAATCAATCGGCCGAGGCACGCGATGCGTTTCAGCGCGCCATTGAATCGAAACAGTTGTCGCCCGAACTGCAGGAATTCGTCGAGCGTCAGTTGCGCGAACTTTTCGCCCCGAAGAAAAAATAACGGTCAGGTTTCCCCCGGGGCAGGCGTTCGCGCGGCAATCCAGCCGATGACTTCTCGCGCACCGCGGCGTTTGAGCGTAAGCGCCAGTTCGTTGAGCGTCGCGCCCGTGGTCAGGACGTCATCTACAACCGCCACGGATTTTCCTTCCACGTCGAAGTCGCAAGTAAAGGCGTTTCGTATATTGGTGGCTCGCTGCTTCCACGGGAGAGCCGCTTGCGGCGTGGATTCGCGCGTCCGCTTGCAGGCATCCACGGCAATGTCCAGGCCGAATTCCGCGGCGACGCGTCGCGCAATCTCCATGGCCTGGTTGAACCCTCGCTCTGCCAATCGACCGCGCGCCAGCGGCATCGGCATGATCAGGTCTGGATAGGGCTCCGCATCAAGCGCACTCGCCAGACCCGCAGCCAGCGGTCGTGCACAAGCGAGGTTGCCGTGGTACTTCAATTCCTGGATCAATACTGTGGCGGGAAATTCATAAATGAAAGCCGCGACGACGCGATCGAAAAGCGGCGCCTTGTGCAGGCATCGCCCGCATAATTCTTCGGTCGGCTCGGGGATGGCGCATACCGGACAATGCGCGGCTTTCAGCAGGGGCAGGCTGACGCGGCAACCCTGGCACAAGCCGTCGTTGCCTCCGTTATCGCCGCATAGCAGGCAGGCAGGGGACAGGAGCCACTGAGCAATTGGCAGGCAATTGTCAAAAATGCGATAAATTGAATTTGACACGAACCGGGCCTTCCCCGACCATCGTCGTTACACAGATTACAAGGTTCACAGACCGCATCATGCCCGTCGCCGCGCAAACGATTGTTCCGAACAGACCCGCTGTCCAGCCTGCAGGCTGGACGGTCGCCGGGGTCGAATCCTTATTATCCGCACCATTCAGCGACCTCATATACCAGGCGCAGCAAGTCCACCGGCAGCATTTCGCCGCGAACGAGGTGCAGCTTTCGACACTGTTATCCATCAAGACGGGGGGATGCCCCGAGGATTGCGGCTACTGCCCGCAGGCTGCGCGCTATCATACCGGCGTCGAAAATGAGGCGTTGATGTCCGTGGAGGCAGTGGTCGATGCGGCGCGCGCGGCAAAGCACAACGGGGCTTCGCGATTCTGCATGGGCGCGGCCTGGCGCGGACCCAAGCAACGCGATCTGGAAAAAGTGGCGGAAATGGTGCGGGAGGTGAAGGCGTTGGGCCTGGAGACCTGCGCCACGCTCGGCATGCTCAAGGAAGGACAGGCCGAGCAACTCAAGGATGCGGGACTGGATTACTACAATCACAATCTCGATACCGATCCGGCTTTATACGGAGAAATCATTACGACCCGCGAGCAAGGCGACCGGCTCGATACGCTGCAGAAAGTGCGTACCGCCGGCATCCATGTCTGTTGCGGCGGTATTGTCGGCATGGGGGAGACGCGAACCAATCGTGCCGCGCTCATCGCCGAACTCGCCAACCTCGACCCCTATCCGGAAAGCGTGCCAATCAATAATCTGGTGCAGGTTCAAGGCACACCTTTGCACGGCACGCCGGAACTCGATCCATTCGAGTTCGTACGCACCATTGCCGCCGCGCGCATCACCATGCCGCGTGCCATGGTGAGATTGTCCGCCGGACGCGAAAACATGTCGGAGGAAACACAGGCATTGTGTTTCCTGGCCGGAGCCAATTCGATCTTTTACGGTGAGAAACTGCTGACCACGCCCAACCCCGTGGCCGACCGTGACCGGATGCTGTTCGACAAGCTTGGCCTCAAGCCCATGGAAATCCGCGGCGAAGGTGCCGGTACCGGCTGAAAGGTTGCGGTGATTCGTCCGGTCATCGCAGCGGGGCCCAACCCGGCAATGCGCGACCTTGCCGCCGAACTTGCCGAAATCGACCGGCAAGGCCTGCGCCGGCAACGTCGCCTCATCGACTCCCCGCAAGGCGCGCACGTACTCGTCGACGGACGGGATTACCTGTCCTTTTGCAGCAACGACTATCTCGGCCTCGCGTCGGATCCGCGCATCGCCGACGCGGCGGCCGAATCGATGCGTCGTCTCGGTGTTGGCGCGGCGGCCTCGCATCTGGTGAGCGGGCATCACCGCATCCACGACGACCTGGAACGCGCGCTCGCCAAGTATGTCGGGTTGCCGAGGGCATTGCTGTTCTCCGCAGGCTATCTGGCGAATCTCGCCGTCGTCACCGTCCTCGCCGGTCGAACCAGCGATGTGTTTGCGGATCGGCTCAATCATGCGTCCCTCAACGATGCGATGCTACTTTCGCGTGCCCGATGCCGGCGTTATGCGCATTGCGATCTGGCCGCCCTCGAATCCCTGCTGGCGGGCTCCATTGCAGCAGACAAGATTGTCATTACCGATGCGGTCTTCAGCATGGACGGCGACATCGCGCCGCTCTCCGGCATCGCCCGCCTGTGCGAACGCTACGGCGCCTGGCTGGTGGTGGACGATGCCCACGGCTTTGGCGTGCTTGGCGAGAAGGGCGGCGGCGCGCTGCGCCATTTTGGTCTCGATTCCGCGCATATTGCCTATGTCGGTACCTTGGGCAAGGCAGCGGGCGTATCGGGGGCGTTCGTCGCCGGCAGCGAGCAGCTCGTCGAGTTGCTGATTCAGCGCGCGCGCACCTATATCTACACGACGGCAAGTCCACCGTCGTTGGCGGCGGCGCTGCTGAAAAGCGTCGAGATCATGGCGTCCGAGAGCTGGCGTCGCCAGCGTCTGGTCGAATTGGCCGCGCGACTTGCCGGCAGTCTCGAACTACGCAACCGGCGTTTGCTCGCCTCGTCGACCGCGATCCAGCCGTTGATCGTCGGCGGAAATTCTGAAGCTGTCGCTTTGAGCGATGCGCTGGCAATGAGGGGAATCCTCGTGCCCGCGATTCGCCCGCCAACGGTGCCCAAGGGCAGTGCGCGACTGCGCATTTCATTGTCCGCCGCGCATACCGCAGGCGACGTAGATCGGCTGGTTGAAGAATTGCAGCGTGCCGAGGCCGTGTTGTCATGAACGATGCCTTAGTGCCGGACAAGCGCCAGATGCGACGCTCCTTCGAGCGCGCTGCATCGACTTACGATCGGGCCGCGGTTCTGCAACGGGAAGTCTGTACGCGCGCGCTCGAGCGCCTGGATCTGGTGAAGCTCGATCCTGCAGCCATCCTTGACGCCGGGTGCGGCACGGGGTTCGCGGCACAGGCATTGCGCGAGCGCTACCCGCGCGCGATGCTGGTCGGGCTCGACATTGCCCCCGCAATGTTGCGTGCGTCGCGCTCGCGCATACCGGGTTGGAGGAAATGGTTCGGGTCCAGCGGACAGGTATTCGTTTGCGGCGACTATGATCGGCTGCCGATCCGCTCGGCATGCGTAGACATGCTCTGGTCCAACCTCGCCTTCCAATGGGCGGCCGACCTGACAGTGGTATTTGCCGAATGCCAGCGCGTATTGCGACCCGGCGGCCTGCTCATGTTTACGACTTTCGGTCCGGATACGTTGAAGGAACTTCGCACGGCATCCGCCGGCGACGGCAAGGTTCACGTCAACCGTTTCATTGACATGCACGATGTCGGCGACATGATGATCGGGGCGGGGTTCGCGGACCCGGTCATGGACATGGAA
>JANXVW010000306.1 GCA_025351455.1 Betaproteobacteria bacterium | reverse complement strand
TCAGGACGTAGGGCTCAGGACTCAGGGAAAAGCAGGACTCAGGTCGTAGGACTCAGGACTCAGTAAAGGCTTTACCCGGCCTCTTGCCTCGCACTTTCGTGCGAGCGGAATTCTCTTGGTCCTGAGTCCTATGTCCGGAGTCCTGCCTTTCCTGTCGCACCCGCGACACACAACTTTGCTAACATCATCCCCACATGTTTTTGCTCGCAATAATTCCTTACAAATTTAACTTCGGAGACGCACCGTGACCACGCTCAACGTCAATGGCAGGCAGGTAAACGTGGATGTCGAACCGGACATGCCGCTTTTGTGGGTATTGCGCGACGAACTCGGATTGACCGGCACCAAGTACGGTTGCGGCATCGCCATGTGCGGGGCCTGTACGGTGCATGTGGACGGGCAGCCGATGCGCTCTTGTGTGATGCCTGCGGCTTCGATGGAAGGCCGCAAGATCGTCACCATTGAAGGGTTGTCGCCGAACGGTTCGCACCCGGTGCAGAAAGCCTGGGTCAGGCTGCAGGTGCCGCAATGCGGCTACTGCCAGAGCGGCATGATCATGGCGGCCGCCGCGTTGCTGGATGAAATCAAGAATCCAACGGACACGCAGATCAATGACGCGATGAGCAACATTTGCCGCTGCGGGACTTACGCGCGCGTTCGCGAGGCGATCCATCTCGTCGCGAAGATGGCATGAGGGGGCGATGATGAAAACGCAAAGATTCCAACCCGCCCGCCGCGATTTCCTGACCAAGACCGCCGCCGTTTCCGGCGGCCTCATGATTGGCGTCAATCTGTCGGGCGCGGTGTACGCCGCCGATGCCGCAGGCACACCCGAAGTCACCCACTGGATCGTGATCCAGCCCGACGACACCGTGGTCATCCGTATTGCCCGCTCAGAACTCGGACAAGGTTCCTTCACCGGCCTTGCGCAACTGGTCGCGGAAGAACTCGAATGCGACTGGAGCAAGGTGCGTCCCGAATACGCGGACGTGAACGACCACATCAAGCGCAATCGCATCTTCGGTTCGATGTCCACCGGCGGCAGCCGCGGCATTCGCGAATCGCAGGAGTATCTGCGCAAGGCGGGTGCGAGTGCGCGTGAAATGCTGGTGTCGGCGGCGGCCCAGGAGTGGGGCGTGCCCGCCGCAGAGTGCACGGCTGCGAAGAGTGTGATCTCGCATCCGTCCGGCAAGAGCACCACCTACGGCAAGATGGCGGCGAGCGCAGCGAGGCTCCCGGTCCCGAAGGAACCGAAACTCAAGGACCCGAAAGACTGGAAGCTCATTGGTACATCGCCGCCTCGCTTCGATATTGCCGACAAGACCACCGGCAAGCAGATCTACGCGGCAGACGTGCGCCTGCCGAACATGGTGTATGCCTCGATCGTGCAGTGCCCGGTGTTTGGCGGAAAACTCAAGAGCTTCGACGATGCAAAAGCGAAGGCGATGCGCGGCGTGAAGTCCGTCGTCGCCGGTGACGACTGGGTTGCAGTAGTCGCCGACAACTGGTGGCGCGCCAACCAGGCGCTCAAGACCGTCACAGCGGAGTGGGACACCGGCGAGAACGGCAGCGTCACCAGCGAATCCATCATGAACTTCATGCGCACCGGGATCACTGCGAAGGACGTTCCGGTCGCGCGCAAGGATGGCGATGCAGAAGCTGCGCTTGCCGGTGCGGCAAAGGTGATCGAGGCGGAGTACCACGCACCTTTCCTGAACCACGCGACCATGGAGCCGCAAACCGCGACGGCCATCGTGACCGACGACAAGGTCGAAGTCTGGGTCGGCACGCAGAACGGCGAAGCCACCATTGCGTCGGCCTCCGAGGCTGCCGGCATTCCGCTGGAGAACGTGATCGTGCACAAGATGCACGCGGGCGGCGGCTTCGGCCGTCGCGGCCCGCATCAGGAATACACCAAACAGGCAGTGTGGATCGCACAGAAAATGCCCGGCGTGCCGGTCCGGCTGCAATGGTCGCGCGAAGAAGACATGAAACAAGGCCGCTACCGGCCGGTGGCTGTGGTGAAACTGCGCGCGGGACTGGACAAGGACGGCAACTGGAATGCCTGGCATGTGCGCCAGGCGGATCAGTCTATTTTTGTCACGGTGCGGCCCGCGGACGTCAAGAACGGCATCGATCCGGTGGGGGTGCGTTGCTTCCAGGACAATCCGTACCAGGTAGCGAACTTCACTGACGAATATGCGATGCGCAATCCGCATGTGCCGCCGGGCTTCTGGCGCGCCGTGGCGCATACGCACAACCCGTTCTTCCGCGAGTGCTTCATCGACGAGCTGGTGCAGGCCACCGGCAAGGATCCGGTCGAATTCCGCCGCCCGCTGCTGAAAGGCAAGAAGGACCTTGGCGTGATGGAGGCAGTGGTCATAGCGGCCGAGTGGGACAAGCCGGCGGCGAAGGGCATTCACCGGGGCATCGCAGTGGTCGACTCCTACGGCAGCTTCTCCGCTGCGGTGGTCGAGATCGCGGTAACAGACGGCACGGTGATCGAAGTCAAACGCGTCGTTGTCGCGCTCGACAGCGGTTACGTGGTGCATCCCGATGCGGTGATCGCGCAGATGGAAAGCGGCGTGATCTGGGGCCTCGGTTCGTCCATGCATGAAGAGATCACCATCAAGGACGGCCGGGTCGAACAGAGCAACTTCTCGGACTACCGCGTGCTGCGCATGTCCGAGACACCGAAGATCGTATCCATCCTGGTGCCCACCGGCGGATTCTGGGGCGGCGTCGGCGAGCCGCCCATCGGCGCGGTGATTCCAGCGCTGGGCAATGCGATTTTTGCGGCAACGGGCAAGCGCGTGCGTTCGCTGCCGCTCAAGAATCATGGTTTTTCGTACAAAACGTGACTGTCGTGACTACGTGACTATCGTGACTCGAAGGGGCGGGATGCGCCATAAAGCCTGTGAACACGAAACACGACAGTCACGATAGTCACGACAGTCACGTAGCGAGTCGCCGCCGCGCGCTGGGCGCGCTGCTGGTGTGCGCGAGCCTGCTGGTCGTCAGACCAGCACGCGCCACCCCCGACGAGCTAAGCGTCGCTCTACGAGACGCATTCGGCGACCAGCCCATCGCGCGTGGCAAGGTCAAGCTCGAGATTCCGCGAATAGCGGAGAATGGCAACGTCGTGCCGGTCACGGTCAGCGTAGACAGTCCGATGACGCAGCAGGCTCACGTGAGCCGCATCCATCTGTTCGCGGAGAAAAACCACCTGCCGCGCATCCTGGACGTGCAACTCGGGCCTTACAACGGGAAGGCGTTTCTGGCGACGCGCGTGCGGATGGCGACATCGCAACAGATCATGGCAGTCGCGGTAATGAGCGACGGCTCGCTCTGGTCGGCCGCAGCAGACATTGAAGTGATCAGTTCGGACTGCGGGCTATGAGCAGCATGGGCCCGGGACGGGTGCGCATGCCGGCCAGCGCGAAACGCGGAGAGGTCATCGAGGTCCGCACCCTGGTCCAGCATCCCATGGAGTCGGGATACCGCCTGGACAACACGGGCAAGCCCATTGCTCGCCACATCATCGAATCTTTCGACTGCACCTACAACGGCCGCGAGATCTTCCGCGTAAAACTGCATCCCGCCGTTTCCACCAATCCGTTTTTTACATTCTGTGTGGTCGCGCAGGAAAGCGGCGAGTTTGTTTTTTCGTGGAGGGATGATCAGGGTGGCGTGGCGATAGCCACGCAGAGCCTTGTCGTGAATACGTGAATATCGTGAATGCCGTGAATGCCGTGAATAACGTAAGGACACATTACTGCTATGCCTGAGGCGCAGCACCCATTAGCCCGGCCGGATTAGATCCAGCCTACAGGCGCTCCGCGACATTCACGATATTCACGTATTCACGACATTTACGGCCCTTCTATTTTTTCTGCGCCGTCATGTTCCTCAGCCGGTCGGCGATGGTCTTGAGCAGCGAGATGGCGAAGCCGGGCTTGGTCTTGACGAGGTTCAGGAAGTCGGCGCGGCTGATGGACAGCAACTGGCATTCGGTCTCCGCGGCGGCGGTCGCCGAGCGAGACGCGTGATCGACCAGGGCCATCTCGCCGAAGCTGCCGCCGGGACCGACGCGTTCGACGACGATGTTCCTGATTGATACCGAAACGCGGCCGCGGATGACGATGTACATGGAAACGCCGGCATCCCCCTCTTTCATGATCACCCGGCCGGCAGGAAACGTCTGCGGCGGTCTCGATCGGAAAACCGCGACCAGATCTTCCATCATTTTCTTGTCGAACACCCGCAACTCATCGCGATCGTCGAGGGCGGGCAGGCTGGCGGTCTGCTTCATCAGCGCGATGGTCAGGCGCAGCCGGTTGTTCATGATGTTCATCAGCATTAGCGCGAACTCCGGCGCGGTCTGCAAGGCCTGCTGGAATTGCTTCGCATCGAGCACCAGCACCTGGCAGAACTTGCGCGCCATGGCTGAAGCGGCGCGGGGCAACTGCGTAATGACTGCGATCTCACCGAAAATCTCGCCGGGCTTGACGATGTCGAGCGTCTTCTTGTTGCGGATCAGGCTGACTTCGCCCTCGACCAGCAGATACATCTTGTCGCTGGCCTGCCCTTCGACGAACAGGCTCTCCATTTCGGCAAAATTTTCCGTCTTGCCGAAGGATTCGAAACATTTGCGCGCGACCGCCGGGTCGTAACCTTCGTCTTGCGCAGAGGGTTGGGTGAAATCGAGTTCCATGATCTAGGGGCGAGGGACGAGTCGAAAGACCACGTAATTTTAGACCAACTGGGCGGAACGAATAGCCATGCCTGGCACTATCCGGGTTCCGCGGTTGCCAGCCTGCGTGCAATGACCATGCGCTGGATCTGGTTGGTGCCTTCGTAAATCTGGGTCACCTTGGCATCGCGGAAGAAGCGCTCCACCGGATGGTTTGTGCTGTAGCCATCGCCTCCGAAAATCTGCACGGCGTCCACGGCGACTTGCATCGCGGTGTCCGATGCAAAACATTTCGCCGTCGAGGATGCGACCGGGTCGCCGCCCGTCTTTTCACCGAGAAGCAGATTCGCCTCGTAAACCAGATGACGCGCGGCGCGGATGCGCATATGCATGTCGGCCAGCATGAAGCCCACCGCCTGGTGTTCGATCAGGAGTTGTCCGAAGGTTTTTCGCGTGCACGCATGATGGCGCGCCGCATCGTACGCCGCGCGCGCGATACCGAGGGCCTGGGCTGCGACGGCGGGGCGGGTGTGGTTCAGGGTCATCATTGCAACGCGGAAGCCGTCTCCCGGTCTGCCGAGGATTTGTGCGGAGGAAACGCGCACGCCGTTCAGCTGGAAATTAAATGTGGGCGAACCGCGCAAGCCCAGCGTCGGCTCCGCGCCGGTGATCTCGAATCCCCTGGCGTCGGTTGGAACGAGGAATGCCGTCAACGCATCGCGTGCGCCTTGTACGCCGGTGCGCGCAAATACCACGCATACGCCGGGTTGGCGCACGTTGCAAATCCAGGATTTTTCGCCGTTGATGATCCAGTCTTCCCCGGCTTTCTCGGCCCGGCATTGCAGCGCAGCCACGTCGGAGCCGGCCTGTGGTTCGGTCAGTCCGTAGGAGGCGAACATCGTTCCGTTCGCTACGCCTTCGAGAACGTGTGCTTTCTGATCCTGCGTCCCGAACAGTTGAACCGGCGTGCAGCCGAGTTCGTTGACCATCGGGATCATCGACACCGCCGCGCTGGCGTATGCGACCTCCTCGATCAGGATCGCACGCGCCAGGAATCGCGTGGGTCCGGGTTCGGGGTTCGACACCATGCGCATGAACCCCTCGCCCGCGAGCAAATGGTGTATCGCCTTCGGATATTCGGCTGTGCGATCGATTTGCGCCGCTTGCGGGGCGATCTTTTCGCGCGCAAAGGTTCGTATCCGGGTCTGGAAAGCTTCGAGTTCGGGGGGCAGGGTGAACATGAATGGGTTGGCCGCTCAGGGCGTTGAGGCAAAGCGCGAAGAGTGGTGATTGACGATCATCCAGCGATCGCCTTCCTTGCGATAAGTGAATGTGAAGCGC
>JANXVW010000302.1 GCA_025351455.1 Betaproteobacteria bacterium | reverse complement strand
CCGTCCCCCGGAAGCAGGGCGCCGCGATAAAGGGCGGCCGCTTCTTCGGCCGACCCGGCCCCGTCAAGCCCGATTCGATTGCTTGCCGCTTCGAACGCCCAGGCGTCTACCCAAACCTGGTTACGATTCAGCCCGATTCGCCCGTCGGTCATCTTGACCAGATCCGCGCCCCCAAGAAACGTACGCAGGCGATGCAGGGCAATGTCGAGCGCTCGCCGAGCGGCGTCTGCCTCGCTTTCGGGCCAGAACCAATCGATCAGCTGGGCGTCGGTCATTCCCTTGCTTCCCGCACAAGCCAGCGCCTTCAAAAGGGCGAGCAGCTTCCTGGCCGGCTTCCCCGAAGATTCGATGCGGACGTCTTCGAGCCAGAGCTCGAATCCGCCCAATACATGGATGCGGACCCGCCAGGGCCACTCGGCACCGGCATCGTGCGGAGGCTGCAGCGCAAGCGTTCGGATCATGTGCCGGACCTGCACAGGCTCGACGCCTCGCTCCAATGCACGCGCCAGTACGGCGGGCAGAATGCGCTGGTCGACATACCACAGGCAGGCATGCGATTCCGTGCATTTCAGCAATGCCATTGCGGCGGTTATGCAGCGGTCGAAATCTGCGGGCGCGCCCTGGGCCAGCGCCAACCATGCAGCCATCAGATCGATGTCCGCGAGATTCCGGTGACCGGACGAGCCTGCCAAGGCCTCACGAGCCCGGTCGATCTCTTCCCGAGCGGCCACATGGCGTTGCTGTCCGATGAGCCCCGCCGCGTGATGCAGTCGCGCATAGTACAGATGGAAAACCGCCCCGTTGCGACCGAGAATATCGAGATCCTCCTCCGCGAATCGCACGGCACCGTCCCAATCGTCACGCATGGCCGCCACGACGCTGCGTATCCATGCTGCCCAGCCGGCCGCAAGGGAATCCCTGGACCACATGTGGATCTCCACTTGTTCCATGTGCCGGTTGGCCGCGTCGAGATCCCGCGCCTGCATCGCGTTGGCCGCCAGCAGTAAATTCGTGTAGACGTGGCGCGCAGGTCCGGTGATGGCATGGGTGGAACAAATTGCCTCGGATTCCCTGCATGCTGCGACGGCGGCCTTGCGATCACCTCGGGATGCGGCGGTCCACGCCACGACCTGATGCCAGAACGCCCGATCACCGGGGCTTACCAGGTTCGAGTCCAGCTGCGAATGCAAGAGGGAAATCACCTGGTCGCACGCCATGAGTCGTCCCGACTCCCTCAGGGCGTGGAGCAGGAAGCAGGCCGGAACGATCTTGTCGTTGACTGCGATCTCGACCGCGCCGAGTAGCTCCATCGCGCGCTGGAGTGCGGGCTCGTAGTAGTCCGCTCGAGGTTGGCAAAGGTGGGCAAAATAAACGAGCGCCGCGTCCCCCTGCAGTTCGGTCAATGGCGATCGGGGCAGCGAAACTTGTAGCCGAAGCGCGACGACTCGGTCCACCCACGCCTGCAGCGGTCGGAAATCGTTCAAGTTGGAAAGATGCGCCAGCATGATCGCCGTGCAGCACGCCATCTGTCCCGAGGTCTCGCCCTTCTGCTCCAGCATTGCGTGTGCGTGTGCCAGGTGCCCAATGGCCTGCTCGGGAGCACACGCCACGAGGGCGATGCCGTGCCAGTAGCTCAGCCACGCCGTTCGGGCAATCACACCTTCGGGAAGCACGGCGATCCACTCGCGCAAGGTCGCGCCGCGGCCTTGCCCGATCAGCAATTCCGCCTGGCCGATCGCGAGCCGCGCGATGGATTCCCAATCGCCGGCGCTGCGGTACATCGAAAACGCTTCATCGCAGCGTTGCGCCGCTTCCAGGATGGCACCGGCCTGACGGCGCAGCCGGTGCAGTTCCTCGGACGAGCGCGTGCGCTCCAGCTGGTCTAGCAGGAACGCGCGAAACAGATCGTGATACTGATAGCTGTATGGCCGCTCCCCGCGACGATCGGTAAACAGTCGGCATCGATAGAAATGTTCGAGCAGCCGCGCGGCCTGGATGTTGCCGCTGATCTCCAATGCCATGTCGACCGTGGTACGGGGGAGCAAAGCGGTTCGGAACAGGAACTCGCACACTTCCGGTTCCGCCGTCTTGAGTATCTGGCCCGCAAAATAGTTGAACACCGATTCCAGCGCGCCGTCGCGCAGATTGCCAGTCGGACTGCCGGAGCGCTTGATTTGCTCCAGCGCCAGGGTGAAGCCTGCCGCCCAGCCGCTGGAAGCGTCGTACAAGGCGCTCAGCGTTGGCGAATCGAGATCGAGCCGCAATGCCGCAATGGCTGTGGCTTCGGATAGCGTCAGCTTGAGGTCGTTCCATTCAATCCTCGCCAGCCGGTCCGACGCATCCAGGCGGCCGAATTCCGGTGGCGGATCTTCACGGCTGATAACGACCAGAGAAATGCCAGGCGGTGATTCCACCGCGGCTTGCTGGAGCACAGCGTGCAATGCAGACGTTGGGGAAACGTCCTGATAGTTGTCGAATACCAGTATCCCGGGCGTCCTGAGCCGGCCGTATAACTGGCGAAAATAGTGACGCGTAAATGCGGGTAGGTCCGCGAGGTGCTCTGGAGAGATGGCCGGAAGCGGGGTCTTGCTCGATGGAGAGTCCAGGGATTGCGAGAGGTAATGGAAAAAAGTTGCGGGGTCACTATCCCCTGCGTCGAGGTGATACCAGACGCAACGAAGCCGGACAGCATTGACGTAGCTCGCGACCAGCGCGGTCTTTCCGCTTCCCGGTGGCCCGACTATCCAGACCACGGCGCGCTCGCGACCGGCATCGAGTCGCGCAAACAGGCGATGCCGAGCGAGGACGTTGTGCAGCTTCGGGGCAGTCAGCTTCGCGAGCTTTTGCGCGTTCTTCGACACGGCACCTCCACCAATATCCCGTCACGGCCACCGTCGAGCTTCGCAATCCCGCCTCCAGCGACCACGCGGCATCTGCGCACCAAACTGGATCGTCATTCCAGCCGCATAAAGTCATGCTGCATGCGACAAGACGTGGTGTCAACGGGGCTGCAAGTTTTTGGACCGCCGAACGGGGTGCCGGACTCTCGCATATGGCTGTCCGATACGCGCACAAGTACCGGTAGGGGAACGGAAGAAATGCCTGGGCGAAGGAGACGCTCCTACTTCTCCGCACTTCTTCTTGTTTCTTCGTGACCTTCGTGACTTCGTGGAAAGATGTAGACGCTGTAGGAGTTGGCGTAATGCCCGCTGGGTTCACGCCTGCCGGTGCCGACCTTCAGCAGCGCAGCAATTCGTCAAACTGATCGTGGACTTTCAGGTCGTGCAAGTGAGGCGCGCCGATATGGCGATGAAAATCGAAGCCGCTCGCCTGCTGATCTACCAGGCAGTGTGGAGCGACTCCGCGGGCTTGCCTTCCAGCCAGCAAAGCTCAATCGCGAAAGGTTTTGCCAATGAAATGGTCCGCGAAGTCACCGGCCACGCGCTGCAGGTGATGCGCGCCTATGGATACAGCAAAGACTCCCCAATTGAACAGGGCATGCGACGCCTGGTGATGGGGCATTACCGGTGTCACAATTGATATCCAGAAGACCAACATCGCATCTGCACTGATTGGCAGACGGTTTGATCAACGGCGGTGAGGACGCTGCGCTGTGCCAAATCGCTCACGTGCGCATTTATGCAACTATGCAGGCCTGAAGCCCCATTCTTTCCTATGGATCGTCAAATAGTCCTGACTTGGTGAGGCCACATCGGAGGCGAACGTAAGCGGCCGACCTTCATACGCAGAGAAGTTCTCTTCGAGCGCCCGCTGCGGAAAATGACGGCGTAGTCGATCGCTCAGGATTAGCCGGTATTCTTCGTCAAAGGAAATCAATCCGCGGTCGAATGCTCCGTCGTGCAAGCGAGAGAGCGCCACGCCATTCTGCGGCTCCAGTCTGGTTTTCGGAAACTTCGCCCACGGCAGGATATGACTAGCGACCAGCAGTTCGCGAATCCCAATGCCCGTTATCCCACAACGGCCGGAAAATACACTGAGCACCGCCTGGCGGAAATATTGCTGACCACGCCTAACCAACACATTTCCCAGTACTGAGGTGGGCCCTTCTGAGGCGGATAGCATTGGTCGAACCTGTACTCCCTTGTCGCCTTCGATCTCCACCTCTTCCGTATCCCCTGCTTGGAAGAGCTCATGCATCGCCTCCTCGCTTGCAGGCACCATAGAGTCTCGGTTGGCCTGAAACTCCGTCCAGACTTCCCTGTCCAGGTTGCTCGCCCCTTGTAGTCCGACAATCCCACGTGCTTGCAATTTCGGATCTAGGGATGCGAGGTTGCTCAGCTTCATCGCCAAGCTACCGGGCGAGCGATTCATCCGATTGGCGACATCGATGATAACGGGCTGCCTGGAATGGAATTGGCCGAACCTCAACTTGTCATAGAGGTTGAGAACAAGTAGTAACTCTTGTCGCGTCCATCTGCGTGCCTCAGCCACAATATCCTCCCCTTAGTTCCCTTTACTCTTCCCACTACTGCCTTGGCCGACCAATCGTTCTGGGCGTCGCACACCGCTTAAGTGTGCGCTCGATTTCATCACGAAATCGGGTATCCCCGACCGCGTAACCGCCGTGCGTCGACGTGCGAATCTCGCGCACCAGCTCCGGGCCCAGGTCCAGGTCGGTTGCAAACAGCCCTCGATAAGCCTCAAGGCGCTTCGCCTCCTCCGCACCCAATGCAAGATATTCGCCGTGCGGTGTGAGCCATTCTGTCTTCTTGCCAGTGGCGTTGGCAACGTAGCTGCTCCAGCGATACTCACCCGGATGCTTGACCATGTTGGCACGCACCGGATTCATTTAGATGTAGCGGTAGCAGCCCAATACGTAGTGCTGGCTCTGAACCAGGCTCGAACGGAAGCGCCCTTCCCACAGCGATCCGCTACGCTTGTAGGCGCGATTCACATGCTGCACGTAAACTTAACTTCGCTGCGCTTTGATGATCTGCCACGCGGTGCGTCCAGGTAGACGTCCTTCCCAGAATGTCCAACCATTGACCGGCTTGCCGGTAATCGACATTGCCGCGGCGGAAGGCGAGTCGAATCGC
>JANXVW010000293.1 GCA_025351455.1 Betaproteobacteria bacterium | reverse complement strand
GGCAGGATAAACGAGCAGGTACCGGTGCGCACAAACCCCGCTCAGAGCGCATCGCGCCCAATTTACTTCTTTCTGTGTCCCGCTTGCTTTCCATGGCCACTATGGCTCGCAATATCAACTCAAGTCCGACAGGCTGCTAGGGAAACGAAAATCCATCCTTTACCCCCCCAAAAAAGCGCCACACCACCGTGCAAATTCTCAAGCCTTGCTTGATTTCGCTTTTCCTTTGCGTCCTTGGCGGTGAATGCTTTTGACGGTCATTGCAGTTGCTCTTCGCGCCACAGGCCTAACGCGCGCTGCACCGGCCGGTCGGAATAGCTGAACAATACGGTGTCTTGCATTGCGACCAGCGAGTAGGCCTGCCAGGAAGGCACGACGAAGGTATCGCGCGCCGTGAATTCAAAAGTCTCGCCGCCGATCACCGCGCGGCCGCTACCCTCGATCACCGAGAAAACGGTGCCATCGGTACTGCGGTAGGGCCGACCACTGAAGCCCTTCGGCAGCAACTGGATGCAGGCGCCCATGGTCGGCATCGCCGGGCCGCCGGTGGCGGGATTGACGAATTCCATCTTGTGGCCGTGGCTTGCATGCGGCTTGTCGACTTTCGCCAGTTGCAGCAGGCTTTGGCGCGATCGCGCGTACGGATAGGCGAATACCGGCGAAGTCGCGCCTTTGGGCTGGAATGCGATCGGCAGCAGATTGTTGCCGTAACGCAACCAGGCATCCCCTTCGGGACGCACGATTTCCTGTTCATCGTGCGGATAGTCTTCGGCGAAACCGGCGTCGAGGAAACGCACCAGCGGAATGTCGAGTCCGTCGAGCCACACCACCGGCTCGTCCGCTGCATTGCCGTGGTCGTGCCAGGTCCACGATGGCGTGATGATGAAATCACCGGGGTGCATGGTCACGCGTTCGCCATCGACCGCGGTGTACGCTCCCGCGCCTTCGACGATCAGACGCAACGCCGTTTGCGTGTGGCGATGACTCGGCGCAACTTCACCGGGGAGGATCAACTGCCAGCCGGCGTAGAGCGAATTCGTGATGGCCGATTGTCCGGGAATGCCCGGATTCTCCAGGATCAGCACGCGGCGCACCGCCTCCTTCGCCGTGATCAGGCTGCCCGATTCCATCAGCCAGGGTCGCACTTCGGCGTATTTCCACAGCGCGGGGACGCAGGGCGACGAAGGCTGGCGCGGCACCAGCGCGCTCATCATCTCCC
This sequence comes from Betaproteobacteria bacterium, assembly GCA_025351455.1. GTDB lineage: Bacteria > Pseudomonadota > Gammaproteobacteria > Burkholderiales > JACQAP01 > JACQAP01. Next base: position 19,306 of record JANXVW010000293.1, on the reverse strand, counting down.
ACAGCGGCGTCAGATGCGCCGGCGCAATGCGCTGGTAATAGGCCTCCCGTTCCTTGCGCGGATCCTTCAACGGCTGTCCCATTTACCCCTCCCGCCTGCGGCGCTATTTAGGACCAAGATCTTCACCGCAAAGGCGCAAAGACGGCAAACGATACCGTGGCTCATTGCGCTCCGGTCGATCCGAAACCACAACTGTTTTTCCCATCCGTAATTGCCCTTCTTTGCGTTCCCTTTGCGCCTTTGCGGTGAGATCGGGATTTCAGATTTTAGGAAGAGACAATCCAAAATCCTTCTCCACCAGTTCGGTGACGCGGGCGAGGAAATCCTCGCGCATCTCGTCGTTGCTGCGGCTCTTCAGGCCCCAGCGCAAATACATTTCGTTGTTCTTCGACTTGCTCGCGCCGAAAAAGCCCGGCGTGATCGGGAAATAGCGGTTGATCGCATCCTGCACTGCGGCCTTGCCGTCTTGCGTGCGGATCAGCTCCGTGCAGAAATCCTTGCCGAACTTGGCATGGAATTTTTCTTCCGGCATGGTGATGCGCGCCAGGTCCCGCAGCGGATGGAACGAGCAATGCAGCAGGTCTTCCACTTGCAGGATTTCCGCGTAGTCGGCGATCGCCTTGATCACGCAGAATTCCGGCCAGGTCTTCAATTCAAAACTGAAGATCGTCAGCGGCTTCTTGACCTTCGGGTCCATCATTTCCGCCGGCACCCCGATCTGCTCGGCCAGCCCGCGGAAACGCACATGGTGATGGTACTCCTCCATCGCGACACGGCAGGTCAGCCATTTGGCGTAAGGCGATGGCGCCAGCGCGATGGCCGGTTCGTCGAAAACCTGCGCGCCGTACAACTCGTTGACCGCATGGCTGACGACGATCTTCCTGACGGCAACCTGGTATTCCTCGGGCTGTTGCGCGAGTTCAGCGGCGGTTTTTACGGCAAGCGTGGCAGTGGCGGTCATGGGCGGGGCGTCTCAGACGATCGGTTCGGTATTGAAGAATTCCAGGTCGGTGGCGAGGTCGGTCAGCCCGGACCCCAGTTCGGCATTGATGGTCCTCGCGAGCGCCTCCTCATCCCAGTCGGAACCGGCCGACATGAGCATGCGCGCAACCGGCCGCGGCTGCGAAAACAGCAGCAATTCGCGCCCGCGCACGCCGAACAACTGGCCGGTCAGTTCATGGATATTCGAACCCAGGAAGGTGGCGAGCCTGGCGACGTAATGCGCGGGGATTCGCAATGCGCGTTGTTTGTACGACGCCTGGGCATCGTTGGCGGGCTGGATCGATTCCGTGACCCGAGTTGCGGCGAACGGGGCAATGGCATTGCAAGTGACTTTCGACCGCGACATGTCCATCGCGACGACGCGCGTCAGGCCCACCAGCCCGGCCTTGGCGGAAGCATACGCGGACTGGCCGAAATTGCCGAACAACCCGGCGCTGGAGACGATATTGACGATGCGCCCCGGGGCGCGGCCGCTCTTCTGCTGCTCGCGCATCAGCGGCGTCGCGGCCGCCAGCAATGCAAAGGGAACGGTCAGGTTGGTCGCGATGACCTGATCCCAGTTTTCCCGGCTCGCCTTGAAAATGAACGAGTCCCGGAGAATCGCGGCATTGTTGACCACAATGTCGATGGCCCCGAAGGCGCTTGCCGCCGCCTGGACTGCGCGCTCCGCGGCGCCGGCGATCGTCAGGTCTTCGCTGAACGCTAGCGCGCTGGCACCGAGTTTCGCCGCAATGGTTGCGGCAACCGCAGGATCCGGATCGGCCCCGGCAATCGAAACCCCGCTGTCCGCGATGACGACCGACGCGCCGCGACGATGCAGTTCCTCGACAATCGCCAGTCCGATTCCACGTGCGCCGCCGGTGACGATCGCAACCCTTCCTGACAATGTCTGTGCCATGCTCATCGCGCCTCCGCGGTCTGTTTGGTTGCGTTCGCTGCCGGGAAAAAGGCATCGGCATGAATGTCGCGGGATTCGATGCCCCGTTCGCGTACCAGCGCGGTGGCCGCATCGACCATCGGCGGCGGCCCGGCAATATAGACCTTGAACCCCTTCATTGCCGGGAAATCCGCCGCGACCGCTTCGGTCACCAGTCCGACCCTTCGCGGCAGCAGGGTCGGCGCGGTTTGCGCGTCGGGCGCCGACAATACGATATGCGCCTTGAACCGGCGGAATCGCCTTTGCAATTCGGCCAGCTCCGCCTCGAAATAAACGTCGCGCTCGGCGCGCGCGCCAAAATACAAATGCACCGGCTGGTCGAACCCTTCCTCGAGCGCGGTTTCGACGATCGATTTGACCGGGGCCAGGCCGCTCCCGCCGGCGACGCACAACATCGCGCCAGCGTGCCGCGAACGCAGGTAGGCGGTACCAAGCGGGCCGGACACCTTGACCATATCGCCGGGCCTGAGGCCCGCCGCCAGGCGGCCGCTTACCGATTCCGGGGTGGGCATGATGCGGATATGGAACTCGAGCTGCCTTTCATCCGGACGGTTGGCCATGGAATAGTCGCGCACGATGCCGGGCACGACCGGAAATTCGAGGCTGGCGAACTGCCCGGCGGAGAACGTGAACGGCCCCCCCGTGACAATATCCATCCTCAGCCTGAGAATGTCGTGAGTGAGCAGGGTCATGTCGGCCACTTTGCAACGCAATACACGCGACGGATGCACGATGAAAGATTCGGCTTCGAGCCGGCGCACCACCACATCGCTCCAGACCTGCGAACGGCACGCAAGCACGATGCCGCGGCTGCGCTCATCGACGGACAGCGCATGTTCGGAATATTCGAGTTCCATGATGTCGCCCGATACGAGTTCGCAGCGGCAGGTGCCGCAGTTGCCTGCCTGGCAGCTGTAGGCGAACCCGATGCCGTGCGCGAGCAAGGCATCGAGCACGGTCTGGCCTTCCTCGGCGGGGGCGGACTGGTTCAGGTCGGCGACGGTGACGGTTACACTCACGTTGGGAACGGCTGGCAGCGTTGGGGCCGATGGACTACTATCGACGGCAAGTATGGGAAGCAAACTGTTGGATGTCAAACAATCTGCCCGGGTCCCGCAAGCCCGCGCGACGCGGGCCCCCAAGGCGCCTGACCTGGGCGTATTGCCCGGCCTGATCGGCTACCAGCTGCGGCTGACACAGCGCGCGATCTTCGCCGATTTCGCGGATACCGTCGGCGAGAGCGGCATTTCGCCCGGGCTGTTCGGCATCCTCGTCGTGATCGGCGAAAATCCCGGGCTGACCCAGCAGGCGCTGGCCAACGCCGCCCACCTGGACCGCTCCACCGTGGTCACCGTGATCGACAAACTCGAAGACCGCGGGCTGGTGGAACGCCGTGCTGCCGACCGGCGCAGTAACGGCCTGTTCCTGTCGGCCAAGGGCGCCACCTTGCTGCGCGGGCTCAAACGCAAGGTCGCCTTGCATGAGCGCCGGGTCGTGCAGAACCTTTCGGCGCGCGAGCGTGCCCAACTCGTTGCCCTGCTCCAGCGCATCCTGCCGGAGCGGCGCTGACCGGAGCCCGAATTGACCCGCAAAACCGCCACCCGCAAGAAGCTGTTCCGTCCCCGCGGCAAAACGCCGGGCCTGCCCCCCGGTTCGCTGGTCTATACGGGCGACGGCGAGGCGCCGGTCCCGCGCGTAACCATGCTCGACTACGACGAACACAGGGTCGTCGAAAAAGAACTCCTGCGGGTGGACGATTGCATCCCGTTCAAGGATGCCCAGACAGTCACCTGGATCAACGTCGACAGCGTCACCGAACCCGGCCTGCTGGAGAACTTCGGCCGGGTCATGGGTTTTCACGCACTGATGCTCGAAGACATCCTCAACACCGACCAGCGGCCGAAATTCGAGGACTACGGCGACTACATCTACATCGTCGTGAAAATGCTCGACTACGACGTGAAGAAAAACGACATTGAAATCGAACAGCTGTCGCTGATTCTTGGCCCGAATTACGTGATCTCGTTCCAGGAACGCCCGGGCGATTTTTTCGACCCGCTGCGACAACGCATACGCAAGTCCCTGGGCCGCATCCGCAAACAGGGCACCGACTATCTCGCCTACGCAATACTCGACATCATCGTGGACCACTATTTCGTGGTGCTGGAAAAGCTGGGCGAAAAAATCGAACAGCTCGAGGATATCGTAATCACGAATCCCGGGCAGGATACGGTACGCGCCGTCCATGCGGTCAAGCGCGAGATGATTTTCGTGCGCAAGTCGGTCTGGCCGCTGCGCGAAGTCGTGACCAACCTGCAGCGCTCCGAATCAGCCCTGGTGCACGAATCCAACGCCGCCTACTTCCGCGACCTGCACGACCACATCATGCAGGTTACCGATGGCGTGGACACCTTCCGTGACCTGTTGAACGGCATGCTCGATTCCTACTACTCCACGATCACCACGCGCACCAACAGCGTGATGAAAGTGCTGACGCTCTTTTCCGCGATTTTCATGCCGCTGACGTTCATAACCGGCCTGTTTGGCATGAACTTCCGCAATTTCCCCGAACTGGACTGGCACTACGGCTTCCAAGGGTCGCTGGTCCTGATGGTGGTCGTCATCGTCATCATGATCGCCATTTTCAAGTGGAAGAAATGGCTCTAGCGCGCGGAACCGGGATGAATTCCGGGCGCCAGCCTCCCGATTTTTTCTGCCGTTTCCAGGCGGAGCCTTCCTTGTCGTCCCGATCGTCCCGATTCACTCGGTATCGCCGACCCGACTGCGCCCGCGTTTGAGGGTCGAACGGGTGCGTTTTCCCGCAATGCGGCGTTCCTTCGATGCGCGCGTCGGGCGCGTGGCAATGCGTTTCTTCGGCTTTTGCGCCGCGGCCCGCACCAGGTCCGCCAGCCGCCCCAGCGCGTCGCGCCGGTTCGCCTCCTGCGTGCGGAAACGCCCGGCATCGATCACCAGCACGTCCTGCAAACTAACCCTGCGGCCGCCCAAGCGGCGCAGGCGCGCCTTGACCTCCTCGGGAAGCGAGGCACTGGCACCGATGTCGAAGCGCAACTCCACTGCCGTGGAAACTTTGTTCACGTTCTGCCCGCCCGGTCCGGATGCGCGGACATGGCGGATTTCCAATTCTGCTTCAGGTATTGGGAAATTACGCAACACGGCGCTCCTAATTTTTGATGCTTCAGGTGCGGAAACAAGACATTCTGCCAGCGCCCATGGCTCAGCCTATTATGCGGCGTTGCAGCAGATTAAAACGCCCGACTGGCAAGCTTTTGCGGGCTGCAGGAAATTTTCCCGGCGTGCTTGCAATCGAAAATGATGAGGGCTACATTTGCGGCGGGCTCGCCCATAAACGAAGCTTGAACAAGCGATGAATAAGCAGGCCGCGTCAAGGGATCAATCGGTTCTCGAACAGTTGCGCCCAATCCACTAAATAAATATGAACGGGAGAGAGATATGAAACGATGGACTTATACAGGGGTCGCTAAGGCCCTGTCCGCGGCAGCATTCCTCGGCTTCGCGTCCCAGGCAATGACGGCAGACGTCACCTGGGACCGGCTGATGAACGCTGACAAGGACGCAAACAACTGGCTGATGTATCACCAGTCCTTCAAGGGCTGGCACTACAGCGGCCTGGATCAAGTCAACGCCGACAACGTCAAAAACCTGCACGTGGCCTGGATGCATACCCCTGCCGCAAGCAAGCGCGGCATCCAGTCTTTCCCGCTGGCCGTTGATGGCGTGCTCTACTACACGAGTTCGTCCGGCCAGGTGTGGGCGCTCGACGGCGCGTCCGGTGCAGTGATCTGGCGCTACCAGGCCAAGATCGACACCGAACGTTCCGAAGGCACGTTCTACAACCCGTACAACCGCGGCCTGGCCATCGGCTACGGCAAGGTCTACATCGGCACCGTCGACGGCCGCATGGTCGCCCTCGATGCGAAGACCGGCAAAGTAGTCTGGGACAACACCATCCTCAGCGTCGAAAAAGGCAACAAGGGCTTCACCGGCGCACCGGTGATCGTGAAGGACAAGGTCATCATCGGCTCGAACGGTGGTGAACTGTCCGGCTGCTGCGGCCCGATTTTCGCGGTCAATGCACAGACCGGCGAAGTGGCCTGGCAGTTCGATACCATTGGCGGCGACGAGCGTTCCCGCCAGTCCTGGGGCAATGACTCCTGGAAAATCGGCGGTGGCGGCGGCTGGATGACGGGTTCGTACGATCCGAAGAGCAACACAGTGTGGTGGGGTACCGCCAATCCGGCGCCCGACTACGACTATGCCGGCGCCAACTGGAAAACAGAAGGCCCGCGGTCGGGCGACAACATGTACAGCTCCTCCGTTGTCGTTCTGGATGCAGACTCCGGCGAGTTGAAGTCTTACTTCCAGGAAATGCCGCATGACGCGTGGGACTTCGATTCCGCAGTCGGCGAATTCGTTACCCTCGACAAGGGCGGCAAGCACTACATGCTGCACCCGAACAAGGGCGGCATCATTTTCGTTTACAACGCGGATCAGGTTGGCGGCGGCAACCAGCTGAAGGTGGAAAACGCCTACATGCTGGGTGAGACCTACAACTACATCAAGGGTGTTGATCCCAAGACCGGCCAGCTCATCGGCCGTCGCGAACTGCCCGAAGGCAAGCACGCCAACGTGTGCCCCGCCATTGACGGCGCGATCAGCTGGAATACGGGTACGTTCAATCCGGGTACCGGCCTGTACTACAAGGTCGGCCAGGAATGGTGCTTCGACATCGAAGTCGTGAAGGCGGATCGTCCGGCTGATTTCTCCGGCCAAGCCTACTTCGGCGCTTCGTGGACTGCGACGCACCCGCAAGGCAAGAAGGCGTACGGCCATGTCACCGGTCGTGACCCGCTGTCCGGCAAGATCAAGTGGCGCACCGAGTTCAAGTACCCGCCGCTGGCCTCGCTGATGTCGACCAAGGGCAACCTGGTGTTCGTACCGGGCGCGGATGGCAAGTTCACCGCCCTCGATGCGCGTACCGGCAAGGAACTCTGGTCGCACAACAACGGCATCGGCCACCACGGCGGTGTCATCTCCTACATGGCAGGCGGCAAGCAATACATCGCCGTCGTAACCGGTTGGGGCAGCCACGTGTCGGGCAACTACGGTCCGTTGTATGGCCACCCGTTCACCGAAATGCCGACCGACGCCGGTCAGCTGGTCGTGTTCGCCCTGTAATCGAACTGCTGCAGTAAAGCGTAAAATGCGGGCGAGGGAGTGATCCCTCGCCCGTTTGTTATTCGAACTCACCGCCTTTTGCGGAGAACCAGATGAACGTTTCACGGAGTACCCGTACCGCTCTCGTCGTCGCAATGATCGCCGGCCTGTTTTCCATTTCCGGCCTCGCCCAGGATCCAACCGACGAGGCCGCAGCCAAGATCGACGAAAAATTCGGCGGCAACATCAAGAAACTGTTTGCCACCCGATGCAGCTGGTGCCATCAGGGTTACGGCATGAAGCAGGCCGACGGTCCCAAACTCGCCGGAACCAGCAAGTCGCTCGCGCAGGTCATGGCGCAGATCATGAATGGCAAGACCCCGATGCCCGGCTTCAAGAACCAGCTCAAATTCGAGGAAGTCCAGGCGCTCGCCGAGTACATCAAGGCCCTGCCAGCGGATTGACTCGGGATCGGTGCAGAACGAAAAAGGGCGGCCTGAGCCGCCCTTTTTTTGTTCCAGGCCCTATTTTTAGTCGGCGCGCTGCAATTCCATCCTTGCGCCGAAGCCGGCGTGCTTGCCGTTGCCGCGCAGCTGTTTGCCGGCATCGTCCAGCCGGAGATTCATGGTGAGCACCGCGCCATTGGCGCCTATTGCGCTGAAGGCCAGCGATTTACCGTCGAACGATAGCTTTGCCAGCGGTATCGGCTGCGAGCCGAACTCATCGAGGTTCGTCAGCGCGATGGTGCCGGATCCATCCTCGGCAATATCCATGGCCACAATGCCGCTGCTCATGCCGATATACCAGGGTCCCTTCCACGATCCATGCAAGTCGCCGGTATCGGGAGTGGCCGCTCCGGCGAGGAAAAATGCCATCGCGATGGCGGCGAGTCTTGTAATTCGCATTCTGGCCTCCGGCAGTTGGATCCGGCGCAGAGCCGGACCATGCGCAATTCTAACCGTGGATCGCGTCCGCGGCACGAACCTGGTACAGGCTATCGGGGGAACGTCCCTATAATATCTCCTTCCCGATCATGCTCCTGCCCGAATGAATTTCTGCAACGACTGCGGCGCCCGTGTCGAACATCGCATCCCGCCTGGCGACAGCCTGCCGCGATACGTCTGCGCCCGCTGCGGGACGATCCATTACGAGAATCCGAAAATGGTGGTCGGCTGCATACCCGAATGGGAAAACAAGGTACTACTTTGCCGCCGCGCCATCGAACCCCGCATCGGGTTCTGGACCGTGCCCGCCGGCTTCATGGAAAACGGCGAAACGACCGCTGATGGAGCGGCGCGCGAAACACTCGAAGAAGCAAATGCGAGGGTGGAAGTACTCGGCCTGTACGCGCTGTATAACATCCCGCACATTAACCAGGTCTACATGCTGTTCCGCGCCCGGCTGCTCGATGCTGATTTCAGTGCGGGCGCCGAAACACTGGAAACAAAGTTGTTCGACGAAGCCGACATTCCCTGGGAGGAGATTGCCTTCATCACGGTACGGCGCACGTTGCGGCATTACTTCGACGACCGCCGCACCGGCGCGTTCCGCTTCCATATAGGCACTATCGACCCCATGCCCAAGCCTTCTCCTACTCGCTAGAACAGCCGGCCCCGGGCCGGCTAATAATCAAGGCGCGCGCAACGCATCCACGATATTCAACCGGGAGGCGCGCACGGCGGGGAGGAAGCCGCCGAGCAGTCCCATGCACAACGCGAATGCAAGCGACTTGGCCACGATCGACGGATTGAGCGTGAACGAGAATGCAAGTTCGGCGAAGGACTGCCAGTTCATGGTCGAGATCGTCAGGAACTGCATGAAGGAGGCAAAGAACAGCCCGATGACGCCACCGACCAGGCCGAGCAACAGCGCCTCGACCAGAAATACGACGAGGATGCCGCTGCTGCGGAAGCCGAGCGCGCGCAAGGTGCCGATTTCGGCGGTGCGGCTCGCCACCGACGCATACATCGTGATCATTGCGCCAATGGTTGCGCCGATCGAGAAGATGACGGAGAGCGTCAGGCCGAGATAGCCGATGAAGTTCGCCAGCACCTCCGATTGCTCCGCGTAAAAAACCGACTCGCGCTTGGCTTCCACCGTCAGCCGGGGATCCGATTCAAGGTGTTGCTTCAGGCTGTCGAACCGCGCCGGGTCCCCCAGCTTCAGGATCAGCGAGGAGAAGACCGGCCGGCGGAAGGCCTGCATGAGCTGATCGACGTCACCCCAGATCTCGGAATCGAAGCCGCTCCCGTTCGCGTCGAACGTCCCGACCACGACCCAGTCGCGCATGCCGAAGCGCAGTTGCTCGCCCACGCCGGCACCGCGGAATCGTCCGGCGATGCTGCGGCCCGCAACGATTTCGGAAGAGCCTGGCTTGAACATCCGACCGTGCGTAATCCGCACTTGCGGGCGCATCGCACGGCCCTCGTCGCCCAGTCCACGAATGATCACGTTCGACGGCTTGTCGGAATCGCGCTTCTGCAGGGTGATAAGCACGACCATTTCCTTCGACACCCGCACTTTGCCGTCGGCGCCGTAAGCAATTTCCGGCTGGCTTTCCACGACTGCCGCCTGGGCGCGATCGATGCCGCTTTGCACTTCCGTTCCAGCCGAGCGCCGCGTAACCACGACATTGTCCGGCGATCCCGTATCGACCAGCGTTTTCTTGAGCCCTTCCTGCAGCATCAGCACAGTGGCGAACACGAATACTACGAGCGCCATGCCCGCGGCGGTAAGCGTGGTCGTCATCTTGCGCGCGCCCAGGTTCTTCGCTGTATATGAAAACGGGATAACCATTGTCTAGTTCATCACTATCTGGTTCTTCACCGCACAGGCGCAAAGACGCAAAGGGAACGCAAAGAAGAACAAAAGCATGACGAAAACCACACTGGCCATGTTCGCGATGTTAGTCGTGCAATCGCCGATCGCGTTGTTAATCTTTTGCATTCCTTTGCGCGCCCTTCTTCGCGCCATTGCGGCTTCGCGGTGAAGGATGATTCGTAGGTAATAGATCAGCCAATGTTGCGAAGCCCGTCGACGATGCGCAGGCGCGCGGCGCGCAAGCCCGGAAACAGCGCGGCGACGGCGCCAACCAGCAGGGCGGCCGCCAATTGCATGATCACGGTATGGCGCGAAACGCCGAATACGGGAAACAGGGTTCCAAGCCTGTGTGCAAACCAGTCCGCGACCGGAAACGTGGCGGCGATGCCTGCCGCCGCGCCGGCCAGGGCGATGGCAAAGGATTCGCCGAAAATCAGCGCGACCAGGCGCGCCGGCCCGAAGCCGAGCGCCTTCATCGTTGCGTATTCCGCAAGGCGTTCGCGCGCCGTCATCGCCATGGTGTTCGCCATGACCGCCATGATGATGAAGATCACCAGGAAGGAGACGACCTGGATGGCGACGACGATGGCTTCGGTCATCGCGACGAAACCGAGCTGGAACGCCTTTTCGGTTTCCGTCAGCGTCTCGGCAAGCGAGTTCCGGAATCCCAGGTCTATGGCCGCACTGACTGCTGCCGCGCGGCTCGACTGATCGATGCCAACGATATAGACACCCACCGTGTTGGCGCGACGCGGCACCGTTTTTTTCAGGATCTCGTTCAAGTAGTCCCAGTGAAAGAAGAACTGCGACGTGTCGGTCTTGGCGTCGGCGCCGTCGTAAATGGCGCGGACGACGAAATCCCAGGTCCCCGGGAAAATGGTCCCCCGCAAAGGCACGACGTCGCCGACCTTGAATCCATACTGCTGCGCGAGCTTGCGGCCGACGACGCAGCCTTTGCGATCGAGCAGGAAGGCTTTCATGTTCTCGGGCGCAATCAGGTACTCGGGATACATCGGAAGGTACGTGGCGGCATCCACGGCAAACTGCGGAAAGAAGTTCTTCTCCGAGACATAAACGCCGCCAAACCAGTTCGCGTGGCTGACCCGCGTCACTCCTTCGACCTGCCGTATCCGCTCGCCGTAGGTGATCGGCAAGGGGAATACGAGGGAGATTGAATTTCGCGTGATCAGCCGGGTGGTCGAGGCGTTTTCCGCTCCCGCAAACCAGGCCTCCACCACCGTGCGCAACAGGCCGAACGCCAGGATAGCGACAAAGATGCCAAGCATGGTCAGGCCGGTGCGCAGTTTGTGGCGCAGGGCGTTTCTCAGGACCAGCTTCGCGTAGTACATCTCAGTGAATCGTCACCGCAAATGCGCAAAGGAACGCAATGGAAAACCTAACCGTTCAAGGAAAAGATCGGCAGAAATATACGATGACTACAGGCCATTAATTTATACAGGCCATTAATTTACAAAGAGTCCATCGGTTACGCTCCTCTTCCTGCATGCACATTTCTCGTCCTGCTTTGCGTTCCTTTGCGTCTTTGCGGTTACTGGGTTTTCAGGAGGGATTCGCCATCAACGAGTTCACCCTTGTCGAGGTGCTTGACGATGCGGGCGCGCTCGGCGGCACGCTGGTCGTGCGTCACCATCACGATGGTCTTCCCCAGTTCGCGATTCAGCCGCTCCAGCATGCCGAGAATATCGCCGGCGGAGACGCGATCGAGGTCGCCGGTCGGTTCGTCGGCGACGATGAGCAACGGATCAGTGATGATCGCGCGCGCAATGGCCACGCGCTGCTGCTGTCCGCCCGAGAGTTCGGATGGATAGTGGGCGGATCGGTCCGTGAGGCTGACCATTTCCAGCGCCAGTTCGACGCGCTCGCGCCGGTCGCGGCGGCCCAGACCGGTCAGCAGCAATGGCAATTCGACATTCTCGAATGCGGTCAGCACCGGCATCAGGTTATAGAACTGGAAAATGAAACCGATGTTCGCCGCGCGCCAGTCGGCCAGTCCGGATTCGGACAGGCGGGAGATATCTTCCCCGCTGATGCGCAACTCGCCGCTGTCAGGCTTGTCGATTCCGGCGATGAGATTGAGCAGCGTGCTCTTGCCCGAGCCGGATGGCCCCATCAGCGCGAGATATTCGCCCTCGGCGATATCGAAGCTCAGGTCGTGAAGCACCGGGACCACCTGCCCGCCCCGCTGATAGGATTTGAACAGATGGCGGATCTCGACGATCGGCGTGCCGGCCATCACTTGGTCGCGGACTTGACGGCGGCACCATCGCGCAGTTTTTCGGGCGGCCTCAACACCACCTTGTCCCCGGCTTGCGGACCGCGCCGGATCTCGACGAGGTCACCGAGCTTTGCGCCAGTCTCGAGCGGTATTTCAGCCACTTTGCCATCCTTCAGGACGAACACGACTTCACGGCCGCCCCGGCTGGTGATCGCGGTCGGGTTCACTGCCGCGCGCGCCGCGCGCTCGGTGTCGCCAACCTCTTTCGTCAGAAACGCGGCCTTCGCGCTCATTTCCGGCAGTACGCGTTCATCCGCATCGAGGAAGCGGATCTTGGTCATTACCGTCGCCTTGGCACGATCCACCGTCGGCACGGTTCGGCTGACCTCGCCGCGAAAACGCTTGTCCGGCAGCGCGTCAAGCTGGATTTCAACCGGCTGGCCGATGTGCACCTTGGAAAGGCTGGATTCCGACACGTCCGCCTCGACTTCCAGCGTCGTCATGTCGGCCATGGTGACGACCGCGCCCTTGCTGTCGAGCGCGGAAGAAAACGGCGTGACGATGTCGCCCACGTTCGCCGCCTTGGTCAATACGACGCCGTCGAAAGGCGCGCGAATGAGCGTTTGTTCGACGCCAACCTGCGCGCCGCGCAAGTTGGCCACAGCGGCGGCAATTGCGGCCTGCAGGCTGGCGATCTGCGCCGTGGATTTGTTCAAGCGCGCCACGGCGATGTCGTGCGAAGCCTGCGAGACGAAACCCTGCGCCAGCAGGCCTTGCGAGCGCTGCAAAGCGACTTTTGCATCCTTCTGTTCCGCCTGTCCCTGTTCCAGGTTGGCGCGCGCGACCTGCACATTAGCCGCCGCCTGCTCGCGCGTGGCCTTCACGTCCAGATCTTCGAGGCGCGCTATGACGTCATCTTTGCGCACACGGCTGCCTTCCTGGACGCCCAGCCAGACCAGCCGGCCGGTCGCTTTCGAGGCGACCGCGGCCTTGCGCTGGGCGACGACGTAACCGGTCGCGTTCAGAACGGTGAAACTTTGCGACGGATAGGCCATCGACACAGTGGCCGTCTCCACTTCCACAGGCGAGGCGGCCCAGCGATAGTAAACAACCGCGGCGGCGATCAGCGCGACAACCACCAGCGACACCGGCACCAGCCGCCGTTTCCAGCGCCCCTCCGCACCCGATCGGGCGAATGCGGTTTTCGTGCGATCTATTTTCAGTCTCGACAGGTCCGGCGTATCCAACCGTAATCACCAGGTAAGCGTAAAAGCATTATGACTGAGTGCCCCGGCATTGGACCGGACGACCTCCAATAGGTGCGCCCGACGCAAAGAAAGAGGCGGCAGTTACGCCACCGTCTGTCCGTAAAATGGCTTCCCGTCGCCAGCTACCAGCTGACCTCTTTTTCTGAAGTCGCGGAAATTTTGTGAATACTCAGGTCGGCCCCCATGAACTCTTCTTCCGCGTCGAGTCTTATGCCTACCGCCGCTTTTAATCCGCCGTAGACAATGAGCGCCCCGCATACCGCTAGGCCAATCCCGAGCGTCGAGCCGGCAATCTGCGCCAGCAGGCTCACCCCGCCCAATCCGCCGAAGGCTTTAAGTCCGAAAATGCCGGCCGCGATTCCCCCCCAAGCCCCGCACAGTCCATGCAGCGGCCAAACACCCAGGACATCGTCGATCTTCCAGCGATTTTGGGTCACGGTAAACATGACAACGAACAGGACACCCGCGACGAGCCCTGTCGCCAGCGCGCCCAGCGGGTGCATCAAATCCGATCCGGCACAGATCGCAACCAGGCCCGCGAGGGGTCCGTTGTGGACAAAGCCCGGGTCATTGCGACCGGCGATCAACGCGCCAATGGTGCCACCCGCCATAGCCATCAGCGAGTTGACAGCCACCAGGCCGCTTAGCTTGTCGATGGACTGCGCGGACATTACATTGAAGCCAAACCATCCGACCGTGAGAATCCACGCGCCAAGAGCGAGAAAAGGGATGCTCGATGGCGGATGCGCTGCGATTCCGCCTTCCTTGCTGTAACGGCCACGGCGCGCACCGAGCATCAGCGCGGCAATAAGGCCGATCCATCCGCCCACGGCGTGAACGACAATGGATCCGGCAAAATCATGGAAAGGCGCGCCGAAGGTGGCTTCCAGCCAATTCTGTATGCCGAAATTGCCGTTCCAGGAAATGCCCTCGATGAACGGATAGATGAACCCCACGAGCAGGAATGTAGCCGCCAGTTGCGTATTGAATTTCGCACGTTCGGCGATACCGCCCGATACGATCGCGGGAATTGCGGCAGCAAACGTCAGCAGGAAGAAGAACTTCACCAGATGATAGCCGCTCTCAGCAGCAAGCTTGTCTGCCGCGGAAAAGAAATTCACTCCGTAAGCGATTGTGTATCCGATGAAAAAGTAAGCGATCGTGGAAACAGAGAAATCCACGAGAATCTTGACCAGCGCGTTGACCTGATTCTTTTTTCGCACTGTGCCAAGCTCAAGGAAGGCGAATCCCGCATGCATCGCCAGAACCATGATGGCGCCCAGCAATATGAATAGTGTGTCAGTGCTCGTTTTCAGGTTTTCCATGACTTCTCCCCCCTTTATTATTTGTCATAGCCACATAAAATTTTGCGAAGCCAAGCAATCTGTGTTCCTAATCTTTAATTCATTGTAAACAAACAATACCTTTTGAGACCGGTTTTCTCTATAAGGTTATAAAGATCCATGATGGTGCATTACATCCGGAAGATGCACTATCCTAAAGCGATCGATCGATGAAATGCGGCACGAATCCAGAATCCATTCGTCAGACACCATTTGGATGTGCCTGACCTCCGGTTTATAGTGCGGCCCGAACCTGCTAAAAAACCATGCCTGCCAATACGCCAGCACCAGCATCCTCAGCGACGGACAAGCGCAAGCCGACTCCTGCGCCGGACTCGACCCCTCCTGTTCCGGTCAAGACCCAGAAACTGCCTGACAAGAAGCTCACTCTTGAATTCCTGCTCGCTGACCTCGTCGCCGACAAGCTGGTTCCCCAGGACACTGCCGACAAACTGATCGCGCTGCGCCGAACCATGCGCAGCAGCGACCTTCATCCGTTACTCATCCTCGCGGACCAGAAGTGGAAAGACCCGCGCAATCCGAAGAAGCTGCTGACCCTTGAAGTCCTGACGGAATGGCTGGCCGGCAAGGCCGGACTTGCCTACGTGCACATCGATCCGTTCAAGATCGACTTTGCCGCCGTCACCAAGGTCGTATCAAACGCTTACGCGGAGCGGTTCAAGATCCTGCCGATCCGTATTACGTCTGCGGAGGTGGTCATTGCCACCTGTGAACCCTATGTGCGCGAGTGGGAAGCAGAACTCGCGCGCGTCATGCGGCTCGAGATCAAGCGCGTCGTAGCCAATCCTCAGGACATCAATGGCTTTTTGGTGGAGTTCTACAATCTGGCGCGCTCGGTCAAGAGCGCCAGCGACCAGCACGGCGCGGGCCTTTCGGACATCACCAATTTCGAACAACTGGTCCAGCTCGGTACGAGCGGCAAGCTGGATGCCAACGACCAGCATATCGTCCGGCTGGTGGACTGGCTGCTGCAGTACGCCTTCGACGAAGGCGCCAGCGACATTCACGTCGAGCCGCGGCGCGATGTGGCGAATGTGCGCTTCCGCATCGACGGTGTGCTGCACCAGGTCTATCAGATCCCGACGCCGGTAGTCGCCGCCATGACCAGCCGCATCAAGATACTCGGGCGCATGGACGTGGTTGAAAAACGGCGTCCGCAGGACGGTCGCATCAAGACCCGCACCAGTGAAGGCGAGGAAATCGAATTGCGCCTGTCGACCATGCCGACCGCGTTCGGCGAAAAGCTGGTCATGCGCATTTTCAACCCGGACGTCATCGTCAAGGACTACAAGGAACTGGGATTCTCCGACGAAGATCGCGAACGGTGGCAGAAGGCGGTGACGAATCCGCATGGCATCGTTCTGGTGACCGGACCGACCGGATCAGGCAAGACCACAACGCTTTACTCGACGCTGAAGCTGCTCGCCCAGCCCGATGTCAACGTCTGCACCATCGAAGACCCGATTGAAATGATCGAGCCGGCCTTCAACCAGATGCAGGTGCAAAGCGGCATCGGGCTGGATTTTGCTTCCGGCATCCGCACCCTGATGCGTCAGGATCCGGACATCATTATGGTCGGCGAAATTCGCGACCTGGAAACGGCCGACATGGCCATCCAGGCGGCATTGACCGGTCACCTTGTGCTGTCGACCCTGCATACCAACGATTCGCCATCCGCCGTTACGCGCCTGCTCGACCTGGGCGTTCCACCGTATCTGATCCACTCGACAATTCTCGGGGTCATGGCGCAACGCCTGGCGCGCACGCTCTGCCCGCACTGCCGCGAAGCCACGGAAATCGACGCGGAAACCTGGGACATGCTGATTTCCCCCTGGCAGGCGGAAAAACCGCAGCAGATGTACATCGCGAAAGGCTGCCTCGAATGCCGCATGACCGGCTATGCCGGCCGCGTCGGTATTTACGAGATCCTGCTCATGTCGCCCGCCCAGCGCCCGCTGATCACCGTCGGCGCCGACTTCACCCTGATCCGCGATCAGGCCTACCGCGACGGCATGAAACCGCTGCGGATTTCCGGCGCCTTGAAGGTCGCCGCGGGCGTCACGACCGTGGACGAAGTCCTCAAAGTCGCCCCGCCGCTGGGCGGGGATCGCCGGAAGAAACAATAGGCGGTGCTGTTTTCGAATCTCCGGCTCCGCGGATCGTCGTACCAGTGCCGCCACGCCCCATCGATGCATCGGAGCACGCTGCGCGCAAGAATATCAACCGATCGCCGTCCCAGCCTGTCTCATGAAGTCCAAACGATAAATCATGAAAGACACCCTGAAGCCGGGCCTCTCCCACACCTTCCAGTTCAGGATTCCTGCAAACAAGACGGTGCCCCATTTGTATCCGGAGTCCGACCTGTTTCGCGACATGCCGGATGTGCTGGCTACCGGATTCATGGTGGGCCTGATGGAGTGGGCTTGCGTCGACGCCTTGCGCCCCTATCTCGACTGGCCGGCCGAACAGACGCTCGGAACGCATGTCAGCTTCTCGCATGAAGCAGCTACACTTCCCGGCATGACGGTAACGGTCAAGGTCCGCCTGACACAGGTCGATGGCAGAAAACTGCGATTCGAGGTGGAAGCGGACGATGGAGTGGACATTATTTCGCGGGGATCGCACGAGCGAACCGTGATCGATACCGCGCGGTTTCGCGAAAAAATCGCGAAAAAATCCCGTCTTGTCTCATAGGGAAGTGCATCCCTCTTCAGCGGGCCAATTCACGCATCGCCCTTTCCAGGCCTTTCAGTGTCAGCGGATACATGCGATCGCCCATCAGGTTGCGGATCATGCCGATGGATTCGTAATACCCCCAGCGATCTTCAGGTGTGGGATTCAGCCATGCCGCGTGCGGATACACGTCGAGCATGCGCTGCAGCCAAACCGAGCCCGCCTCCTCGTTGTTGTGCTCCACGCTGCCGCCGGGATAGCCCACCTCGTAGGGACTCATGGACGCGTCGCCGACGAAGATCAGCTTGTAGTCGTGCGCATATTTGTGCAGCACCTGGAAAGTCGGGGTGCGCTCCGAGTTGCGCCTGCGGTTGTCGCGCCACACCGACTCATACAGGAAATTGTGGAAATAGAAGTACTCGAGGTGCTTGAATTCGACGCGCGCGGCCGAAAACAACTCCTCGCAAACCTTCACATAGCCCTCCATCGACCCGCCGACGTCGAGGAACAGCAGCACCTTCACCGCGTTGTGGCGCTCGGGCACCATCTTGATGTCGAGATAGCCGGCATTTTTCGCGGTCGAGCGGATGGTATCGTCCAGGTCCAGCTCGTCCGCGGCGCCTTCGCGCGCGAATTTGCGCAGGCGTTTTAGCGCGACCTTGATGTTGCGCACGCCCAGTTCAAGCGAATCGTCCAGGTTGCGGTACTCGCGCTTGTCCCAGACTTTCACCGCGCTGCGGTTGCGCGAGCCGTCCTGGCCGATGCGCACGCCTTCCGGGTTGTAGCCGTAGGCACCGAACGGCGACGTACCGCCGGTGCCGATCCATTTTGAACCACCCTGGTGCCTGCCCTTTTGTTCTTCCAGACGCTTGCGCAGGGTTTCCATGAGCTTTTCCCAGCCACCCAGTGATTCGACCAGTTTCTTTTCTTCTTCCGTCAGCAGCAGTTCCACCTGCCTGCGCAACCACTCTTCCGGAATTTCCACCACCATGCCGTCGGAAGGCGGCGCGATTCCCCTGAAGTACGCCCCGAACACGCGATCGAATTTATCGTAGTTCGACTCGTCCTTGACCAGACAGGCACGCGACAGGTAATAGAATTCGTCCAGACTGCCGGAGGTCACATGCTTCTGCAGCGCCTCCATGAGCACGAGATATTCCTTCACCGACGCGGGCACGCCGCCTTCGCGCAGCTTGAGAAAGAAGTCAGTCAGCAAAGTAAACCCCGCCACGCGAAGCGATCATTTAGACCAGCGTCCCTCGTCCGTATCAACCCACGCAGTCGCGCGCATGCTCGCGTCCACCCAGATCGTAAGTCACCACCCGGTTGCGCCATGGCGGCAGGCCACGTCGCTGCGGCGCGCCTCGGCGCGCAGGATGTCCGCCGGCATCTTCAGCACTTGATCGCCGGCCTGCTGGCCGGGGGTATCGACAGCAGGCGGAACATAGGCAGGCGGCTAGCGATTGTGCCGCGACATGAATGCGAGGCGCTCGAACAGATGGACATCCTGCTCGTTCTTGAGCAACGCGCCGGCGAGCGGCGGCATGATCTTCGACGGGTCCTTGCCGCGCAGCGTTTCCGGCGAGATATCCTCCGCCATGAGCAGCTTCAGCCAGTCGAGCAGTTCCGACGTGGAGGGCTTCTTCTTCAGGCCCGGCACCTCGCGGATCTCGAAAAATACCTCCAGCGCCTCGCGCAGCAGCGCTTTCTTCAGGTCGGGGAAATGCACGTCGACGATGCGCTGCATCGTCTCCTTGTCGGGAAACTTGATGTAGTGGAAAAAGCAGCGGCGCAGGAATGCGTCCGGCAG
>JANXVW010000145.1 GCA_025351455.1 Betaproteobacteria bacterium | reverse complement strand
CGTCAGGTTGTTGCTGGAGGCTGTCGAGATAAGCCAATGAGAGCTTGGCCTTGTAGTGGCCATAGGGTTCGAGATGCTCCTCGGCAATGCCGAGACGCTCCCGGGCAAGCACGTTGATGCGCTGCATCCGCGCTTGTTGGGCGATTTCAATGTCGGAAAGCACTGCGAGCCTTTTCTATTACCTTGCGTTCAGCAACAAAAAAGCGGCAGAGATTTCTGCCGCTCCTGAAACAAATGCCGGTTATTTCGACGGGCCGGTGTGGCCGTCTTCCGGATGAATCATGGTGGTGCCGCCCGGCCCATATCCGATCAACTGCAGGATGACTTCCTCATCCTTGGCACCATCGAAATGATGGCCGCCCGCCGGATGTTTCATGAAACCGCCCGCCTTGACCGGCACGGTTGAACCCGGATCGAAGGTATCGCCCGTCCCTGTCCACCACGTGCCCTTGATCACGATGGCGTAGCGGTCGTCCGGATGAAAGTGCGGTCGCGACATGAGCCCGGGTGGAAATTTCACACGCACGACGTAGACGCCGGGTTTGGACGGGTCGCCGGTAATCACGGCCATCTTGACGCCGTTGTATCCCGGCGCATCCTTCCATTCGATGTCTTCGGGTTGAATGCGGATGAATCCGCTGCCGTCGCTATCGGCACGCAGCAGCGTTGCGGGAACGAACACGGCTGCCAGCAACAGAATAAGGGAGGCAAGTTTGCGGATGCGGTTCATTTCTTCCTCCGGACCGGAATGGATTTTGTGCGGCGATTCTAACCCGCCGGCGGGGGTGACGCCATGTAGTCGAGCGTCAGGTGCGCCAGCGATCGCACGCCCAGCAGCAACGCCGATTCGTCGACGAAGAACCGCGGTGAATGATTCGGCGCGGACTCCTTGCGATCCACCCCGCGCGGCGTAATACCGACAAAGTAGAAGAACCCCGGGATCTTCTGCTGATAGTAGGAAAAATCCTCGTATCCCGTGATCTTCTGTCCGACGAAAACCTTCTCCTTGCCGGCCACCCGCTCCAGCGTGGGCACCATGCGTTCTGTCAGCGGGATGTCGTTCACCGTCACCGGATAGGCATTGTCGAAATAGACTTGTGCGGTCGCGCCGGCGCTTTGCGCGATCAACTCCACCGTATTGCGAATACGCGAGTGGATGTCCCTGCGCATCTCTTCGTTGAACGTACGCACAGTCCCCAGCATTTCGACGGCGTCGGGAATGATGTTGTCGCGCACGCCGCCCCTGATCGCGCCGATGCTCACGACCGCGGGTTCGAGCGTTACATCGACCTGGCGGCTGACGATGGTCTGCAGGCCCAGCACGATCTGCGAAGAAATCACAATCGGGTCCACGCCCCGCCACGGCAGCGCGCCGTGCGTCTGACGGCCGTTCACAGTGATGCGGATGCGATCCGAACTGGCTAACGCCGGTCCCGGGCGATAGGCAAGCGTGCCCGCCTCGATGCCGGCGAACACATGCAGGCCAAAGATCACTTCTGGCTTCGGATTTTCCAGAACGCCCTGCTTGATCATTAGCGCAGCGCCGCCTTCCTCGCCTGGTGGCGGGCCCTCTTCGGCGGGCTGGAAAATGAATTTAATCTGCCCCCGCAATTGCGCCTTCAGTCCCACCAGCAGTTCGGCGACTCCCATCAGCACGGCGACATGGCAATCGTGCCCGCAGGCATGCATGACGCCGACTTCCTGGCCGTTGAAGGTCGTGCGTTCCTTTGACGCGAAAGGCAGGTCGACTTGTTCGGCGACCGGTAAGGCATCCATGTCGGCGCGCAACGCAATCACCGGGCCGGGCTTGCCGGAATCCAGCAATCCGACCACGCCGGTATGGGCCACGCCCGTCTGGACGTTCAATCCGAGCGCTCGCAGATGCGCGGCGACCGCGCCTGCGGTGCGATTCTCGCGATTGGACAATTCCGGGTGCTGGTGAAAATCGCGCCGCCAGGCAATGACTTTCGCTTCGAGTGCGGCAGCCGCGGCCTCGACCTGGGGGGCCATGCGCAATGCATCGTTCATGGTCAGGGTCTGGTGAATTTCAGCGTCATGCGGTCCGATTCGCCGATCGCCAGGTATTTGTCGCGATCCTGGTCGCCGTACCGCAGGGTCGGCGGCAAGGTCCACACCCCGCCCGGATAATCCTTCGTGTCCTTCGGATTGGAATTGATCTCGGATTTGTTGGCTAGCCGAAATCCGGCTTTTTGTGCGGTCTCGACAACGTAGGCCTCGGTCATGTAACCGGTCTCGATCTGCTGTTCGAAAGAAGTGTCGGGCTTGGCCCGGTGTTCGACCACGCCGAGCGTTCCGCCGGATTTCAATGCATCGTGGAACGCCTTGAACATGGCGTCCACGGTTCCGGCCTTGGCCCAGTTATGAACATTGCGAAACGTCAGAACCATATCGGCACTGCCTGGCGGTGCCACCTGCAACGCACCGGGAGTCAGCACGGAAAGCTTGACCTTGCCATACAGATCGGGCGCCGCCGCCAACATGGCGCGATAGTCGGCGTCATTCTTCTTCACCGCATCCGGCGTCTTTTCGGTCACGGCGGCTACGGCAGCGTAATACTGCCCCGCGTCGCGCAGCACGGGAGCCAGGATTTCGGTGTACCACCCGCGGCTGGGCGAAATTTCGACTACGGTCATCTCGGGCCGCAGCCCGAAGAACAGCAGCGTCTCCTTCGGGTGGCGGTATTTGTCCCGTGCCTTGTTCGCCGGCGCGCGATGGTCGCCGACCATCACCTGGTCGATCAGGCTGTCAGCGCTTTGCGCCCACGCAGCGGCGCAAAACACCGCCGACACCGCTCCCGCTGCAAGCGCAGCACGGATCGTCTTTTCCACCCCCTTCATCGCTACCCTCCAATTGATTTATTCCGACGATGCACCGCTTCAGTGGTGCATGCCCTGCCGGTATTCCTGATCAAGACGAAGTATATCCGCTGCAAGCACCTGCTGCTGAAACTCAAGGAAGCAGGCAGGCAA
>JANXVW010000279.1 GCA_025351455.1 Betaproteobacteria bacterium | reverse complement strand
GCCCTGCCGAACAATGCGGTGGCGGAACGATCGGGCAGTTGCAAGGCAAGGCCGCGGGCTTCGAGCAGCGCCATCAGGCGTCGCGCGCGTCGAGAACGCGCGCCTCCTCGTTGAGTTGCTGTGTGAGCGCGGCCGGAATCGGCTTGAGTTCGTCCGCCGGCCGGTCGAAGCGCGGCGTTGCCGCGAACAACGCGCGGGTATAGGCATGAGTGGGATTTTCGAACAAGCGCGCTGCCGCGGCCGATTCGAGCACCCGTCCGCCGTGCATGACCACAACGTGGTCGCACAACTTGGCCACAACGCCGAGGTCGTGCGTAATGAACAGAATCGCCGTTCCCGAATTGCGTTGCAGTTCCCTGATCAGTTGCAGGATCTGTTTTTGCACGGTAACGTCCAGCGCCGTGGTCGGCTCGTCGGCGATCACCAGCTTGGGCTTGCAGGCGAACGCAATCGCGATCAGCACGCGCTGGCGCATGCCGCCGGACAGTTCGTGCGGATGCTGGCGCAATATCCTTTGCGGCTCGCGCAGGTGCACTTCGCGCAGCAGCGCCAGCGCGCGGTCCTGCGCATCGGTGCGACCAAGGTCCAGGTGCATGCGCAATACGTCGGTGATCTGCGGTCCGATGCGCTCCACGGGATTGAGCGCGGTCATCGGGTTCTGCGGGATGAATGCGATTTCGCGCCCGAGCAGAGGACGCCGTTGTGCTTCCGACAAATGCGTGATGTCGCGCGCGGCGAAAGCCACGCTGCCGTGTGTCACGCGCGCGTTTGCGGGCGCGATGCCCAGCACCACGCGGCTGACCATGGTTTTCCCGGCACCGGATTCGCCGACCAGGCCGACGATCTGACCCGGCTCGACTTGAAGTGACACCCGCCGCAGCAGGCGTACCGGCGGCTTTGATCCCAGCGTCAGGTCCAGGTCGCGGATGGCGAGCAGCGTACTCATCGCGCCTTCACGGGGTCGATTGCCTCGCGTAATCCATCGCCGAGCGCATTGAGCCCGAGCACCGCGACGATGATGCAGGCCATCGGCGCGGCCATCAGCCACCATGCCTGGTTCACGTACAGCCGGCCCTCCTGGATGATGCCGCCCCAGGTCGGCACGCCAGATGAAACCGAGAGCCCGACGAAGGAAAGGATCGCTTCGACGACGATGGCGATGCCCATCTCCAGGGTGAACAGGGTCAGCAGCAGCGGGGCAACGTTGGGCAGGATCTCGCTCGCCAGGATGCGCCCCGGCCCGAGCCCGATCGTCACGGCCGAGGCGACGTAGTCGAGGCTTTTCTGCAGCATGGTTTCCGCGCGCACCACGCGGCAAAACCGCGTCCAGTCGATGACGACGATGGCGATGATGACCGTATGCAGACCGGCACCAAGCACGGCGGCGAGTACGATGCACAACAGTACCGAGGGAAAACTCATCCAGATGTCGACCAGGCGCGAGATCGCCGCATCCAGCCTTCCGCCAAAATAGCCTGCGGCGAGCCCGAGCGCGGTGCCGATCAGGCCGGCGAACAGCGCGGCGACGAACGCGACGATCAGGGCCGGACGTGCGCCAAAAATCAATCGCGAAAGAATGTCGCGGCCGAGACTATCCGTGCCGAGCGGATGCGACTGGTCGCCATCGGACGCGCCCGGATGCTGGAAAGAGTTGAGTAGATCCTGCTCGAGCGGATCGTGCGGCGACAACCGGGTCGCGCCGGCGGCCGCGACGATCAGGACGACGAGCACCAATACGCCGAACGCGACCCGTGGATTGCGCAGCACCGCGATGACCTTCACGACTGCCTCACCCTGGGATTGAGGATGGAATAGGCCATGTCGACAAGCAGGTTGGTGAGGATGAAGAGCACGGCAAAGGTCAGCACCAGCCCCTGGATCAGCGGCAGGTCGCGCTGGTTGACGGCGGCAATGGCCAGGTTGCCGATGCCCGGATAGGAGAAGATGTACTCGATCAGCACCGTGCCGCCGATCAGGAACGAAAACTGCACGCCGGTCAGCGTCACGGTGGGAATGAGCGCATTGCGCAGGGCCACGCGCCACAGGATGCGCGCCCTCGAATAGCCCTTCACGCGCACCAGGGTCACGTAGTCCTGGTTCATCGCGTCGATGAGCGAGCCTTTCAGCACGCGGGTGAGTGCCGCGGCGAGCGGCAACGCCAGGGCCAACGCGGGCAGCAGGATATGCTTCATCAGATCGGCGAACGCATCCCAACGCAGACGCAGCAGCGCTTCGGCCAGATAGAATCCGGTTGCCGGATTGAAATCGAGCGTGGGATCGATGCGGCCCGAGATCGGCAGCACCGGCAGCAGGACGCCGAGGACCAGAACGAACAGCAGCCCCCACAGAAAATCGGGGATCGCGAGCACCAGGCCGCTGAGGCCGTCAACGACGAGTTCCGGCCAGCGGCCGCGAAAATAAACCGCCCCAACCGCCGCGAGCGCGGCAAAAGCGCAGGCCACCGCAACCGCGACGATGACCAGTTCGAGCGTCGCCGGAAGCCGGCTCATGACCAGCCGCACGACGCCTTCGCGCAGGCTGATTGACGTACCGAAGTTTCCGCGCAATACATCGCCCATCCACGCCACGAATTGTTTTGGAATCGGGGCATCGAGGCCGTAGAGCGCACGCAACCGGCCGACGTCCTCCGCCGTCGCGCCCGGCGGCAGCATCATGGCAATCGGATCGCCCGGCACCACGCGCACGAGCACGAACACCAAAATCGCCACGCCGATCAGGGTGGGGATGGCCCAGAAAAGGCGGCGGAGGATGTAGTTTGCAGACATGGGAGGTCCGTGACTACGTACTTTCGTGACTATCGTGACTGTCGTGACTGTCGTGACAACCTGACTACGTGTACCTCGAGAAGTATTGCTCTTTACACCACGATAGTCACGTAGTCACGACAGTCACGATAGTTACGTAGTCACGTGTCACGGCGCTCCGGCCAGCCTGATCGTCTGTGGCGCAATGGTGCCGGCGCGGTGGGGCGTGAAGGTGATGGTTTTCTTGTGCACGACGGGCTGGTAGTACTGGAGTAGCGGAATGACGTAGCCCTGCTCCGCGAGGTAGCGGTCCACGGCTTTGTAGCCGGCGATGCGTTTCGCTTCGTCGCGCTCCACGAACAGCGGGCCCACCATTTTTTCGACATCGGGCGAGCGCCAGACCGCGAAGGGGCCAATGAACGCAAAGCCGGTTGACGTCGACGGGTCGCCGATGGAATTGCCCCAGTTGTAGAACGACGCCGGCGCCAGCGCATGCTGCAGTTGCTGGTCGAAATGCCTGGCCACGTCGAGTACCTCGATGCTGGCGTCAATGCCGACCTTTTTCCACATGGCCACGATGGCCGCGACGGTCTCGTAGTCCTTGGGTTTATAGCCGCGCGTGGTCTGCACGGTGAACTTGATCGGCCGCGCCAGCGAAAATCCGGACCTGGCCAGCAACTGCTTCGCCAGCGCCGGGTCGTATTTCACCTTGATCGAAGCGTCGTAAGCCGCGTATTCCGGCGCCTGCAGCGTGTCGAGCGGTCTGCCGTAACCGCGCAGCAACTGTGCGACGATGGCTTTCTTGTCGATGGCGTGCGCGGCGGCGAGGCGCACGTTCCTGTCCAGCATCGGCTCGCGGTCGGTAATGAAGAGAATGCCGATGTCGGACATCGGATAGGCCGCGCCCGTGAGCCCGGGCTTCGCAATGAGGCGGTCGTATTCCTCGTACGGCACTTCCAGCGTCAGGTCCGCCGCGCCGCTCTCGATTTCCGCCACGCGGCTGGCCGCATCGGGTACGAACTTGAACACGACCGTTTCGAATGCCGGCTTCGGCCCCCAATAATTTGCAAACGCCTTGAGCCGGATGTAGGCGTCGCGCTCGAACTTTTCCACCATGTACGGCCCGCTGCCGATGGGCTTCGCGTCCCAATCGGCCACGCCGCCGGAAGCCGTGAATGCACCCTTCGGCATGATGTAAGCCGTCAGGAAGCCCAGCCATTTCAACAGCGCCGGCTCGAATTCCCTGACGTCGACCACGACGGTGTTGCCGTTCACTGTGAAGCCGCCGAGCTTGCGCCACATGAACTGCATCGGGTTGCCGTTTTTCTCGTCGCCCGCGCGCTGAAGCGACCACACCAGATCCTCGACCGTCACCGGCGTGCCGTCGTGCCAGACCATGCCCTTGCGCAGGGTCAGCTCGATCGCGGTCTTGTCCTTGTTCCAGCCCCATTTCGTCAGCGCACCCGGCCTGAAACTCAGATCCGGATTCTGATCGATGTAGGGATCGAAGATCGCCTTGAAGATCGACTGCACCGCGGGACTGGACGTCTTTGCGCTGTTGGTCGGATCCAGCGATGGCAGCGTCGTGTTGTAGGCAATCGTCAGCGTTTTACCCGATTCCGCATAGGCAATTTTGCTGTTGAGAATCGCAGCCAGCGATGTCGCCGATAACGCGCCAACACCCGACGCCTGCAGGAAGCGGCGCCTTGTTATTTTATCTTTCAATTTATTCTCCTCAAACTTTCAACCCAACACGGAGGAACGGAGAAAACTCGGAGGACACGGAGAAATGCAATGAGGAGAATAAGAGCGACGAGGTTGCGAACGTTGCATTTCGAGCCTCGTAACAATAGCCACTGTCACTCTCACGGTCTTTCGTTTTTCCTCCGTGTCCTCTGTGCCCCCGTGTTGGGTGTAGGCGTTAGGCAGGCTTGATGGACTGGGGAAGGATGAATCCGGCGACGTGCGGCGTGAACTTGATGCTGTTCTTGTACACGACCGGCTGCGAATACTGCAGCAGCGGAATGACGTAGCCGTTCTCGGCGATATAGCGGTCGGCGGCCTTGTAGCCTTCGATGCGCTTCTTCTCGTCCTTCTCGCCCCACAACGGCCCGATCTTCGCGTCGACGTCCTCGGTCTTCCAGCCGGAATGCGGCGAATGGCTGAACATCGCGAAGCCGGTGGAGGTCGACGGGTCGCCGATCGAGTTGCCCCAGTTGTAGAACGCGGCGGGTGCCAGGCCATGGCGCATGCGCAGCTCAAAGTGTTTGGCGATTTCGTAAGTCTCGACATTGGCTTCGATGCCGACCTTGCGCCACATACCCACCACCGCCTGGATCATTTCGTAATCCTTCGGCTTGAAGCCGCGCGTGGTCTGGATGGTGAACTTCACCGGCTTCGCGATCGAATAGCCGGACTTGGCGAGCAACTGCTTCGCCAGTTCCGGATCGAATTTCACCTTGATCGACGGGTCGAAAGCGGCATACTGCGGCGCTTCCAGGGTGTCGATCACCGTGCCGTAGCCGTGCAGCAGCTTGTCGACGATGGATTTTTTGTCGATCGAGTGGATCATCGCCAGGCGCACGTTCGCGTCGAGCATCGGCTCGACGTTGGTGATGAAGATCATGCCGATGTCCGACACCGGATGGGCGACACCGGCCAGGCCCGCCTTTTTCGTCAGCCGGTCGAATTCCTCATAAGGCACTTCCAGCGTGAGATCCGACGAACCGCTTTCGATTTCCGCCACGCGCGCCGAGGCATCGCCTACCAGCTTGAACACGACGGTTTCGAATGCAGGCTTCGGTCCCCAGTATTTGGGGAAGGCCTTGAGGCGGATGAACGCATTGCGCTCGAACTTTTCCACCATGTACGGACCGCTGCCGATCGGCTTGCTCTCCCAGCCCTCCGCGCCCGCTTCGGTGTACGCCTTCTTCGGCAGGACGTAGCCCGTGAGGAACGCCATCCACTTGAACAGCGTCGGCTCGAATTCCTTGACGTCGGCGGTGATCTTCTGCCCGTCGACCTTGTAGTTGCCGATCTTGCCCCAGACGAACTGAATGGGATTGCCGCTCTTCGGGTCGCCCGCGCGCTCCAGCGACCACACCACGTCATCGGGCGTAACCGGACTGCCGTCGTGCCAGAACGCACCCTTGCGCACTTCCATTTCGACCTTCGTCTTGTCCTTGTTCCAGCCCCACTTCGTCAGCAGGCCCGGCTTGAAGGACAAATCCGGATTCTGGTCGATGTAGGAATCGAACACCGCTTTATAGACAGACTGGATCGTCGGGTTCACTGCCGACGGGCCGGTGGTCGGATCCCAAGATGGCAGAGCCACGTTGTACGCAATGGTGAGAGCCTTGCCCGCTTGTGCGTGGGCTTCGGTCGGAACGAGCAGCGAACCGGCAAGCGGCGTCAACGCCGCGGCACCAGTCGCCTGCAGGAAGCGGCGGCGCGTGAACGGATTCATGGTGATTCCCCCTGAAGAGTTGGCATCCCGGCTCAGTTGAAATCCTACGCGGCCGGGCAATCTTATTGATCTGTCGGAAAGCCGGTCGAATCTAGGTGTCGGGGAGGTGTTTTGTCAAGCCGGACCTTCTACGCCAGCAGAGATTCCGAAAACGCCGGAATCCCCACCCGATCTACTGTGGACACTTGGGATAGCCGAGCACCGTCGACAACAAGCCCGGCAGAAACACCGTGCCGCCTTCGGACCAGAACCGGCGGAAACCTTGCTCCGAATGCGGCATCGAGAAATCGGTGCACACCGCCTTCTGGACGCGCTGTTTGTTGAACTGCAGGTTCGCATACGTGCCGAAGTGCAACAGGCCTGTCTGCGAAAAATGGCATGTGCCGCAGTACGGCGCGATCACCTGCCGGTACAGCCCGGGTTGCGATGCCCAGCCGGAGGGCACGGCCGCGTCGTTTGCGGGGGTGCCAGGCGCGCCGGGCGTGCCGTTGTACAGCGTGGTGATCTGCGTGCTGATCGTCGGCGAGGGGTTCGATTCGAGAACGATCTGGTTGATGCGCCGGATCTGCTCCTCGTAATTGGGGCGAGCCTGCGGTGAACTGAAGTGCAGATGCGCGGGGATCAACGGCAGCAGGCTGGCGCCGACTATGATCTTGCGCGTTGCGTCGTAACGCCCGCCGTGGCAGCTCAGGCAGGCGTTGGGCACCGATTTCGGACCCTGGCTGTCGAGGGCGGTCAGATAGCGTTTGCCGCTTGCGTCGGCGAACGCATCTTCGCGTTTGCTCGCCGTGTCCATCGCGCCCGTCATTGATCGTGCGTTCTCCCAGGTGCCGAAGAACGCTCCCTGCGCCGAAGTGATGATGATGTTCAGCGACTTGATCTCGGTCGCATTTTCGGCCGCAGCGGCGAGCGCATTGCCATTGGGCGGCTGACCGGCAGCCGGGATGTTTCCGTGGCTGGTGGCCCAGCACATCGTGATGCGCGGCGTGCCGCTAAGTATCGTACAGTTCACGCGCCGCCCCAAACCCAGGTCGTTCAGATCGGCGAATGCCGCCATCGGCCACGACGGCGGGACCGGGCCGCCACCGTATTTCGAATCGTAGGTTCCCATCCAGCCCGCCGAGAGCGACAGGAACCAGGCCGCGTCCGGGCACGTTGCGCCTGTTTGATCTCCAGTCCGCGACGACTCGCACTGTTTGTAATACAAATCTGTCGATTCGCCGATGCTGCCCGCCCCGTTGGGCATGCTGAGGAAGGGCCTGCCCGGCGTCGGCACCACGCGTGACATCACCGACGGCCACGTGCTGGCTGCCGTGAGCACCCCACCGGGCTCGTACAGCGAGGCGACTTTCCATTGCTGGGACCCGGGCGATTGCGGCGGGCTTTGCCACTGTGTCGCACTGCGCACGATCACCGGCGCCGCGAGCGTGGTGCCGCTGACCTGATAGCTTGCCACGCCCGGAACTTCGGGCCAGGTAAGGACAACCGTGCGGTCGGGCTGCGCAGTCGCGCCCAGGTTGTCTGGATCTTTGGCCTGCGGTGTGAACGACGCTTCCTTGAAGCCGGTCACGCCACGCGCATCCGTCAGGGTAACGCGATAGGTCACCGCCCGACCCGGTGTCAGGGGCCCGGAATCATTGGCTTTCAACGTATCGGTCGAAGCGACGGGCAACCGCACTGGCACGGCATTCGGTACCAGCCGTTCGACCTTCACCGTGGGCGTCTGCGCCGGAGCCGTCTTGGGCTGCGCTTTTTTCGCGGTCTGCTCAGGGAGTCGCAGCGACGCATTCTGGATGGTTGCCGTTTGCAGCGTCCAGGTCACCGTGGCCTTGGCCGGCGTGCCGCTTACTTGCACCGTGGCCGGCTCGGCCTCCGGTGAACTGACGACCGGCGCATTTGAGTCGACCGGTGCAGCAGCGACGGGCGGGCTGGCCGTCGACCGCAGCCCGGTGGCCGCGATGAGCTGGCGGAATGCCGGCGCGAGATCTGCCTCGGCAAGATTCTCGAACGTGAAGCCGACATAGATGATGCGCCCGCGGCCATAAGCATGGACGGTGGCGACCGGCGTCGCCGGGCCGGTATTTTTCGCCGCCGCCGGCAAGGTGGTGAACAGCACCGCGGCGCGCTCCGGATTAACCAGGCTGAACTGCGATTCCACCGTCGCACTGCCTTTGCCGACATTGAACTGCGCGCCGTCGGAGGCGGTGACGGTGCCGGGCAGGAAACGCTGGGCGAGGCCCTGGCCGCCGCGGATGCCGAGCACCTCGGAGAGGAACGGCCACTTTGCTTTCTCCCAGGTGTCCTCGCCCCCCAGCACCTTGCTCAGATAGCCGGGCGACACCAGGATCACCACGCCGCCGGTCTCTTCCAGATAACGGCGCACGGTTTTCTCGTCCTCGATACCCAGTACCGCGTTGTTGTCGGGATTGCCGCCGTAACTCGCCCCGGTGTACCACAGCACGAGCGAGAAGCGGCGCAGCCGGTCAGTGTCAGGCCCGCTCGCATAGGGCTTGACGGTTTCGACCGACCAAGCATTCGCATCGCCGCCCACGGCATCGGCAACGAGCTGGCGGAAGATGCGGTCGGAAGGCGACAGGCGCTTGTCGTCTGGATAGTGGTTGTTGTCCGACAGGTCATCGTCGACCAGGAGAATGCGCAGCGCACCGGCTGCCGCGGGTGCAGGCAGGCTTGCGAGGGTCGCAGACGGACGATGCGGACTATCTGCGGCGGCGGCGGGAAAAACGGGGAGGCCGATGACAAACAGCAGGAGCGGGAATAGCAGGAGCTTCATGCGGCCTCTTTTTTTCTCGTCGCAACGAGTAATTATTGTTGAAGGAAAGCCACACTTATCCGTTGCGCTGCGCGGCGCCGCAGCAATTCGTTCACGGAGAGAACAGGCTCAAAAGATTTATGCGCTGATGCAACATACCACGCCTGACCATCCTCGCTCTTGCCTATATCTTATTTTTGCAACTGAAAAACGAATGGCCCGGATGTCGGGCGCATGCAGTCAGATTGATACCAGACTGCGAGGGAAGTGGATAAATGTCATCACAAGCTGCGGCCCAGTGATCGCATGCCGTGATCGCACGCCGCGACCTGTTTGACACCCTGAGGCGAGGCACTGTAAAAAGGCAGGGCCCGCGCGCAGCGCGCGCAAAGAATAACTACGAATAACAACATATCGGAGAGCGCAATGGCCGCGCCAAACAGTACAGGGCAGTGGATCGAAATCAAAGCCGCGGACGGCGGCAAGTTCAGGGGCTACCTTGCCCTGCCAGCATCGGGCAAGGGCCCGGGCATCGTGCTGTGCCAGGAAATATTCGGCATCAACGCGTTCATGCGCGAGGTCGCCGACTATTACGCGGAAGAAGGTTATGTCGTGCTCGCCCCGGACTTGTTCTGGCGCCTGGAGAAGGACGTCGAGCTCGGCTACACGGAAGCGGATTTCAAACGCGCTTTCGATTTTTTCGGGCGCTTCGATACTGACAAAGGCATGGAAGACATCACGGCCGCAGTGCGCACGTTGCGTACGCGCTCCGAAGTCGCAGGCAAGGTCGGTGCGCTGGGTTTCTGTCTGGGCGGAAGGCTCGCGTACCTCGCCGCCGCGCGCTCAGGCGTGGATTGCGCGGTCGGCTATTACGGCGTGACGATCGACCAGTACCTGGCCGAGGTGCCGAAGATCAAGGTGCCGATGGTGCTGCACTTCGCCAGCGAGGACAAGTACGCACCGCCGGAATCCGTCGAGAAAATCAGGAAAGCGTTTAAGGGCAACACCGGCGTGGAAATCCACGTCTATCCGGGCGTCGACCACGCATTCGCACGCACGGGCGGCATGCACTATGACCGGCCGGCGGCGATGATGGCGCACTCGCGCTCGATCGCGCTGTTCCGCGGAGTCATGGGCCCCCATTACGATTTGTCCGCACTGTGGGACCAGCACACGATGCACGAGTTCGGCACACGCGACGTCGATGCGACCATGAAGACCATGGTTGCGCAGCCCTACGTTAATCACATCCCGACTTTGACCGGCGGCGTCGGCCACGATCTACTGAAGCGCTTCTACAAGCACCACTTCATTCCTACCACGCCCAAAGACACCAAGCTGATTCCCATCTCGCGTACTATCGGTGCCGATCGGCTGGTCGACGAGATGCTGTTCTGTTTCACACACGATATCGAGATAGACTGGATGCTGCCCGGCGTAGCGCCCACCGGCAAGTACGTCGAGATCCCGCTGGTGGCGATCGTCAATTTCCGTGGCGACAAGCTCTATCACGAACACATCTACTGGGACCAGGCTTCGGTGCTGGTGCAAATCGGCCTGCTCGACCCGAAGAAGAGCGGCCTGCCGGTCGCCGGCGCGGAAACCGCAAGGAAGCTCGTAGACGAACATTTCCCGTCCAACATGCTCATGAAGAAGTGGACATCAAGCGAAGGCAAGACTTAATCAAGTCACAACGATATTTGCACCGCAAAGACGCAAAGAGCGCAAAGGAAAAGCGGTTCCATAATATAAGAGGTCAGGTCGGGCAACAGTCGCATTGACTTTGCAGATCGCGCAATTCATTCCAGGTTGCCCTTTCCTTCGCGCTCTTTGCGTCTTTGCGGTGACATAGAAGTAATAATTAAAAAAGGGGGAGAGATCATGACGCAAGTCGAAGAACAGGCGCTGGTGCGCAAGATGGCGTGGCGCGTGCTGCCATTCCTGCTGCTGACTTACCTGATCTGCATCATCGACCGGCTCAACGTCGGCCTGGCGGCCCTGACGATGAACGCCGAACTGGGGTTCACGGCGACGATCTTCGGCTGGGGCGCAGGCCTTTTCTTCATCGGGTACTTCATCGGGGAGGTGCCGAGCAACCTGATCCTCTCCCGGATAGGCGCGCGCATCTGGTTCGCCCGCATCATGATCACCTGGGGGATCATGGCGGTCGCAATGGGTTTCATCACCGGCGAAGCGAGCTTTTTCATCACACGCTTCCTGCTCGGCGTCGCTGAAGCCGGTTTCTTCCCCGGCGTGATCTACTATCTGACGCTGTGGTTTCCGGCGCAATACCGCGGGCGCATCTTCGGCCTGTTCCTGATCATCAGCCCGCTCAACAACACGATCGCGGCGCCGCTCGGCGGGCTGATCCTGAAATTGTTCGACGGCACGATGGGTTACTCCGGCTGGCGCTGGCTGTTCATCATCGAAGGCCTGCCGTCGATCCTGCTCGGCTTCATCACGCTGAAAGCCATCATCGACCGGCCGACAGACGCGAAATGGCTCACGGATGCGGAGAAGGCGCACCTGAAACAGACGCTGGATCGCGAAGCGGCGGCGCGCGTTGAAACCAAACACCTCAGCCTGTGGCAGACGATCGCGCATCCCAAGATCCTGATGTTCGCGGTGGTGTACACCTCGCTCGCCATCGGCATTTACGGCCTGAGCCTGTGGATGCCGCAACTCATCAAGGGGATGGGCGTGAAGGATTCCCTCGACATCGGTCTGATCATGGCCGTCCCCTACCTGATCGCGACGATCTGCATGGTGCTGTGGTCACGGCACTCGGACAAGACCGGTGAACGCACGCTGCATTGCGCGGGCGGCCTCGGACTGGCCGCCGTCGCCATGCTCTGCAGCGCCTATGCCGGCATCGAGCATCCGGTGCTGGCAATGACCGCGATGACCTTCGTTGCCATCGGCATGTACTGTTCGCAGCCGACGTTCTGGGCCATGCCCACCGGCTATCTGACCGGCGTCGCCGCGGCGGGCGGCATCGCGTTCATCAATTCGGTCGGCAACCTCGGCGGATTCATCGGCCCGTTCGCGGTCGGCTGGCTCAAGGATAACGCTGGCGGCTTCCAGGCCGGACTGACGTTCCTCGCCGCGTGCCTGTTGATCGGTTCGATCGTCGCGCTGATCGTCGGGCGCAAGGTCGAGCGCCTGCGCACCGCCGACCAGCCCGCCTGAAGAGTCAGCGTTTCTCCGCGGCTTCCAATGCGTCGAGATTGATGCGCGCCCGCCAGTAGTCCGGGTCCTTGTCGATCGCCTGCTGGTAGGCAAGCTTCGCTTCGGCATAGCGCCCCGCTTGCTGGTATGCATAGCCCAGGTTGTTCGCCACGCGCGCCTTGCGTGGCGATTTTGCCAGCGCATCCTCCCAGAAAGTCACCGCGGAACCGTAAGTTTCGTTCCGCTGCAATGTGGCGACCGCGCATGCGAGCAGCGCTGATACGGCGATCGCGGCAATCAGACGGGGGCGATGCAGACGCTGCAGCAGGCCTTCCACACCCAGGCCGGCCGCGAAAAAAACGCCGATAAGCGCGAGGTACAACTGGCGGTCGTTTGCCACATCGAGCCGCGGCAGCAGTGAATTGGTCGGCAGCAGGTGCAGGAAAAACCAGAGCGCCGCAAATGCGAGCCACGACCGGCGCCTTATGTTGCGAAAGGCCGCAAACAGGATCGCAGCCAGCAGGGCAATCTCGAGCGACAGCGTCAGTGTCATTGCGGTGGCGACGGGCAGATCGGGATCCACATTCATGCGCCATAACAAAACGCATTGGGCCGCCAGGTAGAACACCGCGTTCACTTGCGTCAACAGGTTATCGAGAATAGCGCGCGCGGAAAGGCTGACATCGAGCAGGTGCCGGTAAGTCGGACTGGCGAGCATGACTGCCGCGGCGGCGATCAAGACCAGCCCGTGCCAGCGCAAGCGCAGCAGCCGCTCGCGCATCCCCGTCGAGTCGCGAATGGCGTACGCATCCAGCAGCAACAACGCCAGCGGCAGCGTGACCGCCGTTTCCTTCACCAGCAGCGCCGCGCCGAACAGCGCCGCCGACGCCAGGCGACGCGCCTCCCCTTTCCCCCGCCTTGGCGCGCGCGACCACACCGCCATGCTCGCAAGGTAGAAGAGCGCCATCAACGACACCGACCGTCCGGATACGTAGGTCACGGCCTCGGTCTGCACGGGATGCAACGCGAAGAGCAGTGCCCCGACCAGCGGCGGCCACTGCGCGACGGTCAGGGACCGCAGCAGGCGGTACACCAGCACCGCATTGAGCGCATGCACGATGACGTTGAACAAATGGAATCCGAACGGCGCCGGTTGAAATGTCCAGTTCAGCGCGTAGGACAATTTCAGGAGCGGCCGGATACCGGGCATGGAATCGCGCCACGCTGACAGCGAATGCACCGCCAGATTGTTGACGATGACGTTGTAGTCGTCGAACTGGAAAGCCGCACCGAGCGCGTTGAAATAAGCCAACAACACTGCCACGACGAGGACCGCCGGCGCAGTCGTGTCACTGCGCAGCATGGACGACAGCTTCGTCGAAAGCGTTTTCGATGATGCCGATCGCATCCCACCATCGCCGCTTCGCGTTCAGCATGACCAGCAGGACTCGGGCGTCCTGCTTTTGCGCCAGGGCGATCAGGCAGGTGCCCGCTTTCGCCGTGTAGCCCGTCTTCACCCCAATCGCGGGCGCGTAGGTACCGATCAGCGCATTCTTGTTCCTGAATTGAAAGCGGCGTTTGCCGTCGGTGGTGGAGATTTCACCCCCGGGCCTCGCAACCAGCTCCGCGAATTCCGGGTGCGCCAGCGCTGCGCGCGTAATCCGGACGAGATCGTTCGCGCTCGAATAATGCCCCGGGCCGTCGAAGCCGCAGGGATTCGAGAAATGCGTATTCGCCAAGCCAAGCGCCAACGCCCGCTCGTTCATTTTTCTCACGAAAGCCTCGACGCTGCCGGCATTGAATTCCGCGAGCGCCGCACAGGCGTCGTTGGCAGAAGCGATCAGCGTCGCGGCCAGCAACGCTTCGACCGAGAGTTGGTCGCCGGCTTTGAGCCTTATTCTCGAACCCGTAGCCTGAGCGGCTGATTTGCTGATGGTGACGCTATGCGCCGGCTTGTAGTCTTCGAGCACCAGCAGCGCGGTCATGACTTTGGTGAGACTGGCCGGGGGCAGGCGCTTGTCGGCGTGGCGCGACCACAGCACGCGCTCGCCGATCTGCACCAGATACGCGTCGGCCAGTTGCGGGAAGGGATCAGTCGCCGCGGCCATTGCGGCCCCGCCGAACAGCCAGCACAACAGCGCTCCCGCGAGTCGGCTTCCCCGACAAAAACGCGGAACCTCCATCACCACGGAGGGTTCGTCACCATACCCCCTCGAGGCGCTCCGCGTTGCTTTAGAAATTGAGCAGCTTCTTCAGCTTGTTCGCGCCGTCCTTGACTGAATCGCCGACGCTTGGCTTGGCTTCGGGCTTGGCTTCGGACTTGGCCGCGGGCTTGGTCGCGGGTTCGGCCTTCGCCTTATCGTCGGCAACTTTCTTCTTGGCCAGATCGGCGCCATACGTCTGGCAGATCTGCTTGTACGGCGATGACATTACCGCGCTGTAGTCCATGCCGGTGCATTTCTGCTGCGCAATAACGCGCCCTTCCGTCGGGCAATTTTCGGAAACGAAGTACCAATCTTTCTTGTCCACCGCAACCTTGCACACCGGGCCGCTTACCGTGGCGGGATCGATAGCGCAGGCCTGCATGGCCTCACGCCAGTGCGGATATTTGCGATTGCCGTCGGCAAACGCCGCGGGGTCGCGCATCTGTTGCGCCACCTTTGAGGCGCGACTGCACAGATCCGCCTTGCGGTGCTTGCACATCATGGACTCGGGAGGAATGCCGGCCCCGCCCACGATCATCGTGGGCTGCAGATCTTCGACTTGCTTGTCGCATTCCTTGTCGATCATCGCCTGGCTCTGCGCCTGCATCTTTGCCTGCGCCTGGGCGATTTTCTTGCCCGGATCCTCATAAGTGCAATTGCCGATTTTCTTGCCGGATATGTTCTGCGTCATATCCAAGTCGCTTCCGGTTACCTTGATCGTGCCCTGGTAACGGTCCCCGCCGTAGGTGACATCCCCCAGCATGGTCATGGCGTCTGGCTTCGTGCAAACCGCTTTCCAGGTGCTCCGGTTGCCGGACTGCTTTGAATCGACGACTTTGCAGTCGCTGCCCTTGTCTCCCGTTTTAGAGGGATCACGGTCACCCTTGACCTTGCAGACCTGTGAAGTTTGCGCCGGCATGGCCGGCATACCGGGCATCTCCATTTTCATGGTGATTTCCCAAAGCTCATCGGGCCCTTGCGCAGCAACTGCGGTGGCGGTACAGCAAAGTGCGGCGAGAAAAGTGGTAATGGACAGTGCTTTCATTTGGCGTCTTCCGGGTTGGAACAATGGCGCGGATTCTTGCATATCCTTCCGCCTGCGAATAGTTTTGTATATCGCGCATAACAATTTCATACGTCTTACGGACCGGGTCGCGATGCAACAAAGCGCGCGGACTTGCGCACGGGGAAGCCGTCTTGACAACAACTTGAGCACTGGAGTAAACCGGCACTGGGTACCCGTCTTGGACCCATCCAACACCATAATCGAGGGGCGGCGACCGGTTCTCCCGGCAACCCGGTCGCCGCTTACTGATCCGCCTGCAACTGCGAAACAAAGCGGGCGGGGAAGCATCCCCGCCCGTTTCCCCGGATCGGATTTATTACTCATGCACTGACGAGTTCGCCGCGCGAATAATCCTCGAATGCCTTCTGCACTTCTTCGCGCGTGTTCATTACGAACGGGCCGTAGCGAGCGATCGGTTCGCGGATCGGCTTGCCGTCGGCGAACAGCAGCTTCGCGCCCGACTCACCGGCTTCGAGCCTGACGCCGTCGTTGCCCACCAGCAGTGCCAGCGTTCCGCTGACAACATCGACGGGATTGCCGTTGCGATCGGTTACGCGCACCGCGCCTTCGTAGACATAAATGAAGCAGGCATGCTCGTCCGGGACGTCGATCTCGAAAGCGGCATTGGCATCGACTTTCACATCGAGCAGGCGCACCGGCATCAGGGTATCCGCCGCGCCCTTGACGCCGAACGCCTCGCCGGCGATCACCCGCGCCGTCGCACCGTTACCCGTCGCCGCGGCGATGCGCTCCGCGCGCACATCCTGATAGCGCGGCGCAATCATCTTCAACTTGCCAGGCAGGTTGACCCACAACTGGAATCCGCGCAACCGGCCCTCGGCGCGCTCGGGCATCTCGGAATGAATGATGCCGCTGCCCGCCGTCATCCATTGCACGTCACCGGCCTCGATGACACCCTGGTTGCCCACCGAATCCGCATGCTTGACGCGGCCGTCGAGCATGATCGTGACGGTTTCGAATCCGCGATGCGGGTGCTCCGGAAAACCGGCGATCCAGGACGCCGGATCATCGGAGCCGAATTCATCGAGCATCAGAAAGGGATCGACCATGTCGAGTGCCGGGCTGCCGATTACTCGCTTCAATTTCACACCGGCGCCGTCCGTGGCCGGCACGCCCGCGACTTTCTTGCCTAGGTAACGCATCGTGTTCTCCGGAAAAGGGGCCTTTTTTTGAGATCAGTTCCGACAATGTGCGGCCGAAGCGGTGGATTTCAACCCGATCCGGCAGTCGTGGACGCCGCTAAAGGGCGCGGCCGCCGCGCCGGGATATCAGGAGACTCAGCCCGCGCGATCTACCCGGTAGCGGTCTGACCGCTCTTTCCTGAACAGGCCGGCCGCCGGCTTATTTCCCGTTTGCGAGCGGACCCTGTTCGTCCGCAGGCGACGGGGGTTGTTTCATGTGGCTGAATGCCTGGGCGCTGATCTGGATATTGGCAATCTGCCAGCCCTCCCCCTGCCTTTTCAGGGTCAGCGTGATTTCGGCCGGTCCGGCATCAAATTCGGCGTGGGCGGAATAATCGGCCCATGTCCCATTTATCGCGGTTCCCGGATAGGCACCGCTGCCGACGCGGCCCGCCGGTCGGTCGAGCGACTTCAATTTGCCCAGACCCGAATACCAGGCAAACAACGCCGGCATGAACTTTGGCCCACCCTGGCGCAGGAGTTCCGGCGCCGCGCGCTTCACGAACTCATCGGCACTCCACGGATCTGCCATCGCGCGGATCGCCTTGTCCGTATATTCGGCCGCATCCCTGGCGAATGCGTTCGTCCTGACGACCAGGTATCCGCCATAGAAAATCGCGGCCACGAGTGCAGCGAGCACCAGGTTGCCAAGCGCGCCGGTGAATTTTTTCATGATGAACTGTTGAAGGTGATCGAGGGTGCAACTTTACTTGAGACGGGGGATTTAGGGGTGAGGGGTGAGGGGAAAACCAAGAACAAGAACTTGGAGTCTCCGATTTTTCTAAACCCTCGACCCTCACCCCTCGCCCCTCGTCCCTGTTTTTACCTGGTATCCCCGCTGGCGACCTTCTCCCGGATGGCATAGACCAGCGCGCGGATGAATTTCATCGATGCGAGGTCCGGCGTCTTGCCGGCCTGTTTCCAGCGCCGCGCTTCGTAGAACAGGCAAGTCCTCAGCTCAGTCAGCGAACCCGGCCGTCGGGCCTGCGCGATCTCGGCGCATTTCTCGACCGATCCCCAGTACCTGAAGCCGTCGAAGGTCAGCGCAAACGGCTCAATGCGCGACCAGACTTCCTTGAACGACGGAATGTCCGCGGGCGTGAGTTCGTTATTGGCGACTTCCTGGGCCATAGCAATATTCCCTTGGCGTGAAACTCCCCCTTACCGATGCAAGGATTGCGCCGGAGAAAACATCCGCTTCATATCAATGACAAATCCATGATGTGCCGCACGTCCGCTGTCGCGACCCGGCGACAGCGGGGCACAGGCCGTCACAACACCTCCTGCAGGAATTGCAGGATCGCCACTTCATCGCGCCGCAGCGCCGGCACCGGGCTGCGGCGCCGATTGCGCCGCGGCGCATCGCTAGCGGATGGCCCGGGGACGAGGCCTTGCAGATACGCATGCACCAGCGCGGGATGGACGTAGTATTTGCGGCAAACCGATCGCGTGTTGCCCAGGCGCTCGGCAACCGCATCGATTGCCCGGATGATGTTGCGCTTGGCCTCGTTTTGGGACGATGCCGCTCCCATCGCGCGCAGCTCCACGCCGGCCAGCATGGTGCCGCCCCACGTGCGGAAATCCTTCGCCGTGATGCTGCGCCCGCAGATTTCGCGAAGATAGGCGTTGACATCGTCGGACGTGACCGTTTCGCGTTTACCCGCGGCATTGAGATACTGGAATAATTCCTGGCCGGGCAGATCCTGGCAGCGCTGCACGATGCGGGCAACGCGCAAGTCGGTAACGGAAATCGCGTGCTGCACACCGCTTTTTCCGCGGAAGCTGAAACTCAGTTTCGCGCCATTGATCTGCACGTGCTGCATGCGCAGCGTGGTCAGGCCATAGGATTGGTTTTCCCGCGCGTACTCGTCGTTGCCTACGCGGATCAGCGTCTTGTCCAGCAACTGGACCACAGTGGCAAGTATCTGGCGCCGGCTCAGTGCCGGCGCGCGCAAATCGCGCTCCGCGCGCCCGCGGATGGCGGGCAGCACTTCGCTCAATTCGAGCATGTGGCGGAATTTCGATTGGTCGCGCGCATCGCGATAGCGCGCATGGTAGCGATACTGTTTCCGGCCGCGGGCATCGCGCGCGGTGGCCTGGATGTGGCCCTTGGGATCCGGGCTGATCCATACGTCGGTCCAGGCAGGCGGGATCACCAGCCCATTGAGGCGGCGGCGCACTGCCGGGTCGCTGATGCGCCTGCCGCCGGGGTTGAAGAATATCCAGCCTTTGCCCGCGCGCCGACGGGTGATGCCCGCCACGCCATCGGTTACATAATTGAGTCCGGCACGACTGGCTGCCTTGCGATGCTCGACAGTGCGCGATGAGTCGATTGGATGCTTCCTCCCGGATTCCGGTGCCACACACGATATGCCAAGGGCAACGCCGCTGGCAAGTGCGGTTCCGTCCTGCCCGCGCCTTCGGACAATATGTGACACCTCCCTAATAACGAATTTCACCGCAAAGCCGCAAAGGAACGCAAAGAAAATCATTAA
The DNA here is from genome assembly GCA_025351455.1 of Betaproteobacteria bacterium. Classification (GTDB taxonomy): domain Bacteria; phylum Pseudomonadota; class Gammaproteobacteria; order Burkholderiales; family JACQAP01; genus JACQAP01. Next base: position 7,356 of record JANXVW010000279.1, on the reverse strand, counting down.
GGGGAGAGACAGGGCGCAGGTAGCGACCGATTTGCGGCCAATCTAGCGACTAGCCACTTGCCCGTCTTTTAACAACAATTCTTCTCGCCTTCCTTTGCGTTCCTTTGCGACTTTGCGGTGAAAACGTAATTAAGCGGGCGATTAATCGGCCTTGCCGAAACTCAGGAATTGCTTGCGGTAGCCGACCACCCGGACCAGATACTGGCGCGTTTCCTCACAAGGGTTCGCAGGTCAGGCGGCCGCCGGCCGGATCGGGCCGATGGTCTTGCGCAACAGGATCTCGGAATGGCCGATGATGATGAAGTCCTTCAATTCACCGACACGCTGGTAACCCAGTCTGGCGTAGAAGCCCTGGGCACCCAGGTTGAAATCCGACACGCAGATGAACACGTTGGGCGTCTCGCGGAAGATGCGCTGTTCGGCGAAATCGATGAGCGCCTTACCCACGCCCTGGCCCCGGAACGCTTCCGCCACGCCGAGCAATTGCACGTAACCGACGAATGCGCCCTGCATGCTAATGACGAGAAAGCCGGCGCGCTCTGCGTCCACGTCTGCGAGATAACGTTCGCGCGTTTCGTTGCCCAACAGCTTCAGACTGCGCTCGTACCCGGTGCCAAGCGTGACCCAGGGTTCGGCGCGGGCCATGGTTGCAGCGGCCCATTCGGCGTCTGCAGGCGCTTCGAACGCCCGTACGCGAATTTCCGGCATCAGTCGCGGAAATCGGGAAGAAAGATCATTCCTGCACCCGCCGCAGCGGCCTGGCGGTATGAAACAACACGTCGACCTGCTGTTCCTGACCCAATGATCTCATGACGTCCTCGCAGAAATGCCGGATATGCAATACACGAATCGTCAGGCGCTCAGTCTTGTCCCCGCAGTTCCGGTAGCTTGAAAAAAGCTGCCGGCTTCAGGATTTTGTTCTCCATGGTGACGAGTAGCGGACCCGCCTTCTCGAGATACTTTCCGAATCCGGGTTCCGCCGCCATTTTCGCGCGCCGCGCGTCACGGTCCGCCAGATCTTTGTAAGCCCACATGTGCACGACTTGCGAAAGAGGACCAATCTCATTCGATACGTACCAGCCGACGCAGTGACCGAGATGCTTCAATTGCAGGGGCAGGCATTCGGTCTCGTAAAGCTTCAGGAATTCGGCCAGTTTGCCTATTTTCACGTTGTAGGTGCGATGGTCGATGATCATGGCTTTGCCTTTCGGATATAGATGAGACCCGCGTTACCACGAAGGATCACGAAGGAAACACGAAGGTACACGAAGGAAACCATCGGGACTGTGAATGGCGTGGAAAGAGGCGACGAAATGTTGGCGAAGAATTCCGCAATGATGTCATTTGCGAGAATCGATTTCAATCCGCACTTCTTCGCGACCCTCGGCGCCCAGACAATTTTTGTCTTGCACTCCTTCGTGATCCTTCGTGTTTCCTTCGTGCCCCTTCGTGTTCACGCTGTTCGTCTTAAGTTTTCGCAAGAAACTCGCCGATGACGCGATTCAGGAAAGCGGCATCGTCGGGTTTCGTGCTGGTCGCGGCCTGATGGCCCTGCACGGACGGGATCGCGACGAACTGCGCGCCGGCAATTCCGGCTGCCGCGCTGCGCGCAGCCTCAGCGGGATTGAACAGGTCGAGCGGCGGGGCAAGAATCAGGGTCCTTGCTTCGATCGAGGCGAGCGCCGCCGCCGTGTCGCCTCCGAAGCCCGCCGTCGCCCCGACGTCGTGTGCCTCGTAGGCCCATGACTGATACAAATAATCGTGTGCATCGAAACCGTTGGCGCGATTCTGCGCGTGGATTTTTTCGAACCAGATATGTGTTTCGGCGCAGTCGGGCAGGAATTCCGCCAACGCCAAAGGTGTCCGGCTCAGCAGCGCGGTCATCAAGCCGCTGTACGCGCGCCAGCCGCGCTCCGGCTCCGCGCTGAATCCGTCGCCGTTCCATGCCGGGTCGGCCATCAGGCAGGAGCGCGCCGCCTCGGTGACCATGACCGACCACGCGGAAGTTTTCGCCATCGGCGTCATTGCCACGCAGGTGCGCGGGTAGAGCGGATGGCTCACCGCCCATTGCAGGGCTTGCATGCCCCCCATCGACGCGCCGATGACCGTTTGCAGATGGGAAATACCGAATTGCCGGGTCAACAGGCGGTACTGGCTTGCCACCATGTCGCGGATCGTGAAGCGCGGAAAACGCATTCCCGGCTGGTGCGCGCTGTTCGAAGGCGAGGTCGACAGACCATTGGAAATCGGATCGGCGGCGATGATGAAATATTGCGCCGGATCGAGGGCCCTGCCCGGACCAATCAGGAAGTCCAGGCGATGGTGATTGCCGGTGAGAGAAATGCAGACCAGCACGGCGTTCGATTTTTCACGATTGAGCTCACCGTGCGTGACATAGGATTGCCGGTAACCGAGAATTTTCTCCCCCGATTCCAGCTCCAGGTCGCCCAGCTCCGCAATCCGGTGCTCCGCATCTATGTGCCCTTGCGCCATCGGCGGGTGTCTAAAGCCGATCATGCTATCGGCGCCCGACGCAGAGGCGCAGAGAACGCGGAGAAATCATGTCACCCCCCGCCCGCCCTCTGCTGCGCTTCAAGTGTCTTTGTCCAGAATGTTGGACAAGGGAACACTTGACGTGCAGCAGACGGTGCCTGGTTGATTGCTGTTCCATCACCCTCTCCACCCGTGTTGGGGGGAGAGGGATGGCGTGAGGGGGCGCCTTTGCGTTGAGATTTTGCATTAGTCAAACATAATTACGGTGCGGATGCCCTCGCCGCGGGCCAGCGACGCGAAACCGTCATTGATCTGGTCGAGACGGATGCGGTTGGTAATGAGTTCATCGAGCTTGAGCCTGCCTTTGAGATATTCGCCGGCAAGCCAGGGAAAATCGCGGCGGGGACGGGCCTCGCCGTAGCTGGAGCGCACGATGCGCTTCTCACCCATCAGCGAGCCCCAGCGGAAACTGACTTCTTCGTTGACGTTGATCTTGCCCAGCCACACGACCTGGCCGCCCGGGCGCACGGCTTCGACGGAAAAGCGGAAAGTGTTCTTGTTGCCCGCCGCCTCGAATACATAGTCCGCGCCGCGGCCATTCGTCAGCGCCTTGATCTGGTCCAGCGCATCGCCGGCCGATCCGTCGATGGTATGCGTGGCGCCGAACTGCACCGCGCGCTCGAGTCTGGCCTGGCCCACGTCCACCGCGATGATCCTGCCGGCGTCCGTCAGCTTCGCGCCCTGCAGCACGTTCAGTCCGACCGCGCCGCAGCCGATCACGACGACACTGGCCCCCGCTTCGACTTTCGCCTTGCGCACCGCCGCCCCCACGCCGGTCATTACGCCACAGCCAATGATGCAGGCGCGATCGAACGGAATCTCCCGCGGGATCGCGATCGCGCCCGATTCGGGAACAACGGTGTATTCCGCATGCGTGGACGTCACGGAATAATGGTGCACCTGGTCGTTGCCGCGCTTCATGCGCGAACGCCCGTCGAGCAGAAAGCCCTTCGGCTGATTGCGTGCGAACGGTTCGCACAGGATCGGCTGGTCGCGTTCGCAGTAGTAGCAATCCCCGCAATGCGGATTCCAGGAGCAGATGACGTGATCGCCAACCTTCACCTGCGTCACGTCGCTGCCCACCGCTTCGACGATGCCGGCCCCTTCGTGGCCCAGAACGATCGGCAGCGGATAAGCGAGCGAGCCCTGGATCACTTCCAGGTCGGTATGGCAAAGCCCGCTCGCCCTGACCTTCACCAGCACGTCGGTCGGCGACAACGGCGCCATCTCGAGCGTATCGATGGTCATCGGCTCGTTTATTTTGTTCAGTACGGCAGCTTTGAATTTCATTTTATTTATCTCAATCTTGAACCACGGAGGACACGGAGAACACGGAGGAGAACCAAGAATAGTGGAATGGTTGGTGAGTTCATCTGGCCGCGCGAAACATGTCGAGAGATCCAAGCGTGGGTCACGTTCCAGTTACGAATTGCTTTCTCTGTGTTCTCCGTGTCCTCCGTGGTTCAAGGTTTTTACTGACAGGAAATCCAGGAGCTTGGGATGGAAAGAAAGGCCGAGCAGCCGCTGCGCAAAGGCGCCGGCGGCGATTTCGCAGAGGCTGGATAGACCGGATGTCCAGCGCCAGGCTCCGATTCCGAATATCTTCACCGCATGCCGGCGGGCCAACCGCTCGCTGCCACGCAGGCAGTCGAAGTGATGGTAAAGCTCGTGCGCGAGGAAAATCGGCACGGTGCTGCCGATTTCGCGAGCCCGTGCGCCGTGCCCGGCGAGCAGCCGGTCCAGGCTGCGAATGGCGGGAAGGTAGAGTGTGATGGAAGGCGGCCGGGACGCGTAATCGGCATAAATGACGATGCTGCCGAATCCTGCATGCTCATTGCTATGAACTACCGGTACGTCGCATCGCGCCGCAACGATTGCCGGCATATCGCCCCACCGGTCACGGGCGCGATCTGCGAGCGTATGCCCATCGTTCAGCGCGGCTTCGACCAGCGCGCCGCGCCGATCGGCGGGAATACGAGGATATTGCGGATCCTGGCTGAGCTCCAGCAAGCCGAGCATTTTCGGTTCGGCATCCCAGTCAAAACCAGGATCGCTCACAGTCCGCGCGCCCCCTGCATGCTGATCAGCACGACCGGGGTTTCGGGCGGCAGGCTTTCGAGTTCGCCACGGCTGATTGCGATCGCCTGGTCGAGCGCGGTGATGCCGCAGAGGTCGACGATGCGCCGGCCGGCCACCACGAACATGTCCGGCGCAATCACGCTGTCGCCGTTATAGATCGTGACCGATTCCCAGAGGCTGCGCAGTTGCTGCAGGCCATCGGACGCGCAGGCCTGCGTCACGACGCCGTCGCTGCGCTGGATGCGGATCACGCCTTCGCGATCCACGGCGCGCACCGGGGTGCGCCGGGTGGTGAACACGCGCCACTTGCGCTCGCTCACGTCAGCCTGGAATACGCGCATTTCCGCGGTAGCCGCGGCAAGCCTGACAGTTTCCGGCGCCAGGCCCATCGATGTCGCCGCGATGCCTGCCGCTTCTTCCTCGCTGACCTGCTTGCGCATGTCCTGCGAGCGCATTTCAGACGCCCCCATGGCGGTCGCGCGCACGCGTTGCGTCTGCGGATCGACCTCGATGGTGACTTCGACATTCTCCGGCGCAGCGCCGAGCTTCACCACGGCATCGAAAGCTTCGCGCTTGATGCGCTGCAGGTCGTCCGGGGTCGGGCCGGGAATGACGCGTTCGATCGTCTCGCGCACCAATGCGAGCGCGACGCCGATGGAAGAGATGACTTCCGCGTCTTGTGAAATCTTGAAGTCGAGCTTCATGATTTCGGCGACAAACGGGATCAGTGACGCCGCGCCCCCGCCCTCGCCGATCAGCACAGCCTGGTCGCGGTCGAGCTTGTACTCCGCGACCAGGTCCTCAACAACCCCTGTGACCTTCGCCGCTGCCTTCACCAGTACGCGGCGCGCCGCTTCTTCGACGGTCGAGCCGATGCGCTGTGCCAGGGGGGCGAACGCGCGCCGCGCCGACTCAGCATCGCCATGCGCATGCCAGCCCGGTTTGGCGTAGCCGAGGACATTGGCTGCGCAAGTATTGGTGAGCGCGTAGCGCTCGCCATTGGCGCACCGGATCGCGAGGTAGTCGTCCGGATCGCCCTCCTTCGGGCGGAATAATTCGATCTGCGGATCGACGATGTCTTCGGGCTTCGCAAAAGCGGCGTAGTGCAAACCGGCGATATGGGCGCTGCGCGGGCCAACGTCGTGGATGTCATTGCCGCGCACCCGCACCATGCTGCCGCCCGCAATTCCGATCACGCGTACGTCAAGCGAATTCACGTAGGTGTCGTGACCCCCAACCCGGGCGTGCTTGATGGTCGGCCTGCCGTTACGGATCACGCCGATGTTGGTGCTGGTGCCGCCGACTTCGAAATAGATGCCGTCGGATACGCGCAGGTACATCAGCGCGCCGGCGACGCTGGCCGCGGGCCCCGACAACATGGTCACGACCGGCCGGCGGCGCATTTCCTGCACATCCATCACGCCGCCGTCCCCGCGCATGATCATCAGCGGCGCCGCGATGCCGGCTTCGCGCACGGCCTCTTCGGTCATGTTCGCCGTGCCGATCATTTTCGGCAGGATGCTGGCGTTGATGACCGCCGTTCGCGTGCGCGTGGTCAGGCCGTAGAGCTTGGTGATCTCGTGGCCACCGGTCACGGCCAGGCCGAGTTGCGTCGCCACGCGCATGACCAGCTCTTCGGCGCTCTGGTCATCCACGCTGAAGGCGCTGCTCGCCACCACGACCTGCACGCCTTCGTCGCGCAGGGATTGCAGCGTTTCGCGCACCAGTGCCTCGTCGAGCTTGTCGGTGGTAATGAAGCGGTGCGAAGGCCGCAGGAAGCGGCCGGGTGCGAGTTCGATGTCCTTGACGTTGCTTTGCCCACGCGCGAGCACCGATTCGACGCGGCTCGCCATGCCGATGACGCCGACCGCGGCGACGTCGCCTTCGAGCAAAGCGTTGGTCGCCTGCGTCGTCGAGTGGGCGAGGAAGATGACGTCTTTCGGGTCCACCGCGGAGCGCTCGAGTACGTTGCGAAAGACTTCCACCACGCCGGCCGCAACGCCGCGCGCGTCGCTGTGCGTAGTCAGCACCGAATAACGCCCGACGACTTCGAAACTCGCGTTGTCGATCAATACGGCCTTGGTAAAGGTTCCGCCTACATCGATGCCGATGCGGTAGGCCTTGCGTTCACTCATGAGTCGTATCCGGTCAGCCGAACATGAAGTAGCAGATCGCCGACGTGATGACCACCATCAGGCAGCCGAATGGCAATGCCGTCTTCAGAAACTGGCCATGGGGCACCTTGGTATAGCCGATGGTCCACAGCGTCCAGGAATTGGTCGGGTCGCAACTGCCCTGCATGACGGTCGGGCCGAGCCACAACGCGTACAGGTAAAGCACCGGGATTTCGTTGTTGGACAGGATGATGGCAAGCAGCGCCGCACCGGTTCCCACCACCACCAGGGGGCCCCGGTAAATGCTGCCGATGCCGCCCAGCACCGCGAAAAAGAGGGCGGCCTGCAGGGTGGTATGCGGCAGGATCGGGGCGAAGATCGGCCGCAGGGAATCCGCGATCTGCGGCATCTGCCCGGCGACGATGATCATGCCGCAGATCGTCCACAAGGCGGCGATGGTGGCGATGTCGGGAAACGCGTCGTAGAACGTCTTGTTGAACAGGTTCAGCGTGCCCTGGAAACTGCGGCCCCTCGCGGTCAGCGCCAGCGCGAGCACGATGGACAGGATGAACGTCGGAATGATCTGCCACTTGAACACCATGATCATGAA
>JANXVW010000276.1 GCA_025351455.1 Betaproteobacteria bacterium | reverse complement strand
TTGCCGGCAGACGTGGAAAACCGTTTCGCCCGGCTGGCAAGGGAATCACTCGAGGAACAGCGCCAGATCGAAGCGGCGGACACCATGCCCTTCGAAATCTACCGGCAGCAATATCTGGCACCGGCCCGGCTCAATGCCGTGCCGATCCAACGCAAGAAGTGAACGGCCTGCGGGACGCCTCCACGACGAGGGGCCGTGATTTTATTTTCATCCGCGCTCGCATTCGTCCCCATATTTTTCTAGAATCGACGAAGAACGAATGCTCAAGGCAGGAAAACTAATAATGAAACTCTGGATTTTCGATTCCCAGGCGCCCGCAGAAGATATCGAAGCGGGCTGCCAGGCGGCAACGGCACTGATCGAGAAGCGCGGGATCAGCGTCGATCGCGCCTACGATGCGGTGATGAAACGCAGCAGCCGTTCGCGCTTCGACCAGCGTGCCGCGAAGGCCTGGGACGATGCGGAAGATGAAGCGTTGCGTGTAACCTATCACGGCGCGGAACCCGAGGACGAACCCGTCCTCGGCCCGGCCAAGACACCCGAGCGGCATACCTAGCGCGCACCGCGGTCCCGGCGGGACCGCGGGCGTGCCGCGTTACTTGACGATTTCGAGCAGTTCGACCTCGAAGACCAGGGTCGCGCCGGGCTTGATGGCAGGGGGCGATCCACGATCTCCGTAAGCGATATTGGCGGGGCATACCAGCCGGCTTTTGCCGCCGACCTTGATCTCCTGCACGCCTTCGGTCCAGCATTTGATGACATTGCCCAGCGGGAATGTGGCCGGCTGGCCGCGCTGCACGGAACTGTCGAACACCGTGCCATCGAGCAGCGTTCCCTGGTAATGCACTTTCACCGTGTCGGAAGCCTTGGGCGACGGACCCTTGCCTTCCTTGATGGTCGTGACGATGGCGCCGGATGCGGTTTTCCTGGCGCCCGGCTCCGCCGCGGCCTTGGCCAGGAATCCTGCACTCGCCTTCTTTTCCTTCTCCGCCACGACGCTCGCCCGGGCTTGCGCCAGTTGCTGGATTTTCGGCCGGTAGGTCTGCATGTCGACCTTGATGGTCTTTTTCAGGACCCCGTCGTAAATGCCGGACTTGACGATTTCCAGTTCCGATTCGGTCAATGCGAAATCGTTCAGCGATTGGCTGATGGCGACGCCGAGGGCATACAACGCCTTCTGCTCGTCGGTGGCAAGGTCCGCGGCGCGCGCGCTCGCAAATCCGATGCAGAGTATGGCTGACAGGTAGAGTGCTGGGGCTTTCATGGAGAATCCTTTCCGTTGGGAGCCGCGATAGTACCCCAGACAACGTCTGGCGGCCGCAGGTCCGTAGCCAGCGTCTGCCGGTTCACGCCAATCTGGCAGGATCCAGTCTTCCGCAGGCGTTACTTCTTGATGTTCAATCCGGAGAAAACAAAGTTCGCATACGCGGCGCGGCCGGCACTGTCGACCGTATGTCCATTCGCCTTGCACCACGCAGCAAGCTCGCCGGGCTTGATATTCATCTGCGTGGGCGACACGCCTCTTGCGCGAAGCTCGCCCAGTTCCTGGTTGTAGTTCTTCAGGAAAAGCTTGTAGTCGCTGGGCATGCCGCCGCCATCGTCGCAGATGGAACGAAACTCGACATAGTCCTCCCGCGATATGAACCCCACGACTGCCGGGATCTTGGCCATGACTGTCCTCCTTTATCGCGCCGTCAATGTCAGGAACTGCATGACAGCATCGAACATCCCGCGCGGTTGCGCGCCCAATCCGGCCGGCGCTGGGCAAACTCGTCGCGGCCGGGCTGGTCTTCATAGGGGCGGCGCAACACGTCGAGCAAGTCGCGGATGCCTGCGTTGTCCCCCTGCTCCGCGCGGTCGATCGCCTGCTGCGCAAGATAATTGCGCAGCACATAGCGCGGATTGGCAGCCTGCATGCGCGCGCGGCGTTGCCCGGCCGGCATCCCGTCGCTCCGCACGCGTGCGGCATGGCGCACCAGCCATTCTTCGAACGCAGGCGCTGCGCGTTCACGCCTGGCCTCGTCATAGAACGCATGGCCGAGGGGCGCCAGGTTCGGAACTGCGAGGTCGACGTCGCTCAATGCACGGAAGAACAGGGTCATGTCGACCTCCGCATCCTGCAGCAGCGCATGCAGGTCCTGCATGAGTTTCTCGTCTTCGTCCAGGCATTCGGCCAGCCCCAACTTCGCCGCAATGTTGGCGCGATCCGTCGCCTTGAAAACATCCACGAACCGCTGCAGGCCGGCGTGCAACGCATCGACCGAGGCAAAGGCCGGCACCAGCGCGTTGGCCAGTTGTCCGAGGTTCCAGTACGCGATCTGCGCCTGCTGGCCGAAACGGTAGCGGCGGCCCTGCGCATCCGTCGTATTCGGCGTCCAGTCGAAATCGAAATCGTCGATCCAGCCATACGGCCCGTAATCGATGGTCAGGCCGAGGATCGACATGTTGTCGGTGTTCATCACGCCGTGCACGAATCCCACGCGCATCCATTGCGCAACCATGCGCGCGGTACGCTCGCACACCTGCGCGAACCATTCGGCACGCACGCTATCGGCGTCTGCGCCGTCCGCTTGCATCAGGTCGGGAAAATCGCGGCGGATCGTAAAGTCGATCAGCTTGTTCAGGAGTTCGAGGTCGTCGCGCGACGTCGGCAGCTCGAAGTTGCCGAAACGGATGAACGACGGGGCCACCCGGCACACGATCGCGCCGGGTTCGGCCTTGGGGTGGCCGTCATAGAACATGTCGCGCATCACCGGCTCTCCGGTCGCGACCAGGCTCAACGCGCGCGTCGTCGGCACGCCCAGGTGGTGCATGGCTTCGCTGCACAGGAATTCGCGAACCGAAGAGCGCAACACGGCCCGGCCGTCGGCGCTACGTGAATACGGCGTCGGGCCCGCCCCCTTCAATTGCAGTTCCCAGCGCTCGCCCTTTGCATTGATGGTTTCACCCAGCGTGATGGCGCGGCCATCGCCGAGCTGGCCGGCCCAGTGGCCAAACTGGTGGCCACCGTAGTTGGCCGCGTACGGCTGCATGCCCTCGAGCAAGGCGTTGCCGCCAAATACCTGGGCGAATGCCGGCGATTCGATCTCCGCCGGGTCAATGCCCAGCAGGGCGGCAACTTCGCGTGACCAGGCAATCAGGCGCGGCGCAGCCACCGGGGTGGGCTCGACGCGCGAATACAATGCGCGGTGCACCTGCCGCCGCCCCGGCCCGCTTGCCGGGTCCGCGGGCAGTTCGCGTACGAAGGTATTATCGAAACTGAGGGCTTGCATGGATCACGTTAAGACAGCCGGACCGGCGCTGGATTCCGCTATTGTAAATCCGCGCGGGTGGGTGGCGATACGGTTTTACCGGCCCGGATCGCCTGCCCGTTTCGCGTTTCGGCGCCAGTAGGCTAGAGTCGATCCCTGATCATCGGGAGTATCGTGGAAACCATCCAGATTCAGCTCAAAGGCGACTATGTCCGGCTGTGCGATCTGCTCAAGCTGGCGGGTATCGCCGACAGTGGCGCGCGCGGCAAGCACCTGGTCGCGGAGGGCGCGGTAACGGTGGATGGCCAGCCGGAGAGTCGCAAGACCGCCAAGATCCGTGCCGGCCAAACGGTGCAGTGCCATGGCAGAACGGTAGTCGTAACGCCGGCGTAGGCCGACGCCACGAACGGAGCAGACATGGAATCCCGCCTTGCGGAAATAGAAACGAAACTGAGTTTTTCCGAAGAACTGCTGGAAGCGCTGAACAGCACGGTGTATAGGCAGCAGCAACAGATCGACCGGCTGCAGCAGGAATTGGGCGTCTTGCGCGAGCAGGTACGCGCCGCCCTGCCGGCGGAAGCGCGCAACCTGCGCGAAGAAACGCCACCACATTACTAGCCCCCGGTAGGAGCACTCCTTCCCCTTCAAGGGGAAGGCCGGGATGGGGATGGGGCGTTCTCGCTGCCTGACTGACCTTGCCCCTGTATTCCGTATCCCTTAACCGGTCCAGGCTCCAATTCTTTTCACCGATCCACACCGCGGCCCTGTTCGATTGTCGTGGTCCATTGAACCCATCCTCACCCCGGCCCTTTTCGAGTGTCGCGGTACTTTGAACCCATCCCCGCCCCGGCCCTCCCCTTGAAGGGGAGGGGGACTAATGTAGAGACCAGCTCGAGGGGAGGGGGCCAAGGTAAAGACCAGCATCGATGGGAGAAGCGTTTTCTCCTCCTGCGTCCCTGAGGGGGAACGGAAACGGATCAGGGTACGATAGGCGCCGTTATGCAAAAAATGCGAACCGGCGCATCGACAACCTTCCAACAAATGGACACCAAAGAATAATCCATGGCTGCAGAACCTTTCGATTACGTCAACTTGCTGCGCCCCGATCTGCCGCCGCCCGCGGTAAAGTGGACCGGCTTCCCGAAATACAACTTTGTCGGGGGCCACAACGATGCCAGCAGTGTTCCGGTCGAGGATCTGGCGGCGGCTGCCAACACCGTGCTCAAGCGCGAGGGCCGGACGTTGTCCACCTATGGTCTCGAGAGCGGGCCGCTCGGTTATCGGCCGCTGCGCGAATTCATCGCTCGAAAGCTCGCGACCGACGCCGGCATGACCTGCACGATCGACGAAATCCTGATCACATCGGGATCGTTGCAAGGCCTCGACCTCGTCAACCAGGTGCTGCTCGCGCCCGGCGATACGGTCATCGTGGAGCAAATGACTTACGGCGGCGCCATCACGCGGTTGCAGCGCCTGGGCGTGAACATCGTCGGCGTCGAGGTCGATCATGACGGCCTCAGCAGCGCCGCGCTCAAAATCGCACTCGACGATCTCCAGCGCCGCGGCGTCAGGCCCAAATACATCTACACGATTCCTACCGTGCAGAATCCCACTGCCACCGTAATGAGCATGGCAAGGCGCACGGAGATCCTTGGACTATCCGCGGAATACGGCGTGCCGGTCTTCGAGGACGAGTGTTACGCGGACCTCGTCTGGCAAGGCGCAAGGCCGCAGGCCATGCGCGGCATGAGCAATGACGACCGCGTCATCCACATCGGTTCGTTTTCCAAGTCGATCGCGCCGGCGCTGCGCATCGGCTATCTGGTCGCCGGCTGGCCGTTGATGAGCCGCATCCTCGCCATCAAGAGCGACGGCGGATCCGGCGCCGTCGAGCAGATGATCCTCGCGGAATATTGTCCGGCCCATTTCGAGGCGCACGTGCGCACATTGAGGAAAACCCTGAGGCGCAAGCTCGATGTGATGATCGAATCGCTGCGCGCGCAATTCGGGGAAGCAGCCGAATTCGACGATCCCGCAGGCGGGATTTTTCTCTGGGTCAAGTTGCCGGACCGAGTCGACACAACGCGCCTGACGCAACTCGCGCTGCAATCCGGCGTATCGGTCAATCCGGGCGTTGAATGGATGACGGAGGCCGGCGCCGGCCAGAAACGGATCCGGCTGTGTTTCGCCCACCCCTCCGAGCAAGTGATCCGCGAAGGCGTCGCCAGGCTGGCTGAAGTATGCCGTCGCGAATTCGCCGTGCCCGCGTCGGGCGCAAAAGAACACCGCTAGGCGCAAGCGGCCTCAGCTATCCCCGTAAACCGGAATGGCGGCGCCGTGGATGACCCTGGCGTCGTCGCTGCACAGGAAAAGGATGACGCGTGCGATGTCTTCGGGTTTCGGCCAGAGTGCGAAGTCCGATTCGGGCATGGCCTTGCGGTTTGCTTCAGTGTCGATGATGGAGGGAAGAACCGAGTTCGCCCGCACGCCGCTGCCTTTCAGGTCCGCGGCGAGGGAATCGAACAGCGCGAGCGCAGCAGCCTTCGACGCCGCGTAAGCCGCCGCCCCGGCGGGATGATCAAGCGCCGCCTTTGCGGCAATGTTGACGATGGCGCCGTGTTTTTGTTTCAGCATCGCCGGTACCACTGCGCGCGACAACGCGTAGCCCGCGCGCAGGTTCAATGCCAGCATCTGGTCCAGCACCCGCGACTCGGAATCCCATAACGGCTTTCCACCGGCATAGCCCCCCACCGCATTCACCAACGCATCCAGCCGGGCGTGTTCAGTGAGGATCTTGCCAACGAGCTGGCTTACTGCGGATTCATCCGTGACATCGGTGACGTACCCGCCGAGCCGTGAAGCGTCCGCGCCCGCCGCCTGCTTCAGGGCATCGAACTCTTCCTGCTTGAGATACGTCACCGCCACCTTTGCGCCTTCCTGCAGAAATGCCAGGCTCACCGCCCGCCCGAGTCCACCGGTACCGCCCGCGACCAGCGCAACCTTGCCGGAAAATCTTTCACTCATTTCGTCGTGTCCCGCTTTCGTTTCAGGTCAGTGCGATTCCAGCTTGCGAGCCGGGCGGCTGGGTCATACGTGCTTTCGAAAAATGCAGTGAGTTTCTTCTCCGGCAACGCCGCGTTGCGTACTGCCTCATACGGCAGGATGAACCCGGAGAGTTCCTTGCCGCAGTACGCAGCCGCCGGCAGCACTGCAACTTTCTTGAAACCAGCCGGGTCCGGTGGCGAATACGCGTAAAACTATAGGTTTCCCGCCACGCCTCGAGGGCAGTGCCGGCCACGCCCCTGTCGTCGACGAAGTCATGTCAGCGCCTTCTGCTCCATCGCCAGTTCCGCCTGCAGGCTCTGCAGGTCGCGGTAGATCGTCGCGACGGCGAGCGTGCGTCCACCCTGTTTGTACGTGACCGCGCAATCGTTGGCGTCGAGGGAACCATCGATCTCGACGGTATCCCATTTTTCCGCATGGCCGACATAGTTGATGGCGACGTCGTAGTGCTGACTCCAGAAAAATGGCACGGCATCGTAGCGCACGCGCTGGCCGAGGATATTCTTCGCCGCGATCTGGCCCTGGCGCTCGGCCACTACCCAGTGTTCGACGCGGATGCGTTCGCCGGAATGCGGATCAGGCCAGCGCGCGATGTCGCCGGCAGCGAAGATCCCCGGCGCGCTCGTTTCAAGGAATTCATCGACGCAAACGCCGCGATCCATCGCCAGCCCGGCCTCCTCACCCAGGGCAATCGACGGCCGCACGCCCACGCCGAGAACGATGAAATCCATTTCGACCGCGCTTCCATCGCTCAGTATTGCGCGGCTGCCTTCCACGCGACTGACGGTTCGACCCAGATGGAAGATCACCCCGTGCGACTCGTGCACCTTGCGTATGTATGTACCAACCTGCGCTCCCATTACGCGCTCCAGCGGCGTCTTGTCGGGTGCGACGACATGAACTTCGATCCCGCGCGTACGCAATGAGGCGGCGACTTCGAGGCCGATGAAACTCGCACCGATGACAACCACGCGTTTTGCGGCAGCCGCCTTGGCGACGATGGCCCGGGAATCGGCGAACGTGCGCAGATAGTGGACCTGGGCGTCAGTCGCACCGGGAACCGGCAATCGCACCGGATCGGCTCCGGTGGCAATCAGCAAAGCACCGAACTCGAAGTTTTTACCATTTGCGAGTTGCACGCGCTGGAGCTTCACATCCATTAACGACACGCGGGAATCGAGAACGAGGTCGATGCGGTTGTCTTGGTAATACGCGGCAGACCGCAGGGGAATCCAGTCCGCCTGCGCCGTTCCCGCGAGATAGTCCTTGGATAGATTCGGCCGATCGCAAGGCGGCGCCTCGTCGGCACTGATCAGCGTCACTTTGCCTTGGTAACCTTCGCGACGCAGCATGTCCGCGGCAGCCAGTCCGGCCGCGCCTCCCCCCACGATGACGACAGACGCCGGGCCGCTTGGCGATCTGGACTTTGCAACCGGTGCAGAGAATTTTTCCCGCACGAAGATTTTTTCACCCACGCGCTCGACGCGCCAGCGCTCGATCGGATCCAGCGCGGGCGCGCGCAGCGCTTCGCCGGTGCGCAAGCTGAAACAGGCGTGGTGCCACGGACAGCGCAATGTGTCGCCGACCATCAGCCCGTCTGCGAGCGGCGCATGGTAATGCGTGCAATGCGCACCGACGGCGAACACTTCGCCACCCCGGCGCGCGAGGATCACTTCTTCGTCAGCGACAAGCCCGACGACCATGCCTCCGTCCGCCAATTCGTCGAATGGGATGCCAGCCTTCAGGTCCGGTTTCGAAGTCTCTTTTGCGTCTGCCATGAAATCCTCCTGGCCGGGTCATTTCAATCAACTGCGGGCAAACTATCGTGCCCGGGCGCCCTCGTCTCGCACCTGCATGCGCGAGCTTGCACTTGCATGCTCAAGCCGCGAGCGCGGGCTTGCGGTCGAACCATGGGCGCGCGGCTTCGAGTTGCGAGCCAAGCCGGATCAGCGTGGATTCGTCGCCATAGCGCCCGACCAGTTGGACTGCCAGTGGCAAGCCGCCGCTGCTCTGTCCCAGCGGCAGCATCAACCCCGGCTGGCCTGTGAGATTGAACCAGACCGTGAACGGCGAGAAATGGAACACGCGGCGCCAGTACTCGTTCACGTCCTCCATCATCATGTCGAGCCAGCCAAGTTTCACCGCGGGCGAAGCAAGCCCCGGGGTCAGCAGCACATCCCATTCCGAGTGGAATGCGGCCATCTGGCGGCCCAGGCGATGCGCCGTTTGGGTTGCACGAACGTAATCGGGGGCGCTGATGCTTTCGCCCATTTTCGCTGTAAGCCAGGTGATGCGCTCCACTTCCCCTTCGCGCGCCGGCCGTCCCGCGGTGGGATGACTGGCGAGATTGACGACCGTGTTTGCGGCAGCCAGGGTGAGAAACGTCGGTACGATCGCGGCGCCTTCGATTTCCGGATCGCGCTCCTCGACGCGATGGCCCAGATCGATGCAAAGCCGTACCGTCTCTTCGAGCAGGCGCAGGCACTCGGCATCGACTTTCGCGCCGTTGGGCGCTTTCGCGGTCCAGGCGATCTTTAGCCTGGTCGGCTTTGTGCCTGCTTCCTCCAGATAGGGACGGCCGGGCAACGGCGCGACATAAGGATCTCCTGCGCCGGCGCCGCGCGTTGCGTCGAGCAATGCCGCCGTATCGCGCACGGTGAGACTGACCGCGTGCTCGGTGGAAACGGCGCCGAGTCCCTCGCCGGCGAATGGCGCAAAGGTGTTGCGGCTGCGGGTCGGCTTCAGGCCAACGAGTCCGCAACATGCGGCAGGCGCGCGGATCGAACCGAAACCATCGGAAGCGTGCGCCATCGGCAGCATGCGCGCACCAACGGCCGCGGCCGCCCCACCGCTGGAACCGCCGGAACTATGCGCGACGTTCCAGGGGTTGCGCGTCGGGCCATGCAGTTGCGGCTCGCAGGTCAGCGACAATCCCAGTTCGCAGGTGTTCGTACGGCCGAAAATGACCAGGCCGGCTTTCCTCAGGCGCTTCACATGCTCGCTGTCCGCAGGCGACGGCGGCGTATCGGCGAAAAACTTCGAGCCGCGCGTCATGCGCACGCCCGCGATCGGCGAAGTCAGATCCTTCATCAGGAAAGGCACGCCGCGGAATGGTCCGTCGGGCAATCCATCCGCGATCATCTTCCGACCGTAGTCGTAGAGCTTCATGGTCACGGCGTTGATCGCCGGGTTTCGCGTCTCGACACGCTCGATCGCGGCCTCGAGCAATTCCTCCGGCGTGATCTGCCTGCGCCGCACCAGATCGGCCAGCCCCAGCGCATCGTAGTGTTCATATTCTGCAAATCCGCCCATCGCATAACCTCCCCGAAAGAACGAAACCTTACCAAAGAGCGCCCCCTGCGGGGAAAGAAGTACAGGCTTCCTGGACGAAAGCGCTTGCGTTCGTCGCCCTGGCCCCCAATTTCAAGGGGACCGCCCCATGACGTACGGGGCAATCTATTGCGCTCAAGAATGCGGGCTTCCATGCTTCGTCTGATAGCACTCGTCGTTCTGGTCCATGTATATATTGGATGGCGTCTGATCGCCGACCTTCCGTTCGGCACCGGCGCTGCCATTGCAATGATATGCCTGCTCGTTTTGTCGGCCAGCGCGATGCCCTTCGGCGAGTTCGCGAGGCGCAACAAGCACAGTCCCATGTCGGACCGCCTGGCCGGCGCGGGTTTCCTGGCGATGGGATTTTTTTCGTCGCTGTTCGTCCTCACCTTGTTGCGCGAGCTGATCCTGCTTGCGGCATCCGCCGCAAGCCTGTGGCTGTCGGGCCAGGAAGCCCTGCTTCACCAACTGCACGCCGGGAGCGCGGCAGCGGTGCCGGTCGTCGCGTTGTTCCTGACTTTCGTCGGGTTCATCAATGCGCGACGCCGCGCCGTGGTCAGGAACGTCGACGTTCCCATCGCGGGACTGCCGGCGCGGCTGCATGGATTCAGCATTGTCCAGATCAGCGACGTCCATGTCGGCACAACGATCAAGAACGGCTATGTGACCAGGATCGTCGATGCCGTGAACGCGCTCGACGCGGACATGATTGCAATCACAGGCGACCTCGTGGATGGGAGCGTGCAGCGGCTTTCCTCGCATACGCAGCCGCTCGGCAAGCTCGCCGCCCGGCACGGCACTTTTTTCGTTACCGGCAATCACGAGTACTACTCCGGGGCGAATGCCTGGATCGCGGAGATGCGCCGCCTCGGGCTTGCCGTGCTGCTCAACGAGCACGTCGTACTTGAACACAATGGAGAAGCGGTGGTCATCGCGGGCGTAACCGACTACAGCGCACATCATTTCGATCCTGCCCAGCGCAGCGATCCGGCTGCGGCGATTGCGGGCGCGCCGGCCCGCGCGGGGGTCAGGGTCCTGCTCGCGCATCAGCCGCGATCCGCCTTCGCCGCCGCCAAGGTCGGCTTCGACGTGCAGCTCTCCGGCCACACGCATGGTGGTCAGTTCTTTCCGTGGAATCTGCTGGTGAAACTGGTTGAGCCGTTTGCCGCCGGACTGCATCGGTTGGACGACCTCTGGGTCTACGTCAGCCGCGGCACGGGGTACTGGGGTCCGCCCCAGCGCTTCGGTGCGCCGTCCGAAATCACCCGCCTGCGGCTTGTTCCGGCTTCCACTTAGCGCAAGCGAGGCAAAACCCTAAAGCTGAACTGCGTTCAGCCTTCGAGCTTCGCATCCATCGTGATCTGCGCTTTCAGCAGCTTCGACACCGGGCAGCCCGCTTTTGCCTTGGCCGCGATTTCCTGAAACTGCGCTTGCGTGGCGCCGGGAATCTTTGCCGTTACGGTCAAATGGCTCCTGGTGATCTCGAAGCCCTCGCCGACCTTGTCGAGCGTGACGTCGGCGTGCGTCTCGATTTTTTCCGGGGTCAGGCCTGCCGTGCCGAGCATCAGGGAGAATGCCATCGAGAAACAGCCCGCATGCGCAGCGCCGATCAGTTCTTCCGGATTGGTCCCCTTGCCGTTTTCAAAACGGGATTTGAAACCGTAAGGCGCGTCCCTGAGCACGCCGGTTTCCGTGGAAATGGTGCCACCACCTTCCTTGATGCTGCCTTTCCAGACTGCCCATGCCTTCTTGACCATGATCATTCCTTTAGATTGTTTTGGTGAGGAACCAACCAGCTAAATATTCACGCCAGCTACTGAGAGGGAGTCCGTAGTCCGCTTGAAGTTCCCGATCGCGGCTTACTTCTCGAGGGCCAGGGCTTCCTTGTAGCGCTGGCGCGCCGCTTCCTCCTTCACCACGTCGTCGATCTCGCGGATGACGCCATCGACATCGACCGGGACTTCACTGCGCTCGAAACAACCGGTCAGTACGACATCCGGTTGCAGCGTTCCGCTCTGGTAGATCGACCAGATTTCCTTGCCATAGTCGGTGGTGCGCAGCTCCGGGGCGAAGCGCCCAAAGTACGCAGTCAAATTGTCCACGTCGCGCTCGAGCATGGCTTCGGCGCTGTTGTTGCCAGCGGCATCGACAGCCTGCGGCAGGTCGATGATGACCGGCCCGTCGCTGCCGACGAGCACGTTGTATTCGGACAGGTCGCCGTGGACGATGCCCGCGCAGAGCATGCGCACGACTTGCATGACCAGCATGCGGTGGTATTCGCGCGCCAGTTCCGGCGTCAGCGTCAGATCGTTCAATCGCGGTGCGGCGTTGCCATTCTCGTCTTTCACGAGTTCCATCAGCAGCACGCCGTCGAGGAAGTTGTACGGTTCCGGAACGCGCACCCCGGCTGCGGCAAGGCGCCGCAAAGCGTCGGCCTCCGCGTTCTGCCAGGCTTCCTCCTGCTCCTTGCGTCCGTAGCGCGAACCCTTCTCCATGGCGCGGGCACGGCGGCTGTTCTTGACCTTGCGCCCCTCGGTGTACTGGACCGCCTGGCGGAAGCTGCGCTTGTTGGCTTCCTTGTACACCTTTGCGCAGCGGATCTCTTCACCGCAACGCACGACATAGACGATCGCTTCCTTGCCGCTCATGAGCTGGCCGACGACTTCGTCGACGAGGCCTTCTTCGACGAGCGGCTGGATTCTTGGTGGGGTTTTGATGGGGGCCCTGTCTGCGCCGCGAGGACGCCGCTGCGATGATGTGCGATAACGGGCAAGTTTAATTCAATTGCCCTGCCGCCTACCGGATTTCCGCCGACTTGAAGTTCACATCCATTTTGCTAAACTGGAGCCTCGCAACTTTGAAAGGAGGTGATCCCGTGAGAGACAACCAAGGCAACACCGGTCGGCGGCACTCTGGAACTGGATCAACCACAAGGTTCAGGAGTCTGGTCGGCTAAAGGCCGGAATGCCTGCAGGAAAAGCGCCCCGTCCGTGAAAGCGGACGGGGCGTTTCATTTGCCGCTCGAGAAATGGATTTTGCTGCCGGACCAGCCCGGTGTCCGTTTCATGCCCATACCCGATCGGCCCGCGCCAAAATAATCGCTACAACTTCGGAATCCGCAGCGTCTTGCTGATCATCAAGGTACCGGACAACGCGAACAGCAGCACCAGCGGATGCAGGTCCGCGGGGCCCAGCGTCCAGACTCCCCAGTAGATATCTTCGCCCAGGCGGTCCCGCCACGCGGCAAGAGCCAGCACGCCGGTCAGCACCACGCTGGTGGGAATCGGCGTGCCTTCGAAGTAAGCGACCTTGTCGGCGCCTTCGGAAAGTTCCTCCGCGGTTACGTTGTAGCGGGCAAGGCGGCTGACTCCGCAGCACACAAAGTAAATCAGCACCAGCCAGTCCCAGCCGCCGCGCAGGCCGGCCGCGAAGCCAAGCGCGGCCGGTGCGACGCCGAAAGAAATGACGTCCGCCAGCGAATCCAGCTCGCGCCCGAGCGCGGAATGGGTGTGCCGCCAGCGCGCAATGCGGCCATCGAGCACATCGAACAGGAAAGCCGCGGGCGCGAGCGCTGCGGCTGCCATGAAAGACGCCAGGGATTGGCTTCCGACAAAGACCATGGCGCAGAATACGCCGCCCACCCCACAAGCGGCATTGCCCAGGGTGAACAGATCCGCCAGATGCATGCCGCGGATCATCGAGAAATGCTTGCGCGGACGGTCGAGGCTCATTCCGGCGTCCAATCTGGGCAGTGGATAAGCCCGTTGGACATTGGAACCGCCCGGTAGTGCCCTGTTAGCGGCGGATCCGCTAACGGGGTACCGGCATTACGCGCGGCCGTAGCCATTTGCCACGCTGCCGGTCCGATCTATCCTGACACTAGTTTCCGCAGGGGCGCCGGTCGCGGTTGCCGCGAGCGTCGCGGCAAGAGCCAGGCAAGAAACTTTCATTCCGAAAATCCTTTCATTCATCCAATGCTTTCATCCAAATTGCCGCAGAATGCATTGATCACGGATTCCGGCGGCACCGGGGACGGCAAACTTCCGTCATGCGTCCTCGCATTGCAAGATGGGCTTCGCTGCCCCTTTCCTATTGGATGCGTTTGCCGAAATCTTGCACATTCACGCGCGGCGGCGCTGAACGCGACCCGAGAGGAAATGCGGAAGAATGTTCAGGCGTAATGCTTTGAAGGCACTGGGCGCGGCAGCGATGGCGGCCAGCGGCGCCTTGTCGCTGGGACCAGGAATGGCCGGCGCATCGGAATTGCGCTACGCCCCCGAATCGGGCGCATCGCTGAAGGTGCTGCGATGGAAGCGCTTCGTGCAAGGCGACGAAGATGTGTGGACGGCAAACACCAGAAGATTCACGGAACTGACCGGCGTCCCTGTGCAGGTCGAGAGCGTGAACGGCGAAGACCTCCGCCCCAAAGGGGCCATGGCTGCGAATGTCGGCGCGGGCCCCGACATCCTCATCGGCCCATCGGACATGCCGCAACTGTATCCGGACCAATGCGTCAACCTCACCGAACTGGCCGGCTACCTCGGCAATAAATACGGCGGCTGGTACGACGCCTGCCAGCACTACTGCACGCTCGATCGCCGCTGGATCTGCGTTCCGATTGCCGTCATTGCCTATAGCCTGGTGTATCGCGAGAGCATGGTAAAAGCGGCAGGCTACTCCGCGATTCCGCGCGACCTCCAGGGATTCCTGAAACTTTGCCAGGCGCTCAAGGCGCGCGGCACGCCCGCCGGTTTCGCGCTCGGCAATTCTTCCGGAGATACGACCTGGTGCAGCTGGCTGGTCTGGGCCCACGGCGGGCGCCTCGCGGACGAGAACAACCGGGTCGTCATCAATTCGCGGGAAACCATTGCCGCCCTGGAATATGCGCGCGAGCTATATCCTTCTTTCGTGCAAGGCACGCTGTCATGGCTGGATCCCAGCAACAACAAGGCCTTTCTCGCCGGCGAGATCAGCCTGACCTACAACCCGATCTCGATTTATTACGTCGCGAAGAATTCCAACGATGCCGCACTGAAAGCCATTGCCACCGACATCCAGCACGCGCCTATGCCAATCGGACCGGTCGGCCATGCGACCGAGCTCAACTCGATGCTCACGGCGTTCGTCTTCAAATATTCGAAGTATCCGGATGCCGCACGCGAGTATTTGCGGTTCATGCTCGAGCGCGCGCAATACGAAGCCTGGCAGCAGGCCTCGCTGGGCTACATGACCCAGCCATTGCGCGCCTACGAATCCAATCCGGTCTGGACCAGCGACCCGAAGATCACGCTGTTCCGCGACGGCGGCCGAGTCATGCTCTACAACGGCTACGCCGGGAAAGTCGGCGCCGCATCCGCGGCCTGCAGCGCGGACCTTGTCATCCCCAACATGGTCGCCGAGGCAGCGTCCGGACAAGCCACTCCGCGCGAGGCTGCGGCGAGGGCGGAACAACGCGCGCGGCGGTACTATAAAACCTAGAATCCCTTTGCAGGCCACTATCACATTTGTAGAGCGGCAGCAGTCCGATTGACATCGGCGAACGTGGCGCTATAGTTTCTGCCTGTCCCGCCGACAAAAACTTAGGCGCAAAAATGACTGTTTACCCCGTTACCGAGAATTTCGCCGCCGAGATCGGCGATGTCGATCTCTCGAAACCGCTTTCCGACGCGGACCGCACCGAAATAGAAACCGCATTCAACCATTATTCCGTGCTGGTGTTTCCGGATCAGCACCTGTCGACCGACCAGCACCTGGATTTCGCGCGCAACTTCGGCCCGCTGGAAACCACCATCCATGCCGCCCGCAGCGACGCAAAGTTACGTGTGCGCGCCGAAATCGCGGACGTGTCGAACCTCAGCCAGGACGATCAGATATGGGGTAAGGAAAGCCGCAAGCGAATGTTCGAAATGGGCAACCGCATGTGGCACACGGACAGCTCGTTCCGCCGACTGCCGGCGAAAGCCTCGCTTCTGTACGGTCGCAGCATTCCGCCGGTTGGCGGACAAACGGAGTTTGCGGACATGCGGGCCGCCTATGATGCCCTGCCGGCCGACATGAAGCTGCGTCTGCGCGCCCTGGTGGCCGAGCATGCCATCATGTATTCGCGCAAGAAACTCGGCTTCACGGACTTTTCAGACGAGGAAAACCAGACGCTGCCGCCCGTGCCGCAGGCGCTTGTCCGAAAGCACGCCGGATCCGGGCGTATCGGGCTGTATCTCGCCTCGCATGCCGGGCGGATCTTCGGCATGACGGAAGAGGAAGGCAAGGCGTTGCTGCAGCAACTCATCGACCACGCGACGCAGCGGCAGTTCATCTACACGCACCGCTGGCGCCTGCATGACCTGGTGATGTGGGACAACCGCTGCACCATGCATCGCGGCAAGGGCTACGATGACTTGCGCTGGCCGCGCGACATGCAGCGAGCCACTGTGTCGGACGTTGCCCCGACCTGCGAGCAGGAAGGCCTCGCGGCACCGGCAGCCGCGTAGCGGGTCCGGCACCGCGCGCTGCTTACATGGAGGCAGGCCGGTTCTTCAGGCCGCGACCCACCCGTAAAAGCGGTGGCTCGGATCTGCCCCCTCCTCCAGATAACTCATCTTCATCTGGCTCAGGTAGTCGCCGGGAATCTCATTGCGTTTCGCACTCACGTCGACGCCGAATACCCGCGCGCCGTTCAGTCCGAAAATCTGCTCTTTGACCGAAGCCGTCAACGGCGCATAGCCGTACTTCCGCATCAGCTCATCGGGAATCTGGAAACGCCGGAATGCTTCGATCTGCCACTGCGGCGTGCCGTACCAGATCGAGTCCGTTCCCCAAAGCACATGGTCGGCGCCAAATGCATCGACGATCTGGCCCAGCAGGTGCGCACACGCCGTCGGATTGGTCGTGACGAGCTGGGCAAAGGTGGAGCCCAGTTCCATATAGATATTCTTGATGCCTAGCTCCTTCTTCTTCATCGCACAGAACTCGGTGGTCCAGGGTACGTCGGCGCCATTCACCGACGACACGCCCAGCAGACCGGAGTGGTAGGTCAGAAAATTGATGTCGGGAAAATCCTTCGCCGCCTTGATGAGATCGCGCGGATGGTTGTAGTCGGCAACGGTGCCAAGCGGCAGACCCTTGTGCACGCACAGGCGTTTGACGCCGAGCTGCCGCGCTTTTTCCAGCATCGGATACGCGATTTTCTCGTCGTCGAGGAACCAGCCGTGCTCGAAACCGCGCGGACAGGAGCCGGTGTAGGCCTTCCAGGCGTCGACCTTCAGCGTTTCGGCCTGCATTTGCATGAAGTCGAGATCGGCCTTGCCCAGTTGCGGCGTCACCAGGCCGTGCGCGAGCATGCGGCGCGACTGCGTGATGCGGTTGATCTCGTCCCGGATATGCGTCATCTCTTTCGGCGGAACCACGGCCTGGTTGGGATAAGGTCCGGGTGGCGTGGAGATCAGGCCGATTGCGGTTTCGCTGTCGAAAAACACTTCCTTGATGAAGTTCTGCCAGGAAAGGTCGGCGATGGTGCCGCTGTCGGACTGCAGCGCCGGGTTCATCTCCTTGGCCCGCCCCCGCAGGCGCAGCAACCCGCCTTTGGCCACGGCGCCCTTGCGGTCGGCTTCCGCATTGGCAGGGTCGTATCCTGCTCCGACGTAGTGAAGCTGCACGTCAAAAATGAAGGGCGATCCGGCTTTGAGTTCGCGCATGGCCGCCTGATCCGCCGCTTCGACTTCGGAAACAGTGAAGAACGGGCCGAAGACCGCATTCATCGCCAGGAACGACGTCACCATCCCGCCGCTCGTGCGCAAGAATTCCCGGCGGGTCAGGCCGAGCTTGGGCGCCAGGCGTGCCGCTTCGGCAAGAATCCGGCCCTCGACTTCGCGCTGGGCGACGGTCTGCGGTAGCGGCGTGAATTCTTCGTTGGAAACCAGTCGGGTCGGGATCGGTATTTCCGTTTGCAGGCCTTGGCGCATTCCCGGACGAACGCGGAATGCATGACGATTCAGTTTCATCATCGGCTCCTCTATGACTGTGCGGACCGCTTCGGGACGTGCGCGGCCTCCGGCACGCTGACGCGATGAAGTGTAATGCCCGACGGTGCGATGTCAACCGCGCCTCGCCGATTGGCGCATGGGAACGCCGAAATGGCACGCTGAATGGGAACCCCAAAAAAGAAACGGGCACCGACCGGTGCCCGTTTTATCTGATTCCTGCACGCCTGGATTCCCTACTCCCGATCCGTGGCATTCAGTTGCATCGCTTGCCTCAAACGATATGTGCTTCCGTATTGTTGAGATTGGCGTTCGCGCTGGCGGCACGCTTCGCGCCGGGCTTGGGGCCCGTGGCTTTCGGCGGCACATAGGCGGAAAGGCGGCAGCTCACGCCCTCGACCTTCTTGCCGCCGACGAATCGCGTCACGCGGCAGCAAATCACTTCGCCCAAGGCGGAAAGTTCGGCAATGTGGTTCAAAACCTGCGGCTTCGGCATGTGCAATGCTTTGGCGATCTCGGCGTCCAGTTGCTCGCCGTTGGCTCTCAGAAATTGAAGAATCGATGTGTTCATGCGGGGATCCTGGAGGGCTTTCGAGTGGGGTCGCGTAGTGTGCGCTCCGCGGCGTTCCGGGGCAAGCCTTCCCTTGCCACACAGGGCAAGAATATTCTTGACTTGATGCCGGTTTTTTGCGCGAAACAGGCGGATTTCCGCGCTGTTACAACGATCTGACCCTCCGTTCCTCGGTCAGTTCCAGGACTTCCAGTCCCGCTCCCAGGGCCTGGAACGCCACGTCGCCGATTGCAGGCAGACACTGACATCCCCCACGGCGCAGGAAGCAATCCCAGGCTGATCGCGGCGGGAAAGTTGTCGCATTCAAACCGGCGCTCTGGAAGAAACCGTCTATGCGATCATGCCTGCCTGACAGGAATTCTATGGCGAGATTTGGATGCTGAAGCTGTACTACGCTGCGGGCACTTGCGCGCTGGCATCACACATTGCGCTTGAAGAAGCCGGCGCGGAATTCGAAACCGTGCGCGTGGGCTTTCGCAGTAACGAACAGCGCAAACCGGAATACCTGGCGATCAATCCGAAGGGCCGCGTGCCGGCCCTGGTCACGGAACAGGGCGTGCTGACCGAGACGCCCGCCCTGCTGATCTACATTGCGCAAGCTTTTCCGCGGGCGGGCCTGGCTCCGCTGGGCGACGCCTTCGCGCTGGCCCGCGTGCAAGCCTTCAACAGCTACCTGTGCTCGACCGTGCATGTGGCGCACGCCCACCGCATGCGCGGCTACC
The DNA here is from genome assembly GCA_025351455.1 of Betaproteobacteria bacterium. Taxonomy (GTDB): domain Bacteria; phylum Pseudomonadota; class Gammaproteobacteria; order Burkholderiales; family JACQAP01; genus JACQAP01. Next base: position 2,378 of record JANXVW010000276.1, on the reverse strand, counting down.
GCTGGGCAGACGATCCCGCGGCGATCGAGGGCATGCAGCGCAAGGTGCCGCAGTCGGTGGGCGAGTGCTTCGAGCTGATCGAGCGTGAAATGTTCGCCGGGCCGTGGGTGTTGGGCATGACTTACACTGTCTGCGATCCGTATCTGTTCACGCTTGCCCGATTCCTGGAAGGCGACGGCGTCGATCCCGCACGCTTTCCGAAGGTGCTCGATTTCCGCAAACGCATGGCCGAGAGGCCGGCGGTCAAGAGGGCATTGGCGGACGAGGAATCAGGGGACGGATAACAAGCGAGAACAGAGGAAAATCGTTCTCGCTTCGCTTTTACCTTTCTACTTTAGCCCTTGACCTTTTAGCGGTTGCCTTCCTCTTTCACCTTGCTCCTGGCCCCTTGTCCATGAGGTGCACCATGACCACGGACAATCCCAGGACTGCCAGCTTGCGGCTTAGCGCACGCTCCATGGTGACAAGCGGCGCGCGCGCGAGGTCGAAAGCGGCGCAGAGCGCCGCGGATTCGACGGAAACCCGTGCGCTGCCTTTATCCACACCCGCAACGGATTCCACGATCGCCTCGAGCGAGCGCCGTGTTCCCTCACCTGCGGGGATAATGCCTTCTATCGCAAAAAACACGACCTGATGCTCGCGCGCCATCGCCCGCGCAATCACGGCATGATCGTAAACCGCGGCAACCTTGTCTTCAATGCAATGACCGCACGCCATGGCACTCGATGTGCCGGCACCGGCGAGTATCGCGCACACGATGCCGCGCCACGCCGTCTTCATTCGCCACCCTCCTTCGGGTGCGTTACGCTTTTCTGTGCCTCCCCACCGCCTTGCTCGTCCGCCCATTGGAAATACCGGATGTACTGGTGGATCTCGGCATCGCTGAGGTTCTGGTTCGGCATCGGCAATCCCCCTGCTTGCTTGAGCATCGCCTGGGCATCCACATCGCTTTCCAGCATCTTCTCCGGCGCTTTGAGCCATTTCGCCAGCCACGAGATCGTGCGCCTCTTGGTCACGCCGGCCAGATCGGGGCCGAGTTTGCGGCCCTGACCGATCGAGTGGCAGGCCAGGCATTTGCTCTCGAAAGCCATTTTTCCTTTGACGGCTTCGGGATCCCCCGGTGTGCGCGTGGCGGAAATGTTGTGATGCTCGATCCCGCCCTTTTCCCCGGGCGCGCCGGCGGCGTCGATCAATCCGATGGCGCCTTGCGACGCATTCGCGAAATGGTGGTCGACCATGATGTACCGGCCGGCTTCGGGAATGAAAAATTCCACGATCGCTCCACTGGAAGAACCAAGCAGAACCGTCTGCATGCCGCGAAACTGATTGTCAGGGTTGCCATCCATCCACACCCGGTCGAAGATTGTGCCCACCACATGGAAACTGGAGGTCTTGCTTGGGCCGACGTTCAGCACGAACAAGCGCACCAGCTCGCCGGGTTTCGCCGGCAGCGGATTTTTCACCATGCCGTTGTACGCGCCATTGAACACCGTGTAAGTGGGCCTGGCTTCACGCAGTTGGTCACTGTCGAGCACGTAGAGCGGCACACCGTCCACCTTGCGCTTGCGCGAATCGAGCTTGGAGTAAAACTCGCTCTGAATGACCACGTACTCGCGGTCCGCCTTGGTGGGATAGCCCGCCCGCGGTTCCACGATGAGCGCGCCATACATGCCGGAAGCGATGTGTTCCAGGATCATGGGTGTGCCGCAGTGATACATGAATACGCCGGGGTAGTTGAGCGTAAATTGAAAAGTGATGGTTTGACCGGGAGCGATGGAGTGATATTTATCCTGGGGAGACACCATTGCTGCATGGAAATCCATCGAATGCATCATCGGCGGCGCAATCTGCATGCCGGGCACGACTTCGTCGCTACGGTTGGTCATGCTGAATTCGATTCTGTCGCCCACCCGCGCGCGGATTACCGGGCCGGGCACGTGGTCACCGAACGTCCAGGCACTGAATTTCACGCCTGGCGCAATGTCGATGATCTTGTGGGTCGTGTCGAGCCGGATCGTCTTGACCGGGGAAGGATCGAGCGGGCGTATCTCCGGAGCGACGCTCAGCCCGGTCCCCGAGGAAAAAGGCCCGGCGTGGCGCTCATTCGATGTCTTCGCCGGCACCGGCTTGAGATCCATTTTCGCGCGATCGTAGCGGTCGGCCGGCACGCCCGGACCGCATGCCCCGAGAAGAAGCGTGGCGCAGACCGCAACTAAGAGGACAATCTTGCGTCTCGCGCGGTCATGGCTACGTGACATTCTGACGTAGAGCCTTCTCATTGCGCTTCTCCTTATCGGCGCTGGAGCGAAATCCACTGCGCACCCGGCCGGCAGAGCAGCGGCAACCAGAGGGCTTCCGGACGAAAGGTTCGCGCTGCT
>JANXVW010000274.1 GCA_025351455.1 Betaproteobacteria bacterium | reverse complement strand
CGATACGGGCGCCCATTCGGGCTCCCGCGTCAATCCGCGGTTCGATTCCTTGCTGGCAAAGGTCATCGTGCATGTGACATCCGGCGACTTGCGCTCGGTGACGGCGAAAGCGCGCCGTGCCTTGTCGGAATTCCGCATCTCGGGCGTCTCCAGCAACCGGGAGTTTCTGCTCAACCTGCTGTCTTCGCCCGATTTCGCCGGCGGGAAATGGCATACCGGGTTCATCGAGGACCACCTCGCGATACTGTGTGCGCCCGCGCAGCATCCGCGGCTGTTCGCCGGCGCGTCGCCCCCAACCGCCCCTGTGGCCGGTGCCGTCGATCCGCTCGCGATTCTGACGCACGGCAAGCGCATGCTGGGTCCCGTGCTCGCACTCGACGAAACCTTGCCAGAAGGGTCGCATGCGATCCGCGCAGCGATATCGGGGACAGTCGTCAGCATCGACGTCGCAGTGGGCGATTCCCTCTGGCGCGGCCAGCAGGTCGCCGTCATGGAAGCGATGAAAATGGAGCATGTCATCGCCTCGCCGATCACGGGTGTGGTACGGGAAATCCGCGGCGAACAAGACCAGACCCTGATTGAGGGCGACGCGCTGCTGATCGTCGATGCAATCGGGGACCAGGCAGAAGTGACTGCGTCCGCCGGTTTAATCGATCCTGACCACGTGCGGCCCGATCTGGCGGAACTCCAGCAACGGCGTGCGTTGACGCTGGATGCGGCCAGGCCCGACGCGGTCGAGAAGCGGCACAAGCTCGGCCTGCGCACCGCGCGCGAAAACATTGCCGAATTGTGCGACGCGGACAGTTTTAACGAGTACGGCGCCTTTACCGTCGCCGCGCAGCGCAGCCGGCGCACTATGAAAGACCTCATTGAGCGCACGCCGGCCGATGGCCTGGTGATGGGCATCGGCAGGGTCAACGGCGCGCTGTTTCCCGATGTCGATGCGCGCTGCATCGCGATGTCCTACGACTACACCGTGCTGGCGGGCACGCAGGGCGCCAAAAACCACGAGAAGAAAGACCGCATGTTCGAACTGGCGGCGCAGTGGCGTCTGCCCGTCGTCGTGTTTGCCGAGGGCGGCGGCGGACGACCCGGCGACACCGATGCGATCGTCGCCGGCTGGTTGAACATCAAGGCGTTCACGCTATTGGCCAAGCTGAGCGGGTTGGTGCCGCTGATCGGCGTCGTGGCGGGGCGCTGCTTCGCCGGCAATGCGGTCGTCGCGGGCTGTTGCGACGTGATCATCGCCACCGAGAAGGCTACGCTCGGCATGGGCGGACCGGCGATGATCGAAGGCGGCGGACTCGGTGTGTTTCATCCCGATGAGGTTGGCCCGACCTCGGTCCAGCGCCGCAACGGCGTGATCGACATCGTCGTGGCCGACGAAGCCGAGGCGGTGCGCGTCGCCAAACAATATCTGTCTTATTTTCAGGGGGCGGTCGCCGACTGGCAGTGCGCCGACCAGCGCGAACTGCGCCAGGTGGTGCCGGAAAACCGGCTGCGCGTTTACGACGTGCGGCGGGCGATCGACCTGATCGCGGATCTGGGCTCCGTGCTGGAACTGCGGCGCGATTTCGGCACCAACATGATCACCGCGTTCATTCGCGTCGAAGGACGGTCGCTGGGCCTGATTGCGAACAACCCCATGGTGCTCGGCGGCGCGATCGATGCGGACGCCGCCGACAAGGCCGCGCGCTTCCTGCAATTGTGCGACGCCTTCGACATTCCGGTGCTGTCCCTGTGCGACACGCCGGGCAACATGGTCGGGCCGGAAGCGGAGCAAATCGCGCTCGTGCGTCATTGCTGCCGGCTTTACGTCGTCGGCGCGAACATGACCGTGCCTGTTTTTTCCGTGGTGCTGCGCAAGGCTTACGGCCTCGGCTCGCAGGGCATGGTGGGCGGCAGTTTCCATCTGCCGATGTTCTCGGTGGCCTGGCCGACCGGCGAGTTTGGCCCGATGAATCTCGAAGGTTCGGTCAAGCTCGGCTTTCGCAAAGAGCTCGAAGCCATCACCGATCCCGCGGAGCGCAAAGCCCGGTTCGACGAGATGGTCGCGCAAGCCTATGAGCGCGGCAAGGCGCTCAGCACCGCGACCTTATTCGAAATCGACGACGTCATCGATCCGGCGGATACGCGCTCGTGGGTCATGGCGGGGTTGCGGTCGCTGCCGCCTGCCAAGCCAAGGGCGGGGAAGAAGCGGGCGTTCGTGGATACGTGGTGAGCGGAGATTAAACAGCGGCGGGGTGCGGGGGCAGGAAGGTAAACCGGCGGTCAGCGAACGTCCAAAGGGCTCCGCACCGCACGTCCTCCCCGGTTGAGCACGTGCGTATAGATCATAGTCGTGCTCACGTCGGCGTGGCCGAGCAGCTCCTGAACGGTCCTGATGTCATAACCGGCTTCCAGCAGGTGCGTTGCGAAACTGTGCCGCAAGGTGTGAGGTGTCGCCGGCTTTGCGATCCCGGCAGCTCGCACAGCCCGGCGCATTATTCTCTGTACATTCTGTTCGTGCGCATGATGGCGCCGTACCGCACCGGTGCGCGGATCGACCGACCGCTTGACTGAGGGAAACACGTATTGCCATCCCCATTCCCGGGCCGCTTTCGGGTATTTGCGTTCGAGCGCATAGGGAAGATAGACCTCGCCATATCCTTCTGCCAAGTCGGCAACGTGAAGGCGTTCCACGCGATTTAAATGCGCTTGCATCGACTCGGTCAGAGATGCGGGCAGCATCGTCACCCGGTCCTTGAAGCCCTTGCCTTCCCGCACGATGATTTCGCGTTTCGTGAAATTGATGTCTTTCACCCGCAGACGCAGGCATTCGAGAATACGCATGCCGGTGCCGTACAACAATTTCAAAATGAGCCCGCCGGTGCCATCCACTCCTGCCAGGATGGCCGTGACTTCCTCGACCGTCAGAACGACCGGCAGCCGTGCGGGTCGCTTGGCGGTCTCGATATTGTCCAGCCAGGGCAACTCTTCACCGATCACTTCCTTGTACAGAAACAGCAGCGCGCTCTTGGCCTGATTCTGCGTGGAGGCCGACACCCGGCCCTGAACCGCCAGATGGGTCAGAAAGCTTTCAACTTCGCCTGGGCCCATTTCGCGCGGGTGGCGCTTGCCATGGAACAGGATGAAGCGGCGAGTCCACTCGACGTAAATGTCTTCGGTGCGAATGCTGTAATGCTTGAGCCGGATGCGGTCTCGCACCTGATCCAGCAAACGGGGTTGCGCTGGCAACACGGTCAGTCTCCCAAGACGTGGTTGACAGCCCTGTGCGCGGCCACCAAACTGCAGCTAACGCTCTATGCAAACGGGGTTAGTATGCTTGGTACTGTTAATATAAGGCGAGTATATACTTGACAAACGCATGCCACGACAGGACAATGGCTCCACTCTCTGGAGAAACGCCATGTCCGATCTACTCAGCGCCCCACGATTCCACAACGAAGAAGCCGCCCGCCAGCACTTAGAATCCATCCGCTGGCCTACTGGCGCAATCTGTCCGCATTGTGGTGGTACAGAACGCAATGTCGCCTTGAACGGCAAGGCGCACAGGACTGGCCTGTACTTCTGCGGTGACTGCCGCGAACAGTTTACCGTCACAGTCGGCACCGTCTTTGAACGCTCCAAGATTCCCATTCATAAATGGATTCTGGCTACGCACTTGATGTGCGCCAGCAAGAAGGGTATTTCCAGCAAGCAGATTGAACGCATGCTGGAAGTCACGTACAAAACCGCATGGTTCATGTCGCACCGTATTCGAGAAGCGATGCGCACTGGCGGACTTGCCCCGATGGGCGGCAATGGCGGTATCGTGGAAATCGACGA
>JANXVW010000253.1 GCA_025351455.1 Betaproteobacteria bacterium | reverse complement strand
GCGCTCGAAGTCATCCATGTCGACCAGGCGCTTGTTGCCGCGCGCGGCGAACAGAGCCGCTTCGTTCACGAGGTTGGCCAGATCGGCACCGGAAAATCCCGACATCCGCGGTCGCGAGCAGATCCTCATGGTGCACATGCGCAAGGTTCCGGTCGCACCCGACGTGCGCCCCGACATTCTCGCCCGCGGTACGCCAGGATTTTCCGGTGCCGATCTGGCCAACCTCGTGAACGAAGCGGCTCTGTTCGCCGCGCGCGGCAACAAGCGCCTGGTCGACATGGATGACTTCGAGCGCGCCAAAGACAAGATCATGATGGGCGCGGAACGCAAGTCCATGGTGATGCCGGAGCATGAGCGCCGCAATACCGCGTATCACGAGTCCGGCCATGCGGTCGTTGCGAGACTGTTGCCGCGTACCGATCCGGTGCACAAGGTCACCATCATCCCGCGCGGACGCGCGCTGGGGGTGACCATGCAGTTGCCCCAGGAAGACCGCTACAGCATGGATCGCGAGCAGATACTGCAGAATATTGCCGTACTGTTCGGTGGCCGTATCGCCGAAGAAGTGTTCATGAAGCAAATGACCACCGGGGCCTCCAACGACTTCGAGCGCGCCACTGAAATGGCAAGGCGCATGGTGACCCAGTGGGGCATGAGCGATCATCTCGGCCCGATGGTCTACGGCGAGAACGAGGGCGAAGTCTTCCTCGGCCGTTCGATCACCACGCACAAGAACGTTTCCGAGGCGACGATGCAACAGGTCGACGCGGAGATCCGGCGCATCATCAATGACCAATACACGCTTGCGCGCAAGCTCATTGAAGACAATAGCGCCAAGGTCGAGGCCATGGCCAAGGCGCTGATGGAATGGGAAACCATCGACGCCGACCAGGTCAATGACATCATGGAGGGCCGCCCGCCGCGTCCGCCCAAGCCGCCGGCAAACACGCAGACGCCGCCGCCGTCGCCAGGCAGCGCCGCAGCACCGGTGACGGTAACACCGGCGCGCGAAACCTGATCTGGGTCAGGCGTGAGGCGTAAGGGGTGAGGCGTAAAAACCTCACCCTCAGTCTTTGAGGTACTCGGCATCTCCTGAGTTGACTCAAGATGAGCGTTAACGAGTCTTTGACCGCCCCTCCCGCCTCCCGCCTTGCGCCTCCCGCCGTTCTGCGCGCTGGCCGCTTTTCGCTCCCGCTCGAACGCCCACTCATCATGGGCATCGTCAATGTCACGCCGGACTCATTTTCCGAGGGGGGCAGATTCTTCGACGCCGGCCGTGCCCTCGACCATGCCCGGCAATTGATCGAGGAAGGCGCCGACATCCTCGACATCGGCGGAGAATCGTCGCGGCCTGGCGCGGAACCGGTCGACGTCGCGGAGGAGCTGCGGCGTGTGCTGCCGGTCCTGGAAAAACTCGCCGAACTGCTAGTGCCCGTTTCGGTGGATACCTGCAAGCCGGAAGTCATGCGCCGCGCGATTTCCGCCGGCGCCTCGATGATCAACGACATCTTTGCACTGCGGGCGGACGGCGCGCTCGAAGCGGTCGCGGAATCGAACGCAGCCGTGTGCCTGATGCACATGCAGGGCGCTCCTCGCACCATGCAGCAGGCGCCGCACTATCGCGACGTGGTCGGCGAAGTGGAGACCTTTCTCGCCGAACGTGCCGAGGCCGCCATGGCCGCCGGCATCGCGCACGATCGCATCGCGCTCGACCCGGGCTTCGGCTTTGGCAAGACGCCGCAACACAACCTCGAACTGATCCGCGCGCTACCCCGGTTGCGCGAGGCAGGATTTACCTTGCTTGCCGGCCTGTCGCGCAAGGCGCTATTGGGTAAAATTGTCGGACGCGAAGCGGCGCAACGCGTGAACGCGAGCGCAGCCGGTGCGATGCTGGCGGCCCAGCGCGGCGCGTCGATCGTTCGCGTGCACGATGTGGCCGCGACCCGAGACTGCCTGCTGGTATTGCGCGCGATAGACGACGAGACGTTTTCATTGTCATGAAAAAAACCAGAAAATATTTCGGCACCGATGGCGTACGCGGACGCGTCGGCGAAGCGCCGATCACGCCCGACTTCGTGATGCGCCTCGGTTACGCGGCGGGCAAGGTGCTCGCCGGCGGACAGGACCTTCCCCCCGGCGAACACGCCTCGGTCTTGATCGGCAAGGACACGCGCATTTCCGGTTACATGCTGGAGTCCGCGCTGCAGGCAGGCTTGTCCGCCGCCGGCGTGGACATCTATCTGGCCGGGCCGATGCCGACCCCGGCGGTGGCCTATCTGACACGCGCCCTGCGCCTGCAGGCCGGCATCGTCATATCCGCTTCCCACAATCCGTTCGAAGACAACGGCATCAAGTTTTTCTCGGCCGACGGCAACAAGCTGCCGGACGCCGTCGAACATGCGATCGAGGCGCGGCTGGACCGGCCGCTCGAGATCATGCCCTCGGCGCAGTTGGGCAAGGCGCGCCGCCTCAACGACGCCGCCGGGCGTTACATCGAATTCTGCAAGAGCACTTTCCCCACCAATCTCGATCTGCGCGGCCTCAGGCTCGTGGTGGATTGCGCGCACGGCGCGACATACCACATCGCGACGCACGTCTTTCACGAACTGGGCGCCGAGGTCGTCGCCATCGGCGTGCAGCCGGATGGCATGAACATCAACCGCGAATGCGGCGCGACGCATCCGCAGGCGCTGGCCAAGGCGGTGAAGGCGCATCGCGCGCACCTCGGCGTTGCGTTCGACGGCGATGGCGACCGCCTGACCATGGCCGATCAGGACGGCAGGCTCTATGACGGCGACCAGTTGCTGTTCGTCATCGCGCAATTCCGCAAGAAGCACAAGCTCTCGAAAGGAGGCGTGGTCGGCACGCTGATGACCAACCTGGCGATGGAACAGGCGCTTGCCGCGCTCGGCATTCCCTTTGCCCGCGCGCCGGTGGGCGACCGCTACGTTCTGGAAAAGCTGGTCGAGAAAGGCTGGCAGCTCGGCGGCGAGAATTCGGGGCACATCATCTGCCTCGACAAGCATACGACCGGTGACGGCATCGTCTCCGCGCTCCAGGTGTTGCACGCGCTGAAGGCCGAAGGCCAGTGCCTGGACCAATTGTGCGGCGGCGTGCGGCTTTATCCCCAGGTGCTGGTCAACGTGAAAACGCGTAAAGGGTTCGATTTCGCGGCCGACGCCAAGGTTGGCGCCGCGCTGGAAGCGACACGGCTGAGGCTTGGCGACAAGGGCCGCGTGTTGTTGCGCGCATCCGGCACCGAACCCGTCATCCGGGTGATGGTGGAAGGGGAAGGCCACGGTTTCATCACCGAACTGGCGGAATCGCTCGCGCACACCATTCGCAGCCAAACGCACGCGTGATGAGGGGTCCGGCCGGTGGGCCGTAGGGGCGACATGCAATCAAACTGTCACATTGTGTCCATAAAATCGCGGCGTCGAGATTCAACCCCCTACTGAAGGAGATTGACCCCATGTTGAAACTATCCCGCATCGCACTTGCAGCGTTGCCGGCTGCATTCGCGGGCGCGCTGTGTATTGCCGCACCGGTGGCGCATGCGCAATTGGTAAAAATAGACGGCTCCAGCACGGTGTTTCCGATTACCGAAGCCATGGCCGAGGATTTCCAGAAATCCACCAAGGGCAAGGTCAAGGTCACCGTGGGCATTTCCGGGACCGGCGGCGGCTTCAAGAAATTCTGCCGCGGCGAGACCGACATTTCCGATGCATCCCGTCCGATCCTGAAGAAGGAAATGGACGACTGCAAGGCGGCCGGCGTTCAATATATCGAAATGCCGGTGGCCTATGATGCGCTGACGGTCGTGATCCATCGCGACAACAAGTGGGCGCAGACCCTGACGGTTGCCCAGCTCAAGAAGATGTGGGAGCCCAGCGCGCAAGGCAACGTGAAGACCTGGAAGCAGGTCAATCCCGCGTGGCCCGACCAGCCGATGAAACTGTTCGGCCCCGGCGCTGACTCAGGCACGTTCGACTACTTTACCGAGGCGGTCAACGGCAAGGCAAAGTCCAGCCGCGGCGATTTCACCGCCTCCGAAGACGATAACGTGCTGGTACAAGGGGTGTCGCGTGATGTCAACGCGCTCGGGTACTTCGGTTATGCCTATTACCTGGAAAACCAGGACAAGCTACAGGCAGTCGGGATCATCGGAAAAGAGGGCGCCAAGGCAGTCCTGCCTTCGTTCGACTCCGTCGTCAACGGCAGCTACCAGCCGCTTGCCCGCCCGATCTTCATCTATGTCAATGCCAAGTCGCTGGAACGGCCGGAAGTGAAGGATTTCGTCGAGTTCTACATGAAAAACGGCGATAAGCTGGTGCGTGAAGTAAAGTATGTACCCCTGCCGGCCAAGGCTTACACGCATAACATCGAGAGCGCGGACAAGAAAGTGCTTGGCACCAAGTTCGGCGGGGAGAACAAGATCGGCCTGACCATCGAACAACTGATGCAACTCGAAGCCAAGTTGTAAGACGGAATCGACTGAATCGAGGCAGGGGGGGCGATGCCCCTCCTGTTTTTTGCCCGGGCTGCGGGTGCCGTGATAAATCTGTACTATATTTTCCTCGGCTCCGAACCGAGGAGCGCCGTCGCAAATACCCGAACACTGAATCCCTTGGCGGACCATACAATCAGCGCGCGGCTCGCGAAGAAGAGGACCCGGCATGTGCGCGAGCGCTTGATCGAGGGCCTGCTATTCCTCTGCGCATCCGTTTCCGTCGTGGTCACCGTCGGCATCGTGCTGATCCTGCTGACCGAGTCCTACCAGTTTTTCCAGCATGTCGCGCTGTTCGATTTCCTGACCGACAGGCAATGGACGCCGCTGTTCGACGACGCCCATTACGGCATCATGGTGCTGCTCTCCGGTACGCTGATGAGTTCGCTGGTGGCCCTGGCCGTAGCCATCCCGCTCGGCACCATCATCGCCATTTACCTGTCCGAATTCGCGCCTTTCGCGGTGCGTGAAATCGCCAAGCCTTTCCTTGAATTGCTCGGCGGCGTGCCGACCATCGTTTACGGCTATTTCGCCCTGCTGTATGTCACGCCGGCGCTGCAGTACTTTTTCCCCGGCCTGCCCGGATTCAACCTGCTCTCCGCGGGCTTGGTCATGGGCATCATGATCATTCCCTACGTCAGCTCGGTTTCAGAAGATGCGATGCGTTCTGTGCCGATGGCGATGCGCGAAGGTTCCTACGCGATGGGCGCGACGCGTTTCCAGACGGCGGTTCGTGTCGTCACGCCGGCGGCCTTTTCCGGTATTGCCGCGGCCTACATCCTCGGCATCTCGCGTGCGGTCGGCGAAACCATGATCGTCGCCGTGGCCGCTGGCATGCAACCCAACCTGACCTGGAATCCCGCGGAACCGGCCGCCACCATCACCGCTTATATTGTGCAGGTCGCGCTCGGCGACCTGCCCCACGGCAGCATCGGCTATCAGACCATATTCGCCGCGGGCCTGACCCTGATGCTGCTGACGTTGTTCTTCAACGTTGTCGGCCACTTCCTGAAGCGCCGCTACCGGCAGGCCTACTGACATGGCCGACATGACCGTAGCCGAAATCCGGGCGCTCATCACCAAACACAAGCGCTGGGACCTGATCTTTGCGACCGTAGGTGTGCTGGCCCTGATGGTGGGCGTGCTGACTTTCGTTGCGCTGTTTGCCGGCATGGTGATGGACGGCGCGCACCGGCTTTCCTGGGATTTTTTCGTCAACTTCCCGTCCCGCCGCGCGGAGAACGCGGGCATTCTCTCGGCCTGGGTCGGCAGCACGCTGGTCATGCTGGTCACCGCCGTGACCGCCATTCCGGTCGGGGTGGCGGGCGCGGTTTACCTCGAAGAATATGCGCCGAAGAACTGGATGACCGACATCATCGAGATCAACGTCACCAATCTGGCCGGCGTGCCGTCGATCATCTACGGTCTGCTGGCGCTCGGCCTGTTTGTCTACAAGTTCGGCTTCGGCCAGAGCATCCTGTCCGCGGGGCTGACCCTCGCGCTGTTGATCCTGCCGGTGGTCATTGTCGCCACCCGCGAGGCGATTCGCTCGATCCCGGGCGTCATCCGCGAGGGCGCCTACGCGCTCGGTGCCACCAAATGGCAGACCACGGCGGACCATATTCTGCCTTACTCCATTCCGGGCATCCTCACCGGCGTGATCATCGGGCTGGCGCGCGCCATCGGCGAAACCGCGCCGATCATCACCATCGGCGCGCTGACCTTCATCGCAGTCCTGCCGCCCGCGCCTTTCACCGGCGATCCGGCCGCCGGACCGTTCGACTGGCTGTTTGCGCCGTTCACGGTCATGCCGATCCAGATGTTCAACTGGACTTCGCGGCCGGAAGCCGCATTCCATCAGAACGCGGCCGCCGCAGGGCTGGTGCTGGTGGTAATGACCCTGTCGATGAATGCACTGGCGATCTACATCCGCTACCGCCTCAGAAAAAACATCAAGTGGTGAGAATCCAGAATGTCCAAGATCATTGACGGGCCAGCCGCACAATCCAACCTCGTACTCAAGGCGGAATCGCGCGGATTGAATTTCTATTACGGCGCATTCCAAGCGTTGAAAGGCATCAACATGCCGATCTACGACAAGAAGGTCACCGCGCTGATCGGTCCATCGGGCTGCGGCAAATCGACGTACCTGCGTTGCTTCAACCGCATGCACGACCTTTACCCGGGCAACCGCTACGAAGGCGAGATCCGGCTGCATCCGGACAACACCAATCTGTTGAATCCGCATGTCGATCCGATCGAAGTGCGCATGCGCATCAGCATGGTGTTCCAGAAGCCCAATCCCTTCCCGAAGTCGATCTACGAGAACGTGGCTTACGGCCTGCGCGTGCGCGGCGTGCGCGGCGTGGCCGCGCTGGACGAAAAAGTCGAACAGGCGCTGCGCGGCGCCGCGTTGTGGGACGAGGTCAAGGACAGGCTCAATGAGCTGGCGTTCAACCTGTCTGGCGGCCAGCAACAGCGCATGTGCATCGCGCGCGCACTGGCAACCGAGCCAGAGATCCTGCTGTTCGACGAACCGACTTCT
>JANXVW010000204.1 GCA_025351455.1 Betaproteobacteria bacterium | reverse complement strand
TTTAACCGCTTCCGCAAGTTGCTCGTGCGCTATGAGAAGCTTGAGCGCAGCTTCCTCGCGCTTAACTATCTCGCCGCCGCGATCATCGCGTTTCGCAAGGTGCGTATGAAGATAAACATTATTTACGGATAATTTCTTAGTTCTCATCACGCGCCGCGAGCGGCGCGTGATGAGATTTATGCACTAGACGCCGGACGCCGCAGTAGATCGCGCACTGCATCAGCAAATTCTTGGATCTCGTCGCGCGCGTCAGGCAGAGCCCTATTTCTTTGGACGGCTGCAAGAGGTGAGAACGCCATCGACGAGATGTTCGGCGGCTCCGAGATAATTGGCCGGGTCGCAGAGGCGTTTCAGGTCGGCGGAGGAAAGCAGCTTGCCGACTTCTGCGTCCCCCATCAGGATGTCGCGCAAGGATTCCTTGTTCTCGACCGCGCGGCAACACGCCCCCTCGATCAATGCGTGCGCCGCGGCACGACCGAGCTTCGGCGCCAATGCCGCGGAAACCGCTTCCGCCATGATGAGTCCGTGCGTGGCTTCGAGGTTGTGGCGCATGCGCCCCGCATCGACCTGCAGGCCTTCCATCATATGGACGGTTTGTTCCAGCGCGCCGGCGCCGAGCATGCAGATTTCCGGCAGCGTTTCCCATTCGGCCTGCCAGCCGCCGAGCCCGCGTTCGTGTTCCTGCACCATTGCGGCAAGCATGACCGACACCAGCCCCGGCACTCTTGTCGCGGCGGCGAGCACGACGGCGCACGCCACCGGGTTGCGTTTTTGCGGCATCGTCGAAGAGCCGCCGCGCCCGGGTGCGGCCGGCTCGAAGGCTTCGCCGATCTCGGTCTGCATCATCAGCGATACATCCTGCGCGATTTTTCCCAGCGTGCCCACCAGCAAGCCGAGCGTCGTCGCGACTTCCGCGACACGATCGCGCTGCGCATGCCAGGAGAGTCCGGGATCGCCCAGCTTTAGTTCCGCTGCCAGTGCCTTGCCAACCGCGGGACCACGGTGGCCGAGCGAGGCCAATGTTCCCGCAGCGCCGCCGAACTGGATGACGAGTACCCGCGCCTGCAATTCATGAAGGCGCGTGCGATGCCGTTGCACGGCGCTCAAGGCACTCGCCGCTTTCAGGCCGAAGGTAACCGGCAGCGCCTGTTGCATCCACGTGCGTCCGGCCATCGGCGTGCGCTTGTGTTTTCTGGCGAGGCGCGTCAACGCGTTCGCCAGCCGGGCGAGGTCGGCCTCGATCAGTTTGAAGGCCGCACGAAGTTGCAGCACCAGCCCGGTATCCATCGCGTCCTGGCTGGTTGCACCCCAGTGGACGTAGCCGGCCGCGCGCTTGTTCTTCCTTCCGACCAGGGCGGTCAGCGCCTTTACCATCGGGATGGCCGTATTGCCGGCGGACGCGGCCTTGAGGCCCAGCGCGGCCAGGTCGAACAATTCCGCACGGCATTGCGCCGCGATCGCCGGCGCCGCCGCTTTCGGAATCACGCCCAGTCTCGCCTCGGCACGCGCGAGCGCGGCTTCGAAATCGAGCATGCCCTGCAGGTGGCCGCGATCGGAAAATATCTCGCACATCGCTTCGGTGCGGAACAACGGATCGAGAAGCCGGGCCATGTCAGTAGTCGAAGAAAACAGTTTCGTTGTCGCCTTGCAGGATCACATCCCACTCCAGACCCGCGCCCGCCTTGCGCGCGATCAGCGTGGAGCGGCGTTCCGCGGGGACAAGCTTCAGCACCGGGTCGGCCTCATTAGCCGGATCGTCCGGAAAATACATTCGCGTAAACAAATGAATCAGCAGCCCGCGCATGAACACGGCAATGAGCAGATGCGGCGCCTGCACGGTCTCGCCCGGACCGGGCACGCGGCCGGGCTTGATGGTCGTGAAGCGGAACTCGCCGTTCTCGTCGACCGGGACGCGACCGAACCCTTTGAAGCCGGGCGTCAGCGGTTTGTCCTGCGCATCGTCCGGATGGGCGTACTTGCCCTGCGCATTCGCCTGCCAGATTTCGAGGACGGCGTCGTTGACCGGCTTGCCATCGCCATCGACGACCCGGCCATGGATCGAGATCCTGTCGCCCTGCGCTGCGGGTGGCGCGAGATCGGTGACATAGAGTTTCTCCAGCCCGATACGATAGAACGGCCCGACGGTCTGCGATGCGGTGGCCCGGCTGCCCATCACTTTTCCATCGGCGTGGCTTCGCGGCCGCGCAGCACGATGTCGAAGCGGTAGCCGAGCGCATGCTCTGGCGCGGTGGTATCCCAGTCGAACCCGGCGATCAGCCGGTTGCGCGCCTTCTCGTCCGCCGTGCTGTTGAAAATCGGATCATGCGGCAGCAGCGGATCGCCGGGGAAATACATCTGCGTCACCAGCCGTGTCACGAACGCGCGGCCGAACAGTGAGAGATGAATATGCGCCGGTCGCCATGCGTTGTGATGGTTGCGCCACGGATAGGCACCCGGCCGGATGGTGACGAAACGGTAACGGCCTTCCTTGTCCGTGAGCACGCGACCCGCGCCGGTGAAGTTCGGGTCCAGCGGCGCATTGTGATTGTCGTTCAGGTGCCGGTAGCGGCCTGCGGCATTGCATTGCCAGATTTCAACCAGCGTATTCGATACCGGCCGGTCATTCTCGTCGAGCACGCGGCCGCTGACGATGATGCGCTCACCCAGCGGATCGCTGTTGTGCTGGCGGGTGAGATCGCCGTCCTCCGCCCGGACATCATCCGCGCCGAACATCGGCCCGGTCACTTCCGACAAGGTATGCGGCAACACGATCAGCGGCCGGGTCGGCGCGCGCTTGCTCGTGGACGCGTAAGGCGGATGCAGGTATTCGGGCTGCGTGCCTTTGTCGGGTCGCCGGTAACCGGCAAGATCGGCCATGCTCGTCGCTCCCTTGCGCCCGGCTGGGGCGCCGGACTTGAGCCGCGATTGTGGCAGAACGCGAGCTTCGCTGGGGTGTGAGGGGTGAGGGGTGAGGGGTG
Source organism: Betaproteobacteria bacterium (assembly GCA_025351455.1). GTDB lineage: Bacteria > Pseudomonadota > Gammaproteobacteria > Burkholderiales > JACQAP01 > JACQAP01. The sequence goes on along the minus strand of JANXVW010000204.1, from coordinate 5,474 downwards.
AGGGGTGAGGGGTAGAATCTCCCTCGCCCTCTCGTCGCACATCCCTCGCCCCTTGAAAAAGTGAAACGCATTCCCCTCGACAGCGTCGCCTTCGCGACCATGGTGCTGTGCTGCTTCATCTGGGGCTTCACCAATGTCGCAACCAAGCTCGCGGCGCCGGACATTTCTCCGGTGATGCAAAGCGGCTTGCGGTCGATCCTTGCCACGGTGCTGCTGGTGTCGTGGGCACGCTTTCGCAACATTCCCCTGTTCGGCAGCGACGGGACACTGAAGGCCGGCCTCATCGCGGGGGCGCTGTTCGCGGGTGAATTCCTGTTCATCTACGCCGGTCTCGCGCACACCGGCGCGTCGCGCATGGTGGTGTTCGTCTATACCGCGCCCTGCCTGACCGCACTGGGACTGCACTGGTTCGTGCCGGGTGAACGGCTGCATGCGGCGCAATGGGTTGGTGTTGTGCTGGCGTTCGGCGGGATCATTGCGGCGTTCGGCGACGGCTTCGCCTCGTCTCCCGCTTCGCTGTTCGGCGATGCATTCGGCGTCATCGGCGGCATCCTGTGGGCGGCCACTACGGTGTGGATTCGCGCCACCGGCCTCACCCGAATCAGCCCCGCAAAGGTTTTGTTCTATCAACTCGCGATGTCGTCGCTGACCATGCCGGTCGCGTCATGGTTCATGGGCGAGCCTGGTGTGATCGCGTTCACACCGATCGCGGTGGCCAGCCTGGTTTACCAGGGTGCGATCGTCGCCTTTGCGACTTACCTGACCTGGTTCTGGCTGCTGAGCCGTTATCTCGGCGGCAGGCTGGCTGTGTTCGGATTCCTCACGCCACTCTTCGGCGTCACGATGGGAGCGCTCGTGCTTTCTGAACCCCTGCGCCCGGCGTTTCTCGGCGCGCTGGCGATGGTTGGGGCGGGGATCTGGCTTGTTAACGCAAAGCGTTGAGAGCAGGACTCAGGACGTAGGGCGTAGGACTCAGTGTGGAGCGGGGACGCAGGACTGGGGACTGAGTAAATGCCCCAGTCTATGCGCTTTCAGGTTTTCTCCACTGAGTCCTGAGTCCCAAGTCCTGAGTCCTGTTTTTCCATCGCCTCCGGCGCAAACCTCCCAATCAATTTCAGCGTCGCTTCCGCCGCGCGAATGCTGCTGACAAGAACGATCACGGTGATCACCACGAATATCCAGTCGACGTCGCCCGTGTCGAGGATTTTCGCCATGGTCACGAACAGGCGCATGACGGATACGAGAAGAAGCGCGATGGCGGCGGCGGGACTTTTGAATCGCCACAGCAATACGCCGAGGACGCCGAAGAGCCCGACGTCGATCAGCGTGCGCTCGCCTTCGATGAGGAAGAGCGCGGCGAGCACGGCGGCGGCGAGCAGGAACACGATGGACGTGTCGGTCACGACGTTCAGGGCGTCCTCGCGGCTGCGGATCAACGCGAAGATTCCCCGTCTCCTGCTTTTCGACATTTTTTCTTTACCTTGCGTTGCGCTCCGGCAAATCCGGCCGGAACGAATCATAATGGCCGCGATGGGAACACTCAATCTGATGGTTTATCGTCACTCGGCGTTCTACAGCCCGCTGATCGCGGGCATCGCCGGCGGGTTCTTCGCAGCGGAAGGCTTCGAACCGACCTATACCGTCATGCAGCCCGGGAAGACCGTGAGTGAGATGCTGGTCTCCGGCGCCATCCATGTTTCGCAGACCGCGGTGTCCGGATCGTGGCCTTACCTGGAAAAGGGCGAGCGGGCGCCCTTCGTATGTTTCGCGCAGATCAACCAGCGCGACGGCTTCCAGATCGCCTCGCGCAGTCCGGTGCCGGAATTCGGCTGGGCCAAGCTGACCGCCGGCAAGTTCATGTTCGCGCACGGCGGCCAGCCGCAGGCCATGCTGGCGTACGCACTGCACAAAAAAGGCGTCTCGCTCGACAAGACTACGGGTCTCGACGCGGGAGATCCGCAGAAATCCATGTCCGCCTTCCGCAATGGCCAGGGCGACTGGTATCACGAACAGGCGCCCTACCCCCAGCAATTGCAGCACGAGGGGGTGGCCAAGGTCGTAGCCTCGGTCGGCGAGGCCATCGGTCCGGTTGCATTCAGCAGCCTGGCTGCCATGCCGCGCTGGCTGGGTACGCCGGACGCGATCCGCTTCACCCGCGCCTATCGCAAGGCCCGCGCGTGGGTGCATTCCGAAGCGGCGGCAACCGTTGCCGCGACCGAAAAATCCTTCTTTCCGGACATCGCGTCGGACGCCATGATCGCCTCGATACGTTACTACCAGCAACTCGGCTGCTGGGACGGCGATATCGCGATCGATCCCGCGCATTACGAGACCGCGCTGGACGTGTTTGCGTATTCGAAGCTGATCACACGGCGTCACCCTTACGAAAAAGTGGTGGTCGCCCCCCCGAGGTAACTCGCATCCCCACCCCACCCGGCAATGTGAGAATATTGGAGTTCCAACAGTTGGCCGCCGGGTAAAGGGGAGCGACGCGGCATGACCGCGTCGAGTCGAGGTTCAGGCGCAGCCAGCGGGTTCCGGCCCGACAACAACGAGAAATCATGAGCACGCACGCAACCCCGCCCGCAGGCAGGCCGTCCCTCATCGAAAAGCTCTCCGCCGCCTCCGCGTTTGTCGGCGGCGCGATCCTCACCGGCATCACCCTGATGGCAGTCACTTCCATCATCATGCGCTCGCTGGGATTCGAGCCGATCCAGGGCGATTTCGAACTCGTCCAGGTCGCGCTCGCGAGCTGTATCGCGCTGATGCTGCCCTGGTGCCAGTTGCAAGGCGGCAATCTCACCGTCGATTTCTTTACCGTGCGCCTGCGTAAATCCCGGCAGCGCCGGCTCGACGCGATCGGCGCAACGCTGTTCGCACTGGTCATGGTCCTGGTGACCTGGCGCACCTGCGCCGGCGCGATTGCCGTCAAGGCAAGCCACGAAAGCACGATGATCATCGGCTTTCCGCTGTGGATCGGCTATGTCGCCATGATCCCGGGGCTGCTGCTGACGGTGTTTGCGGCGCTGCAGTCGGCACGCACCGCCTGGAAGGAAAGCCGGCAATGAGCAATTTCGGCCTGGGGCTTTCGCTGTTCGGCGCGATGATCACCTTGATGGTGCTGCGCGTGCCGATCTCGGTCGCGATGTTCCTGCCCGGCGCGGTGGGTTACTGGGTGCTCGCCGGTGACGCCGCGCTGCTCAATCACGTCAAAGGCGCGACTTATGCGCGCTTCTCCAATTACGACCTGTCCGTGATTCCGCTTTTCATCCTGATGGGCCAGTTCGCAACCCAGGGCGGCCTGAGCCGCTCGCTGTTCAAGTTCGCCAGTTCGCTGATTGGACATTTGCGCGGCGGGGTGGCCATGGCGGCGATCGTCGCCTGTGCCATGTTCGGCGCGGTGTGCGGCTCATCCGTGGCCACCGCGGCAACACTGGCGCAGGTCGCGTTGCCGGAAATGCGCCGGCTGAATTACTCCGGACGGCTGTCCACGGCCACGCTCGCCGTCGGCGGCACGCTCGGCATCCTGATTCCGCCCTCGGTGCCGCTGGTCGTGTATGCGATCCTGACCGAAACGAATATCGCCAAGCTGTTCATGGCGGCCTTCATCCCCGGCATCATCGCGGCGATCGGTTATTGCATCGTAATTGCGATCACCGTGACCTTGCGTCCCGACCTCGGGCCGGCACAGCCGCGCGCGTCGAATGCCGAACGCCTGCGCGGCTTTCTCGAAATCTGGCCGATCTCCGCGGTATTCGCCATTGTGTTCGGCGGCATCTACGGCGGATTCTTCACGCCTACGGAGGGCGCCGCGGTGGGCGCGGCGGGGACCTTCCTGGCCGCCCTGTTACGCCGCGAGCTTAGCCTGAAGGGAATCGGGCGGGCCTTCCTCGGCACCGCGGTCACTTCCGGCATGATCTTCCTGGTGTTCCTCGGCGCCGACATGTTGAACGGCGCGCTGGCCCTGTCCCAGATGCCCAAGGAACTTGCCGACTGGGTCACTCATCTGAGTTGGTCGCCGCTGGCGATCGTCGCCATTGTCATCGCGATGTACATCGTCATGGGATTCTTCATGGACGAACTCGCCACCATCATCCTGACCATCCCGGTGATCTTCCCGGCGGTCATGGGCCTCGACCTGTGGGGCCTCGAATACACCGAGAAGGCGATCTGGTTCGGCATCCTCATGCTTATGGTCGTAGAAATCGGTCTGGTGCATCCGCCCGTGGGGCTGAACATCTTCGTCATCAACAGCCTGGCCAGGGACGTGCCGATGATGGAAACCTTCAAGGGCGTGATCCCTTTTCTGATTTCCGATTTCCTGCGCGTGATCCTGCTGTTCCTGTTCCCGGTCGTCAGCCTCTACCTGGTGCGGCTGGTTTTTTAGGCGGGCAAGTGCAAAAAACCCTTTCCGCATCAGGACAGGGGGTCCTCTTGATAAAACAAAAAAAGTTGCGATATTCTTATAGTGCGCCCGGAATAAACGGGCCCTATGAGAGGGAGGACTCATGCCAATCGCGACCAAACTCAGTGCAATTAACTTTTCCTGGCGAGACCGGCTGCGGGCCGGCTCGATTCACTTTTGCATCAGCGCTTTAATCGCGGTCGTCGCCGCGCTGTTTGTGTTTTTGTTCTGGTATCCCGCTCCCTACCGCGAGATTTCCGGCGGACGCGAACTGTTTTTGATCTTGATCACGGTCGACATCATCCTCGGCCCGCTGATCACCTTCGCGATTTTCAACCGCGCCAAGCCTTGGCCGGTGCTGCGCCGCGACCTGGCTGTCGTCGGCCTGCTCCAACTCGTTGCGCTCGGTTATGGCATGTGGACGGTGTTTGTCGCGCGCCCGGTGCATCTGGTTTTCGAGTACGACCGCTTTCGCGTGGTCCACGCGATTGAAGTCCCCGTGGAATCGCTTGTTAATGCGCCGCCCGGACTGCGCACCCTGCCCCTGTTCGGACCCACCGTGCTTGCACTTCGCCCGTTCCGGGATGCCGACGAGAACTTCAAAAGCACACTCTCGGCGTTGGAGGGACTACCGCTGAGCGCACGACCGGAACTCTGGCAACTTTATCCTGACGCCCGCGCGCGCGTGATCGAGGCCGCCAAGCCTGCCGCCTTGCTCAAGAAGCGTTTCCCCGATCGGGCGGCGGAAATCGACCGGGCGATCGAGCGCACCGGGCGTGCGCCCGATGCGATACTTTACCTGCCCCTCGCGAGCAGAAAAGCGTTCTGGACCGTGCTCCTCGATGCCTCCACAACCGAAGTCATCGGCTTCCTGCCGCTGGATTCATTCTGAAAAAAGAAAATCTCACCGCAAAGGCGCAAAGGAAGCGCAAAGGAAAACCGGGAGATGCTGAGAGGGGACTCGGCCATGAGTTACGTATTTGAACTGAATTGGGGAGTTGCGCTCCTGCTGGCAGGAGAAAATCAGAGGTGGTCCCAAGAAATCGGACAGCCGTATAAGTGAAGTTTC
>JANXVW010000189.1 GCA_025351455.1 Betaproteobacteria bacterium | reverse complement strand
GGCTCTCGTACCCCCATTAAATGCCTCGGTATCCAAGGAGTTCTCATCACGCTACGCATCCTGGCCATCACAGCCTCTGCCCTGCTTGCAACTTCTGCGTTCGCGCAGGACGCGGTCCAAACCGATGGTGACAAGTACAAGGCCATCCTGGAGAACGATTGTGTCAGAGTTCTTGACTATCGCGACCGGCCGGGCGAGAAAACACATCAGCACAAGCATCCCGCGTTCGTTCTCTATGCCCTGTCCCCGTTCAAGCGGTCGATCACCCTCCCCGATGGGAAGGTATTGCAGCGTCAATTCAAGCAAGGCGATGTCATGTGGTCCAACTCACAAACACACATTGGCGCCAATACCGGGGAAACGCCTACGCAGGTGATTCTTGTCGAGATGAAGAGTGAAATCGGGGCGTGCGCTAAGAAGTAATTAGCACCCACCACGAAGGACACGAAGGACACGAAGAAACACGAAGAAAAGCGAGAAACGGATATATATTTTCGGCCGATAACTTCCCGACCGTTGCCGCACGTTGACATTGCCGTAAACCGTTCATTCATTCCTTGCTTTGTTTCTGCCTTTCTTCGTGCCTCTTCGTGTCCTTGGTGCCTATGTGATGAGAATTAGATAAAAACCAAAAAGCAAATAGCAAGGTCTGCCGGCTGCTGCTAGCGCGGCACTTCCATTTTGCAGACCGTCGGCATTTCCATTTCCCTGCCCTCGATTCGCACGTCGGTCTTCCAGCCGTCGCCGGTTCCTTCCGCGTCGTACTTCACCGCTCCGCCTGTCCTGGTGAGCGTGGCGATGTACTGGGGCACGATCAGTTGATGGTCGTCAGCGCGCATCCAGGCTTCGCCGGTTTCCCCCTGGAACTTCATGCCGTGGAGGGCCATGGCAACCTTGACCGGGTCGGCGGACTGCGCCGTCTCGATTGCCTTCGCCAGCATGTCGATCTGCAGCTTAGGGAGATTGACCCACATGTCTTCGCTGAAGCGCCTCTTGTAGTCGTTGGCAAATTTTTCCAGCTTGTTGTCAGCCACGTTCGCATGCCAGGTCAGGATCTGCCGGATGTGGTCGCTGCCCGCTTTGCCAATGGTCCCCAGGACCCCGACATTGTTTGCGTTCAAAGTGTAGTAGACGACGTCGAGTCCGGCGTCCTTGCTCGCCTTGATGAGCAGGGAAAGATCCGGCCCCCAGTTACCCGTCAGCACCGTGTCCGCGCCTGAGGCCTTGATCTTGGCGACGTAGGGCGCGAAGTCCTTCACCTTGCCGAGCGGGTGCAGATCGTCGCCCACCACTTTTATGTCGGGGCGCTTCGCCGCGATCATTTCCTTGGCGGCACGGCTGATGGCCTGGCCGAAGGCGTAATCCTGATTGATCAGGTAAACCGTCGGCGTGCCTTTGCGTTTCGCGATGAAATCCGTGAGGGCGTTGACCCGCATGTCGGTGTTGGCCTCCCAGCGAAAATGCCAGAAGCTGCACTTCTCGTTGGTCAGCAGCGGATCCTGAGCGGCAAGGTTCAGCAGCAGCACCGCCTGATCCGGATTGCGGCTGTTGTGTTTGTTGATCGATTCGATCAAGGCATGCGCAATGTGCGATCCGGACCCGATCGAGATGAAGTGAATGCCCGAATCGATGATCTGTTTGAGGATCAGGACGCTCTCCTGCGGGCTACCCTTGGTGTCGAAGTTCACCAGTTCGAGCTTCGTGCCGTTGAGGACACCGCCCTTCGCGTTCACGTCATCCATCGATGCCTGCAGCAACCGGCTGAGGCTGTCGCCCACAAGCGCAAACGGACCGCTCAACGGATCCAGGTGGGCAATCTTGATGGTGTCGGCCGCCATCGCCGAGGCGCCAAGAAGCAGCGATGCCGCCGTGCACAGGAGATGCGACCTCAGCGTGCGATTCATGTCCGGTTTCCTCCCACTGTCATGGTTGTTCATAGCTCCCATCGGCCGCGCCTGTCTCACTGCCAGAAGTCACGGCGAGGAGCTTCAATCATACGCTGCGGGCGGAATCCATCGAGCGTGAATCCAATACGTTCAACCGATCTTTTGAGTGGGCAGCCTAAGACGAAACTTTCGCAGTAACACTCACGTGCAGCCGCGAGTGGGGAGCTAAATCTGCCGAGGCGGGAATCGGCTTCCGGCGCCAACCGTGTTTACCGGGCGAGGCCGTCGCGCCTTCCAGCGTGGAGGTCCAGTTGGGCGGATTCCTAAGGCTATCGCGATGATGAATATATCTGGGTCCATGCGCGAAAAATGTGTACGATTTAACGGCAACGCAGGAGCAGGATCCGGCCCCGTGCGCAGCTTAGTTTTGGCCTCTTGCGTTTCGAATCGACCACAACCAATCAAGGAGATCCAAGATGAACAGGCTGTTGTTGTCCATGATCGCCGTTGTTGCCCTCGTCGGATGTGCACAGATGGAGAAAATGCACGACAAATTAATGAGCGTAGTGATCAAAGGGGACCTGAAGGCCTGCCCGACCAAGACCCCCATTGGAGATGTCCGCTCCTGCGGGAAGGTATGGAAGCTCGCTTCGGGCAGCGCCAGGCTGAAGACGGACGGCACCCTGACGGCTGAGGTCAAAGGCCTGGTTCTCGACGATGCCTCGACCGGGAAATACAACGGGACGCCGGACGGGGTTGACGGCGTAGCGGCGGCGGTCGTCTGCGGCGGCAAGGTGGCCGCGCAAACGGAAGTGGTGCCGCTGAGCAAAGTGGGCGACGCGAGCGTCAATGCAAAGGTCACCGTGCCAGGCGAATGCATGTCGCCGGTGATCGTCCTGCGCGAACGCTATGAGGGCAAGGTCGGCGGTTGGCTGGCCGCAACGGGTAGGTGAGAAGGAGACGGCGTCACGTTGAGTGAAAAAAACGGCCGACCTGACAGGGGTGCGTCAGGTTGGCCGTGGGTCCAACGCAGTAAAGCTAGCAAAGAAAACTTAAGTGACACTTAACCTGGCGACGCCGCTCCCAGGCGCATGTGATGTGCCCGCGTCGCGAACTGTTCGAATTCCCCGATCGGCAGCGGCTTGCTGAACAGATAGCCTTGATACCCCTGGCAGTCATGCTGGGCAAGAAAGTCCCGCTGTTCCTCGGTCTCGACGCCCTCGGCGATAACGTCCAACCCAAGCGAATGACTCATGGCCAGGATGGCGCGCACAATCGCCGCATCGTTCGGGTCGCCCGGAATGTCGCGGATGAAGGACTGGTCTATCTTGACCTGATCGAGCGGCAGCCGCTTGAGATAGGAGAGCGACGAATAGCCAATGCCGAAGTCGTCCAGCGCGAAGCCCACGCCCAGGGCATTCATCTGCCGCATGCGGCTGACGACGACGTCCACGTTGTCCAGCACCACGCTCTCGGTCAGCTCCAGTTTCAGCCGGGCCGGATCGGCGCCGCTGGCGAGCAGGCTTTGGCGGACGTTTTTGACGAAATCCGTTTGATGGAATTGCCGGGCACTCACATTTACCGAGAGCCGCAAATCACGCGTATGAATATCCTGCGACCAGGCCCGGAGCTGCGCGCAAGCGGTGTCCAGCACCCACTGGCCCATGAGCAGGATCAACCCCGATTCTTCGGCAAGGGGAATGAACTGGGCGGGCGAGATCAATCCCTGATCCGGAGACAACCAGCGGATCAGCGCCTCCGCGCCGATCAGCCGGCCATCACGGTCGACCTGGGGCTGGTAGAGCAGCCGGAACTCGCCTTTGTCCAGCCCGCGCCGCAAAGCCCCTGCCAGGGTGGTACGGGTTTCAATCGCAAGTTGCATGGCGGGATTGAAGAAGCGCACAGCATTGCGGCCCGCCCCTTTTGCCTGATAGAGGGCAAGATCAGCCTGTTTCAACAGGGTCTCCGCCGCGTCACCCTGGCCGCAAAAAAGCGTCAGACCGATGCTCGTGGTGTTGAAGTACTCGGCCTCGCTGCCGCCGAGCTGGTAGGGCAGATTAATGGCGAGGCGAATCTTCTCGGCGACTTTCTCCGCGTTCGTCGCGGCGCCCTGCTCCGTGTCGCCCAGCGCCTCGAGCAGGATCACGTACTCGTCCCCGCCCAACCGGGAAACGGTGTCGCCCTGGCGCACACAGGCCGTGACCCGCTGGGCGACTTCGAGCAGCATGCGATCCCCGATGTCATGGCCCTGCGTATCGTTGATGCTCTTGAAATGGTCCAGGTCCAGGATCATCAGCGCGCCGAACTCCCGGCTGCGGTTGCCGGCAGTCATTGCGTGCCCCAGGCGATCCAGCATCAGACGCCGGTTGGGCAAACGCGTCAGCGGATCGAAGTAGGCCAGGTTGCGGATCTCCTCCTCGGAGCGCCTGCGGTCGGTGATGTCCTCGACGAAGGCAATGCCCCCCTCGTAACGGCCAAGGTCGCTGTGAAAAGGAATGCAGGACAACGCCACCCAGACACGGGTTTCGCTGTTGCCCAATATGAATTCCCCTTCGTACGCGCCCTCCTTCCCGTCAATCGCGGCGCGCAGTGCGGGCACCACGCGCTGATCCCCGAGCGTCTTCATGTCGAAGCCGAGCAGTTCTTCCCTTTTGACCTCGAGTATTCGCGCGATGCGATCGTTGCAATAAGTGACGACGAGATCCTGGTCGTAGTGCAGGATGCCAATGGGCGAATATTGCAGGATGATGCGCGAGCGTTCTTCGCTCGCCTGCAGCGTCACTTCGGCGCGCTTGCGCTCCGCGAGCGCGGCTTCGGCGACGTCTCGTGCCTGCTTGAGCTGTGCCGCGAGTTGGCCCTGCTCCAATCCCAGGCGTATGGAAACATCGAGGACCTCGTGCAGGTAGCGCGCGCTCAAAAGCATGCCAGCAAGAAAAATAAAGCTCAGCAATCCGAATGCCCACTCCAGCGCCGAATCCGCCTGCAGCAGAATGGCCACAGCCAGGGGAATAATCAGCGGCAGCGTGAAAGCCCGGAAAGCCGCGGGCACCGGCGCGAGAGTGGGAACCGCGCCCGCCACCATGCCGGCCACCACCAGGCCGGTGAACAATTCCGCGCCGTCGGGCGCATGCCAGACAAACAGAACCGTTCCCGCAGCCCAGGTGGCGGCCGCCAGGGCCATACCTGCTATATATCGACGCCGCCACGCCGGTGCGGCGGCCGCATCCGGCTTCGCCGCCAGGAAGCGGCGTGTCAGACCATATCGCCCCGCCGAAATGACTACAAGAATGCACCACCACGCGAATGCGGCTTCGGCAGAGGTGTGCAAGGTGGAATTTACATAGGCGAGCAACGAAGCATTGACGATCGTTACGCCCAGTACGATTTCGGAATTTCTGTAAAGAAGCGCAGTCTTCTGTCGTTGCGTTTCGGCCTCGATATCCGTAGCCGGTTTCGGGTCGTTGGACATTCTGCTTTCTTATTATTTGAATGGACCCACAGAATATCGAAATACTTGATGCCCGGCAAAGACTTGCGCGGAGCAGCTTTCAGTGCGAAGGCGGGGGGGGTTACGGATCCCCTGGCGGGGACTCTAACGCCAAAAATCCCTGTGGGAAACGGCCGCCTCGTCTTCCAGCAGCGGCCCGACGACCTCGATCGCGCGCTGGCCGCGGGCGAATACCTCCCGGCACGGCAGCGTCAGCGTCGGATTCCCGGGATGGTTTCCGGTGAGTTGCAGCAGGCGTTCTTCCGATAGCGCGTAAACCAGCCGCCCGATTCCCGACCAGTAGATCGCGCCGGCGCACATCGCACAGGGTTCGGCGCTCGAATACAAGGTCGCGCCCCGCAACTGCATCGGATTGAATTTCGCAGAGGCTGTGCGAACCGCCACGAGCTCCGCGTGGCTCGTGCAATCCGCATGGATATCGTTCATGGCTTCGGCAAGTGCGTTGCCGGACGCATCCACGACGATAGCGGCGAAGGGATGGTTGCCTTCGCTGCGCGAGCGTTGCGACAGCGCGATGGCGCGGGTCAGCCAGATCCGGTCCGAATCCCTCAATTCAACCCCATCGGTGGAAACTTTGAACTAGCATGCCTCAGGCCACCCCGGCCCGCTCCAGCATCCCGCGCGCGATCAGGTTGTGGCGCTCAATCAGCGGGCCGAGGTCGATGCCATGCAGCGCGCCGTCTTCGACGACGACTCGACCGTTGATCACGGACAGCCAGACTCGGCCTGGCGCGCAGGTCAGCAGCGACGCAACGAGGTCGCTCTGTCCACCCGCGTGCTCGAGGCCGTCGATTCGGAACGCGACGAGATCGGCGGCATTGCCAGGCTCGAGGCTGCCGATGTCGTTGCGTTGCAGGACTTTCGCGCCGCCCAGGGTCGCCAGTTCCAGTGCTTCGCGCGCGGACATGCGATCCCCGCGCGATTCGAAGCCCGGCCAGCCAACCCGTTGCAGCAGCATCGCCTGGCGCGCTTCGCCTAGCATGTGGTTGCCGTCGTTGCTTGCCGAGCCGTCCACGCCGAGTCCGACTTTCACGCCGGCATCGAGCATGTCGCGCACCGGCGCGATGCCGGACGCGAGGATCATGTTGCTGCTCGGGCAATGGCATACGCCGCTGTGACTCTGCGCCATCCGGCCGATTTCATCCGTGTCGGGATGCACCATGTGCGCGAACCACACTTCATCGCCGTGCCAGTCGAGCTCCTCGACGAATTCGAGCGGGCGCTTGCCGAATTTCTCCAGGCAGTAGCGGTTCTCGTCCAGCGTTTCGGCGAGGTGGGTATGCAGGCCGACGCGCTCGAAGCTGCGCGCCAGCCGCGCGCTGTCGATCATGAGTTCCGGGCTGACGCTGAACGGCGAGCACGGGGCGAGGCCGATGCGCAGCATCGAGCGCGGCGCGGGATCGTGGAAAGCCTCGATGACGCGCCGGCTGTCGGCGAGGATTGCCCGTTCGTCCTCGACGATGCGGTCCGGCGGCAGGCCGCCGCCGCTCTCTCCGACGCTCATGCTGCCGCGGGTCGGATGGAAGCGCACGCCGATTTCCTGCGCCGCGCGGATCTCGTCGTCGAGGCGTGAGCCGTTCGGGAACAGGTAAAGATGATCCGCTACCGTGGTCGCGCCGCTGAGCACCAGTTCGCACAGGGCAAGCCTGGCGCTGACATACACCGCATCGGGGTTCAGTTCCGCCCAGATCGGATAGAGTTTCTTCAACCAGTCGAACAAGCCCAGCCCACTGCCGGTACCGATGGTGCGCGTCAGCGATTGGAAGAGGTGATGGTGGCAATTCACCAGGCCGGGCAGGATCACGCAGCCGCGCGCGCTGACGGTACGGGCCGGCGTGCGTGCAACCGGATCGGCGGCGATCCAGGCTGCGACATCGGCATCCGTTCCAACGGTTTCGATTGCGTCGCCGCGGACGAACACGCTGCCGCCGCGAATCTCGCGGCGCATCGCGTCCATCGTTACGACAATATCGGCGCTGTTGATCAGCAGCGTGGTGGCAGTTGCCGTCATCTGAATATCAGACGCGCACGGGCGCAGTGGGAGTCACCACGCCGTAGCGCAGCGCCTTGTCGCGCAGGTAACGCCGGTAAGCGAGCGACATGCGGTCGCAGCGCACCGGCATTTCCGCGCCGAGGTCCAGTGGCAGCTTCTTCGGCACCTGGTTTTCGAGTATTGGTTTGTCCTGCAGGAAAATGCGGTCCTGGAAGGCGCGCAATTCGTCCTCTGTTTGCACGAAGTTGGTCAGCGCGAGAATGATCCACACGCGGCATTGCTCCTCGCCGACCGGCTGCACGTGCAAACTGATGGCTTCGCGGAAATCCGACTGGGCCAGCGGCAGCTTGATCAGGATCGCGGTCAGCGGCCGCACGACGCGGTAGGTGTATTCGACTTCGCTGCCGCCGTGCGCGAGGCTGTTGGTCTGCGGCTGCCAGGCGAAGCAATGCGTGGCGAGAACGCCCTTGCCGCCCTGCCCATCGTCGAACTCCGCCACGTCGTAGTCGCGCACTTCGGACCGGCTCGGGTCGCCGAGGATGCCGGTATGGATCATCGCGAAATGCGCCATGTCCAGAAAATTCTCGACGATGCGCGGGCCGCTGGTGGCGACGTCGTAAGGGCCGCACAGGACCTTGCGCAAATTCGGATCGTCGTACTCCGGAAACGGCAGCACATCCGCGGCCGGCGCGCCGAGGCAAACCCACACCAGGCCGTACTTCTCCTTGACTTGAAACGCAAGCACGCGTGCCTGCATTTTTTCCGCGACACTCGGCAAAGCCGGAACCAGCGTACAACGCGCACCGCCGTCGAAATGCCAGCCGTGATAAGCGCACACGACCTCGTCACCGTAAATTCGCCCGATCGACAGGCGCGTGCCGCGATGCGGACAGCGATCTTCCCATGCGCGCACGTTGCCGTCCGCCGCGCGCCAGAGCACAAGCTCGCGATCAAGCAGCTGCACCGGCACCAGTTCCCCCGCCGGCACATCGCCCGCTGCGGCGACCGGGTGCCAGTCGTCGAGCAGAACCCCCTCTCTCCGGCTCTCTCCCACCAGGGGAGAGAGGGTCTTGAGGCTTTCGTGCTCTGTTAGGCCCATTTCCTCACCTTATTTTTTCTCCCCCTCTCCCGCCAGGGGAGCGGGGGTTCTGAAGCTCATCGGTTCCACATCTCCCTCTCCCCTGGCGGGAGAGGGCCGGGGAGAGGGGGATTTCTTCATACAGCGACGGCGAAGCCGTCGATCTGCTTGAGCCAGTACTGTTTCTTTTCGGGCGGCATAAAGGAGGCTTCGATGGAGTTCGACGCGAGTTTGCGGATGTCGCTGCGGGTCAGCTTCAGCGCGCGCTGCACGGCGATGAAATTCTCCAGCAGGTAGCCGCCGAAGTAGGCCGGGTCGTCGGAGTTCACGGTGACGCACAGCCCCATATCGAGCAGGCGCTTCAGGTTATGGTCTTCCATGCGCTTGAACACCGCGAGCTTGACGTTAGACAGCGGACACACGGTCAAGGGCATGTTCTCGTGCGCCAGCCGCTTGCACAGTACGGCATCTTCTTCGCTGCGCACGCCGTGGTCGATACGCGAGACGGCGAGGTCGTCGAGGGCCTCGTAGATGTACTCCGGCGGCCCCTCCTCGCCGGCATGGGCGACGGTCAGAAAGCCTTCTTCCCGCGCGCGGCGAAATACCGCCGAGAATTTTGACGGCGGATGGCCCATCTCGGAGGAATCCAGCCCGACCGCGTGGATTGCGTCCTTATGGGGCAGCGCCTGTTGCAGCGTTTGCATGGCGGATTCCGCGCTCATATGGCGCAGGAAGCACATGATCAGGCGCGAGGTCATGCCGAGTTTGGCGCGCGCCTCATCGAGACCGCGGCGGATGCCGTTCAGGGCCGTTTCGAATGCGATGCCGCGCTCGGTGTGCGTCTGCGGATCGAAGAAGATTTCCACATGCACCACGCCCTGGTCGTGCACGCGGGCGATGTACGCCGCGGTCATGGCGTGGAAGTCGTCCTCGTCGCGCAACACATTTGCGCCCTCGTAATAGATGTCGAGAAAGGATTGCAGGTTGTGAAAGTCGTAGGCCGCGCGCAAGGCCTCCACCGACGGAAACTTGAGTTTGACGCCATGTTTGCGCGCGAGGGCGAACACCATCTCCGGCTCGAGCGTGCCTTCGATGTGCAAATGCAGCTCGGCCTTCGGAATCCCGCGCATGAAGACTTCCATACCGGCTTCGGTCATGTTCAGCGATTCGGCCAGATTAAACGAGAACGGGGCGGCCCGCGCCGCCCCGCCGTCAGGTTGATTGAATGCCTAGCTTACTTCGGAATCGTGCCGTCGACACCCTCGACGTACCAGTTGAACCCCATCAATTCCTCCAGCGGCATGACCTTGCCTTCGGCCACCCTGATCGCGCCAGACTGGTCCTTGACCGGCCCCTGGAAAGGCATGAACTTGCCCTCGATCATGGCCTTCTTCTTGTCCTCGAAGGCCTTCTTGCCATCGGCCGGCACCGCCGCGCTCGGCGGCGACATCACCACGAGTTTTTCTTTCAGGCCCCACTTCACAACCTCGGGCTTCCAGGTTTTCGCCAGGATTTTCTTGACCGTGTCGACGTAGTAAACCCCCCAGTTGTTGGTGTTGGCGGAGAGGTGCGCTTTGGGCGCGAACTTGGTCATGTCCGAATCCCAGCCGAATGCGTACACGCCCTTTTCCTGCGCAACCTGCAGGACGGCCGGCGAGTCGGTGTTCTGGCACATCACGTCCGCGCCCTGGGCGACCAGCGTCTCCGCGGCCTGACGCTCCTTGGCCGGGTCATACCAGGTGTTGACCCAGATGACCTTGGTCTTGATCTTCGGGTTCACACTTTGCGCGCCGAGCGTGAACGCATTGATGTTGCGCACCACCTCGGGGATCGGGAAGGAACCGACGAAGCCCAGCGTATTGGACTTGGTCATCTTGCCCGCGAGCACGCCCAGCAGGTACGCACCTTCGTAGAAGCGGGCCTCGTAGACGCCCATGTTTTTCGCCGTCTTGTAGCCGGTGGCGTGCTCGAATATCACATCCGGGAAAGCCTTCGCGACCTTCTCGGTGGCGTTCATGTAGCCGAACGACGTGGTGAAAATCACCTTGTTGCCGTCGGTCACCAGTTGGCGGATGACGCGCTCGGCATCCGCGCCTTCCGGCACGTTCTCGACGAAAGTCGTCTTGACCTTGCCGGCCAGCTCCTTCTCCAGCATCAGCCGGCCCTGGTCGTGCGCGTAACTCCACCCCGCGTCGCCCACCGGGCCGACATAAACGAAGCCGACCTTGAGCGGTTCTTCGGCTGAGGCTGTGCCGCCCAAACCCAGAAGTCCGAGCACGGCCGCGAGCAAGCCGCGGATGAAAAATCTGCGTTCCTTCATTGGAAGTCTCCTCGCATCTATTTAAATCCGGGTGGGACAATCGGCTGTCGGCATTCTAGCCTCCCGGGCAGCCGCTGCGGAACCATCACTGGTCCCGCAGCACGCAGGATCAGAACTTCCAGACGCCCAGCAACTGCGGAAAGTTGTCGTCAAGGTCCTTGATGCCGTACTTGTTCTTCCAGTACTGGTACTCGATGCCGACGAACAGCTTGTCGGGCTTGCCCATGAAATTACCGACGTCGAGCCGGATCTGCGGCTGCGTGAGGATCTGGAACTCGCACGATCCATGGTCGCCGATGAAATCGACGAAACCCTCGAAGGACCATTTCGTCGGTCCGATCTGGAAGGGCAGTTTCCAGTAGGGCGTGATCTGGTAGGTGTCGGCGTTACAGCCGTTGGACGTGCCGCCAAACTTGCCGCGATCGATATAAGCGAGGATGTCCATGTCGAAGTACGCGAACCCCGGTACGTCGAAATCGAGCGTAATGCCGGGCAGATAGACGATCGGATTCGCCGTCGGACCGGCGCCGCTCTTGGCACCGTAGTTGAAACCGGCGGTGACACCGATGTCCTTGATGAATGCGAACTTGAAATCGCTGCCGGTGATCTTGCTCAGGCTGAACGTCGAATAGTACTCGCCGTATATTTCCCCCGCGGCGTTGTCCTTCTCGTCGGACTTGAGCGCGTCGAAGAAGAAGAAGTTGCGGCCGTACTCCCAGCCACTGGCGTGCTGCAGGGTCACGATGGTCTTGGCGACGTCGTTCGGATTGAACGGCTCCTGGAAATGCTTGCCGTACAGCACCTGCAGTTCCGTGTCGCTCCAGGTCGCTGCTCCAGCGTTTTGCATGCCGACGCCCAATGCCGCCATCAGCGCGAGCGCTGCGCCCGCAAATCCTGTCCCCGCCTTGCCAAAAATGCCATCCATGATTTTGACTCCCTGAAGTCTCAACCCATCAATCTGCCGTCCGCTTTTGGTCCGGCAGTGCGCGAGCACCCATCGAATGTGCGACTCCATCCAATAAAATGCACTGCAGGGACACTCTGCAATCCCTATGCCACAGGAATGCAGACGGTTCCGCAGTTGCGGGTGCACTTTCAATACAAGGACTTAAAAAACTTTGCGTGATCCTGCCCGCGCTTCAAAAGGAAGCCGGTGAGGGAATGCGCGTTCACGAATGGTGCGATGCGCAGACACCGGCGGTCAATACGTGATCGATTCGATCTGGTAACGCCGGGGCAGCGCAGCCACGTCGCAATTCTCGCCGGGTCCGGCGCGATCGACGACCAGGAAATCACTGACGCTGCCCAGGGAAAGCAGCGGGTGGTGCCAAAGGCCGCGCCGGTAGTTGACGCCCTGGCGGCCGTTGCTCAGGAATGCGAACGGCTCGCCCGGTTTGCCGTCGGCGGCGTCCGCCGCCACCACGATCAGGAAGGCGACCCAGCCCATTGGCATGAAGGCCTGGCTGCCCAGCGGATGGCGTTCGACTTCGCTCAGCTGCAAGGGGAATTGCACCGGCTGGCCGCGAAAGACGCTGAGCGCCGCACGCCCACCCTGCTGCGCCACGTTGATTTGCGCGAGGTCGTTGAAACGCGTTGCCGATCCGTCGTTGATGGCGAAAGCGCTCGACCCTTCGATTTCGATCACGTCGCCGAAGAGGGCGAACCCGGCGCGCGTGAGCGGCCTGACTTCCAGCTTGCGCGGCGCGCTCATCGCCGCCCCGGCAAGACCTGGCCCCACAGCCGCAACCGGCTCACGCCGCCGTCGGGAATGATATTGAAGCGCACATGGGTGATGGGCCCGATGTCGGCAACCTGTCCGGTAAAAACATGCACTGCGTCCATCGACAGCTTCTGCTCGGGCAGCAACACGGGCCAGAACATGCTCAGTGTCACCAGCGCCTCGTCCGGCACGTTCTTCGCGCTGGTGGCTTGCAGCGAACAACGGTCGGGAAAGTTGCCTTTGAAGTGCGCGGTATCGACTTCGATCTTGCGAATGGTCCCCGGCCAGCCCAACGCGATCACGCTCCAGTCATTGCCCGGCTCGCGCCGGCGCCGCGTTTCCCAGCCGTCGCCCATGTTCTCGCCGCGCCCCGGCGCGAGCAGGTTGATCGGGTTGCCGAAGTGCGCGTCGTTCCAGGCCACCGGACGGCCGCCGTTTTCGATGGCAATCAGGTCATAGAGCGTATCGCCGCCGCGCTTCGACCAGTCGCGCGCGACTTCACCGTAGACACGCAGCCGTGCGATGCCGCCGTCGGGGTAAATGTTCAATCGGATGTGGCTCCAGATACGCCGATCGGCAATCGCCGGGTAGTGATGCGTGTTGCCGGCGAGCTTCATCGGCGCGAGCAACTCGACCCATTGCGTGTCCGCGCCGGGATCGCCTTCGGTCAGGCACGCCTCGATCGAAGCCGCGGGCGGATAGTTGCCGGTGAAATGGCTGGTGTCGATGTCGAAACCGCGAATCGCTCCGGGCAGGCCCAGCCGGATCACACAGTTATCGTGGCCTTGGCCGCGCCGGCGCCGGGTTTCCCAGCCGTCCATCCATTTGCCGTTGTCGTCGTACTTGCCGGGGATGAACACCGCGGCGTCGCGCGCCAGCATGCGGTCCTTGGGCGCGAAGAATTCGTCGCTTGCGGACACCGCCTTCGCCCCGATGCGCGGGTCGGCCAGGTTTACGCAGCGGCGTACGAAGTCCGGGGTGTCCAAATTGTTGTGCTTGTCGGTCATTGCTTGCTCCTTGCCACCGCTATTCTCCGGTCAGGTCGTGCAGGCGGAAGCCGGCGATGCGTCCGATTTCGCGCAGGCAGGCTTCGAACTCCTGGTCTGCGGAATGCGCGAGGCGTTTTTCCAGTTGCGAAATGATCTGCGCGCGCGTGAGTCTCCTGACCGCGACGATGAACGGAAAGTCGAATTTCCTGCGGTAATCGGCGTTCAGTGCCTGCAGGCGCGCGAACTCTTGCGGCGTGCAGCGATCCAGGCCCGCGCCGGCCTGCTCGCTGCGCGAGGCATCGGTCAGTTGTCCGGCCACGGCAAGCCGGCCGGCGAGTTCCGGATGCGCACGAATCAAGGCGAGTTGTTCTTCCCGGGTGGCCGCGCCAACTGTCGCTTCCATTGCCGCATGCAGGGCATCGCGCGAGCGGAACGGCCGCGCCCTCCATGCCCGTTCCGCGACCCAGGGCGAATGCTCGTAGAGGCTGCCGAGTTGCGCGACGAACGCGTCGCGCTCCAGTGCATCGATTTGCGCGATCGAAATCGTCACGCCGGCGCAACATAAGGATGATGCTCGGTCCAGTGCCGGGCAATTTCCACGCGCCGGCAGATCCAGACCTTGTCGTGCTTTTGCACGTGGTCGAGGAAACGCGCGAGCGCGGCAATACGCCCCGGACGCCCGGCAAGCCGGCAATGCAGGCCGATCGACAACATCTTCGGTGCCGCCTCGCCTTCCGCGTAGAGCACGTCGAAGGCATCTTTCAGGTAGCTGAAAAACTGGTCGCCGCTGTTGAACCCCTGTGCCGTGGCGAAGCGCATGTCGTTCGTGTCGAGCGCATACGGGACGATGAGCACCGGCTTGTCGCCGACCGTTTCCCAGTAAGGCAGGTCGTCGCTGTAGGAATCCGCGTCGTAGAGGAATCCGCCGTGTTCGGCCACAAGGCGCCGGGTGTTCTCGCTGGTGCGCCCGGTATACCAGCCCAGCGGCGCAGTCCCGGCAACGCGGCGGATCGCCTCCACCGCGAGGCGGATGTGTTCGCGTTCGGTACTCTGGTCCACCCCGTGATAATTGATCCAGCGCCAGCCGTGGCTGGCGATCTCGTGTCCGAGTTCGGCCATTGCGCAAATGGCATCCGGGTTGCGCGCTGCCGCCATGCCCACGGCAAACACGGTCAGCGGCAGGGCGCGCTGTTCGAACAGCCGCAGCACCCGCCAAAGTCCCGCGCGGCTGCCGTATTCATAGAGCGATTCCATGCTCATGTGGCGCGCGCCCGCGAAAGGCAGCGCGCCGATGATTTCCGAGAGGAAGGTTTCCGACGCCGCGTCGCCGTGCAACACGCTGTTCTCCGCGCCCTCTTCGTAGTTGAGCACGAACTGCAGCGCGACACGCGCCCCCCCCGGCCAGCGCGCGTGCGGCGGGTTGCGCCCGTAGCCGGCCAGGTCGCGCGGGTAGCCGGGGTCGAATGGTCCGCGTCCGTTCATGCCTCTACTCCGAGGATGCTGGCCAGGTCGATGCACGCCTTTGCTGTTCTCCATGACTGGTCACGGTTGCGGAAATGCCGCTTCGTTGCGTGGCATGCATATTGCGAAAACGCGTGTAACGGTTTCAAGTCGCTGCGACAATATTCAATGCGATTGTACACGACGGTTTTCGACCCGCAGCACAATAGGCAGGCGGGCGTTACATCGCACGCGGGACGCAGGCGTGGGTCGGGATTGGTGCGAATGGCAGGATCGACGCCCCAGCCTGGCGCATTAGCAGATACTGCACAGACTGGCCCGCGCCTATATATTATGTATCCAGTTTCAGACCGGGGGCGCGTCGCACGCACAGACCACGATGGGTAAGCTCACCACGCATGTTCTCGATACAGCGCACGGCCGCCCGGCGGCCGGCATGCTGATCGAGTTGCGCCGCCTGCCGGCAGACAAAATCCTTTTCTCGGCGCGCAGCGACGCGGACGGGCGCTGCGGACAGCCGTTGCTTGAAGGCGCGTCTTTCATCCCCGGAGAATACGAGCTGATCTTCCACGCCGCCGATTATTTCCGCGCACTCGGCGTCGCGCTTTCCGATCCGCCCTTTCTCGACCAGGTCGTGCTGCGCTTCGGCTTGGCCGGCACGGACCAGCACTATCATGTGCCGTTGCTGGTGTCGCCGTGGAGCTACTCTACCTACCGCGGCAGCTGAACATGGCGCAGCGCGCGTACATCCAGTTCATCCTCGATGGCAAAGTCGTCAAAGTCGACGACGTCGCGCCGACCCTCACAGTGCTGGAGTATTTGCGCGAGAAACTCGGCCGCACCGGCACCAAGGAAGGGTGCGCGGAGGGCGACTGCGGCGCCTGTACGGTGGTGGTCGGCGAGTCGGTCGCCGGAACGGTCAGCTACCGCGCCATCAACGCCTGCATCCGTTTCCTGGCCACGCTCGACGGCAAGGAAATCATCACCGTGGAAAACCTGCAGTCGGCCGACGGCAAGCTGCATCCGGTGCAGCAGGCGATGGTCGATCACCATGCATCGCAATGCGGCTTCTGCACGCCGGGTTTCGTCATGTCGCTGTTCGGCCTGTATCTGAACGAAGCGGCGCCGCGGCGTGAAGATGTCGTGCGCGCGCTGTCGGGCAACCTTTGCCGCTGCACCGGTTACCGGCCGATCATCGAGGCCGGCTGCCGCATGAACGACTACGGGGATCCGGCTTCATGGAGCCGCGCGCAAGCGCGGGACGCACAGCATCGCGACGCGCTGCAGGGCGTTGCCGCCGTCGAATCCGTCGCGCTGAACGGCGGTGCCGGGTATCGCGCGCCGGTTTCGATCGACGAACTTGCCTGCCTCTACGCGGCGAACCCGCAGGCATTGCTGCTCGCCGGCGGCACGGACGTCGGCCTGTGGGTCACCAAACAGTTGCGGGACCTGCCGCTGATCATTTACACCGGCAACGTCGCGGAATTGAAGAGCCTGCAGGAAGCCGGCAATGCCCTGGAGATCGGCGCGGCGGTCAGCCTGACCGATGCCTATGCAGCCATCGTCGCGCGCTATCCCATGCTGACGGAACTGGCGGAACGCTTCGGCTCCCCGCCGGTGCGCAATTCCGGCACGCTTGGCGGCAACGTCGCCAACGGCTCGCCGATCGGCGACTCCATGCCTTTCATGCTGGCCCTCGGCGCCACCGTGAAGCTGCGCCGCGCGGGAGTGACGCGCGAGATGCCGCTGGAAGATTTCTACCTCGGCTACCAGAAGAAGGCATGGCAGGCCGGCGAGTTCCTCGAAGCCGTACGCATTCCGCTGTCCCCTGCCGCGCGCCGTTTCGCCAGCTACAAGATTTCCAAGCGCTTCGACCAGGACATCTCGGCGCTGTGCGGTGCCTACGCGTTCGATCTGGACGACGGCCGCATCGCCAACGCGCGCATCGCTTACGGCGGCATGGCCGCCGTGCCGAAGCGGGCGCTGCACACGGAAGCCGCGCTCACCGGCCAGCCTTGGTCGCGTACCAGCATCGAAGCGGCGCTGCCCGCGCTCGCGCTGGATTACACGCCGCTCTCAGACATGCGCGCCAGTGCCGGCTATCGCATGCAGGTCGCGCAGAACCTGCTGCTGCGCTTCTTCGTCGAGCACAGCGGCAACCCCGCGCCCACCCGCATGGCCGAACTCGAAGCGCATTGACGCCGATGCCGGAACTCGTCCATGTCTGCGTCGCCGGCCAGGCGCTGCCGCATGAAGGCGCGCCGCTGCATGTCAGCGGCGCGGCGAATTATACGGACGACATCCCGCTGCCGGACAACGCGCTGCACGTTGCGCTCGGCATGAGCACCATCGCGCATGGCCGCATCAAGTCCATGGACCTCGCGGCGGTCGCCGCCGCGCCGGGCGTGGTGGCCATTGCCACGGCAAAGGATGTCCCCGGTTCCAACCTGATCGGCCCGGTGCTGCACGACGATCCGATATTCGCCGAGACGCTGGTCGAATTCGCCGGCCAGTCGCTGTTCGGCGTCGCGGCCACGTCGTATGGCGCCGCACGGCGGGCGGCAAAACTCGCTCGCATCGAGTACGAAGAACTGCCGGCGATCCTCGATGTGCGCAGCGCACTCGCCGCGAAGAGTTTCGTCGTGCCTACGCACAAGTTGCGGCGCGGCGATCCAGACGGGGCCATCGGTCGCGCGCCGCACCGGCTTGCAGGCAGCTTCGAACTCGGCGGCCAGGAACACTTCTATCTGGAAGGCCAGGTGGCCGTGGCCGTGCCGCAGGAAGACGGCGGCATGCTGGTGTACAGCTCAACCCAACACCCGAGCGAAGTGCAACACATGGTCGCGCTCGCACTGGGCAAGAAATCGCATGAAGTCGTCGTGCAGTGCCGGCGCATGGGCGGCGGGTTCGGCGGCAAGGAAAGCCAGCCCGGACAATACGCCTGTGCTGCCGCGGTGATCGCCGCGCGCACGCGCCGACCGGTGAAGCTGCGCCTGGATCGCGATGCCGACATGATCATGACCGGCAAGCGCCACGATTACCTGATCGAATACGAAGCAGGCTTCGATGACAACGGCCGCATCAGCGGCGTAAGAATCATGCTGGCCTCGCGCTGCGGTTTTTCAGCGGACCTGTCGGGGCCGGTGAACGATCGCGCGATCTGCCACGTCGACAACGCCTATTTCCTCGAGCACGTGGAAATCGTCTCGCATCGCTGCAAGACCAACACCGTGTCGAACACGGCCTTTCGCGGCTTCGGCGGTCCGCAGGGCATGGTTGCCATCGAGGCGGTGATGGACGATATCGCGCGCAAATTATGCAAGGACCCGCTGGACGTGCGCCGCGCCAATTTTTACGGCACGACGGATCGCAATGTCACGCCTTATGGCATGGTGGTGGAAGACAACATCATCCCGCGCATTGCCGACGAGCTCGAAGCGAGCAGCGACTACCGGGCGCGCCGCAAGCGCATCCAGGCATTCAACGCCGAAAGCCCGGTCCTGCGCCGCGGCATCGCGCTGACCCCGGTCAAGTTCGGCATTTCGTTCAACGCCACGATTTATAACCAGGCCGGCGCGCTGGTACATATCTACACCGACGGCAGCGTGATGGTGAACCACGGTGGCACCGAGATGGGCCAGGGCTTGTACACCAAGGTCGCCCAGGTCGTCGCGAGCGAATTGCAGATCGACATCTCCCAGGTGCGCACCAGCAGCACCGATACGAGCAAGGTGCCGAACACGTCCGCCACCGCGGCGTCGTCCGGCGCCGATCTGAACGGCAAGGCGACGCAGGCGGCCTGCCAGACGCTGAAAAGCCGGCTGGCGGCGCTGGCAGCGGAGAAATTCGCGGTGCCGGTCGATACGGTGCGCTTTGCCGCGGGCAAGATCCTCGCCGGCAGCCACGTCATCGAGTTCGGCGAACTGGTGCGCGAGGCTTACGCGGCGCGCATCTCCCTGTCTTCCACCGGCTACTACAAGACACCGAAGATTCACTGGGACCGCGCGACGCTGACCGGCCGGCCGTTTTTTTATTTCGCGTATGGTGCCGCGGTCTCCGAGGTCGCCATCGACATGCTCACCGGCGAGAGCAAGCTGCTCAGGGTGGACATCCTGCACGACGTCGGCCGCTCGCTGAACCCGGCGCTCGACATCGGCCAGGTCGAAGGCGGCTTCGTGCAGGGCATGGGCTGGCTGACCTCGGAAGAACTGGTGTGGGATGCGCGCGGCCAATTCAAGACGCATGCGCCGTCGACCTACAAG